>CALFZM010000070.1 GCA_937952235.1 uncultured Opitutia bacterium | reverse complement strand
CCGCGAGCACAGCTGAAAACCCTCCATCCCCTCGTCGTCACAGGCGTGGGCGAACGCGATGCGCTCGCGATCGCGATAGAACGCGTGCTCGGGACCGATGGCGGCGTAATCGAGGCCTGCGCTCACGGAGTGCGTCAGCTCGATCTGTCCGTCGTCGTTCTGCAGGATGTAGGTCTTGCAGCCTTGCAGGACCCCGAGCTTGCCGCCCTCGAAGCGGGCCGCGTGGTCGCCCCGCCGGATGCCGCGGCCGCCGGCCTCGACGCCGACGAGCCGTACCGCCGGTTCCTCGAGGAAGTCGAAGAAGAATCCGATGGCGTTGGATCCGCCGCCCACGCAGGCGATCAGCTCATCGGGCAACCGCCCTTCGCGGGCGAGAATCTGCTCCCGGACCTCCTGACCGATCACCCGGTGAAAATCCCGCACCATCATCGGATAGGGGTGCGATCCGAGGGCGGAACCGAGGATGTAGTGCGTGCCGCGGACGTTCGTCACCCAGTCGCGCATCGCCTCGTTGATCGCCTCCTTCAGGGTCTTCTGGCCCGCCTCGACCCCGCGCACCTCGGCGCCCATGAGCCGCATGCGGAAGACGTTCAGCGCCTGGCGCTCCATGTCGACCGCGCCCATGTAGACCACGCACTCGAGGCCGAACTTCGCGCACACCGCCGCCGTCGCCACGCCATGCTGGCCTGCGCCGGTTTCGGCAATGACGCGCTTCTTCCCCATCCGCCTCGCCAGCAGGGCCTGGCCGAGCGCGTTGTTGATCTTGTGCGCACCCGTGTGCAGCAGGTCCTCCCGCTTCAGGTAAATCTTCGCCCCGCCGCAGTGCTGCGTCAGCCGCTCGGCGAAATATAGCTGCGTCGGCCGGCCGGCGAATTCCTTCAGGTGGTGCCGCAACTCCCGGTGAAACTCCGGATCCTGCTTCGCCGCCTCATACGCCGCGCCCAGCTCCTGCAGCGCCGTCATCAGCGTCTCCGGGACAAACACCCCGCCGTAACGGCCGAAATGCCCGCCGGCGTCAGGCAGGGAAAGGCGATCGAGGGGAGAGGCGGGCACGGCGGACGACATGATGTGGAGGGTGAAAGTGAGCGCCGGGAGTCCGGCGAAGCAAACCGTATTCTGGCACGGTCCGCCGCCGAAGGGACGCACCCGGGCACTCGCCGGGAGGGGCACTGCACCGGTCCCCAAAAAAGATGCGGGGCACGGACGTGAATCCGTGCCCCGCAAACTAAGTGTTCAGACGTTGGGCCTGCGGTACCTGAAAATCAGGCGAGCAGCCGGCGGCGGAAAGCCGCGAAGAGGCCGAGGACGGCGGAGAAGAGCAGGAGCGTCGAGCCGGTGTCCGGCACGCGGCCCACGACGACTTCCGCACCACCGAAGGTGAGGTTGTCGATGCCGAAGCCCGCGGGCTCGTTGCCCGTGATGTAGAAGGAGATGCCCTTGATCACCGCCGCGCCGCCGGAGTCAGCGAGACCGTAGAACTCGATGCCCGTCTGGGTGTTGGTGATCGAGCCGAGCGTGTTGCCGTTCGCATCGAACGCCGTGATGGTGGTGCCACCGACCGCGTCGAAGAAGCCACCGGAAAGACCGACGGCCGCCACCGGCACGGAGAACAGCACGGAGATCGGACCATTGAAGGTCGGATCGCCCGAGAGCACCGGGCTCGTCGGCGCGGCACCGTCGTTGACGATCTTGGTGATGCCAGCGTTCGACAGCGTGAGCGGTCCCGTGGGGCTGCCGGTGAGCGTCTTGACGCCGCCGCCCGTGATCGTCTGGCCGACGAAGGAGGCAGCGAAGTCGACGTTCACGGTGCCCAGGCTGCCCGCCGCCAGCGAATAGCTGGGGTTGACGGTGCCGAGCGCCTGCTCGCTGAACGTGATGACGGTGGCGGCCGGGGTGAAGGAACCGGGGCCGAGATCGACCAAGGCAGCCTGGGCGCCGGTAAGGCCAAAGGCCAGACCGAGGGCCAGCGCCGAATAGCGACTGACGGAGGAGGTGGATTTCATAGAGCTAGACCGACGTTTGGGTGACCGAGGAAAAGCCGCGCGCACGCAGATGCGTTTACGAAGCGCCCTAGGTAAAGCACCTCACATACCAGGAGATTACCCCATGGGATTTAAGGCCCTGATCCACAATACACTAAAAACGAAATTATCCTGGAACCTTCTCACCTCGGACCCTGCCAACCCCACAAATATGGTAGGGAATCCGACACCGTGTAAGCCAACACGACGGTTTCTTGGGGCAGGAATCGCCCCAGAGGTCGCACCCTACTTCCCGTCGACCCGGTTCCGCAGAAAGCTCAGGACGTCCTCGAACTTCGTCCGATTCGACTCGTCGGCCTCGACGAGTTTCTCATGTGCCTCGAGCACCATGCGCGCGCTGTCCACTTCGCTGGCGCGCGTGCTTTCCAAGGCGGTGTCGCAGCGGGCCAGGCTTCCCGCCGCCTCCCCGGCATCGATCGTGAGCAGCCGGTGCAGCCCGAGGTTGCGCATCAACTCCAGGTTTCGCGGCGCCGCGCGCGTCACCACGATGCTACCCACCGGCTTCCGCTTGCGCAGCTCGATCGCGGCTCCGGCGAGCACGCCGAGGAAGGTGCTGTCCATGCTGGCGCACTGCTGGAAATCCAGGACAAACCGCGTCTTTCCCCGCGACAGCATCTCAGTGACAAAATCGCGCAGGCAGCCGCTGTTTTGGAAGCTCGCCCGGCCGTCCACCCGCACGACGACCGGGTCGGAGTGGGCATCGACCATGAAGACGGGCTTGTTGGCGCTCTCGCTCATGCAGGTGAAGGGACCGGGAAAGATGACAGAAAGGTTACCGATTTCGCCGGGCGGGCAAGGGGCGGATTTGCCACCCCGGCGCAACCGTCAGTGCACGAGGAGTAACGGCACGGCCTGCACCGCCCTCCCCGGGCAAATCGACGGATTTAGCTGCGTGCGACGATCTGACGAAGCACGTACGGCAGGATGCCGCCATGCTGGTAATAATCGATCTCGATCGGCGTATCGATCCGGCACCGGACCGCCAGCATCTCCACCACGCCATCCTTTCGCGTGATCCGGAGCGTGAGATCCTGCTGCGGCTTGAGCGCCGGGCTCAGGCCGATGACGTCGTACGTCTCGCTGCCGTCCAGCTTGAGGGTCTGCGCCGTCGTGCCCTCCTTGAACTGCAGCGGC
>CALFZM010000069.1 GCA_937952235.1 uncultured Opitutia bacterium | reverse complement strand
GACGCCCGACCCCACGACCGGGTCGCGCGCCGTGCCGATTTATCAGACGACCAGCTACGTGTTCCGCGACACCGAGCACGCCGCGAATCTCTTCGCCCTGAAAGAGCTGGGGAACATCTACACGCGGATCATGAATCCCACGACCGACGTGTTCGAGCAGCGGATCGCCGCGCTCGAGGGCGGGAGCGGCGCCCTGGCCCACGCGTCGGGGCAAGCGGCGATCACCGACGCCATCCTCAACCTCGCCGGCGCCGGCGATCATCTGGTGTCGGTTTCGCAGCTCTACGGCGGCACCTACAACCTCTTTCACCACACCCTGCCGAAGCTCGGCATCGAGGTGTCTTTCGTCGACGCCTCCGATCCCGACAGCTTCAAACGCGCGCTCAAGCCCAACACCAAGGCGTTCTTCGGCGAGGGTCTGGGCAACCCGGCGCTCAACATCTTCCCGTTCGAAGAGGTGGCCAAGATCGGCCGCGAGGCCGGCGTGCCCCTCATCATCGACAACACCTGCCTCACGCCGTACCTCAACCGGCCGTTCGAATGGGGGGCCAACGTGGTCGTCCATTCGACGACCAAGTACATCGGCGGACATGGCACGTCCATCGGTGGCATTGTCGTCGACGGCGGCAATTTCGACTGGGGCCGCGGGCGTTTCCCCGGTTTCACCCAGCCCGATGCGAGCTACCACGGCCTCGTGCACTGGGACGCGTTCAAGAGCTTCCCGCCCGCCGGCGGCGCCAATGTCGCCTACATCCTGAAGATGCGTCTCCAGCTCCTGCGCGACATCGGCGCGTGCATTTCGCCGTTCAATGCCTGGACGGGCCTGCAGGGCCTCGAGACGCTGCACCTGCGGATGGAGCGCACCTGCGCCAATGCGCTGGCGGTGGCGGAATTCCTCGCGGCGCACGACCGCGTCACGTGGGTCAACTATCCCGGCCTGAAGTCGAGTCCCAATCATGCCGCGGCGAAGAAGTACCTGAACGGAGGATACGGCGGACTGCTCGGCTTCGGGGTGAAGGGCGGCTACGAGGCCGGCCGCAGGCTCATCGAGGGGCTGAAGCTCTTCTCCCACCTGGCCAACATCGGCGACGCGAAGTCGCTCGCCATCCACCCCGCCAGCACGACGCACAGCCAGCTCACGGCCGAGGAGCAGAAGTCGACGGGCGTGTCGCCCGATTACGTCCGCCTCTCGATCGGCATCGAGGACGTCGCCGACCTGCAGGCCGACCTGCACCAGGCGTTGTCGAAGCTCTGACGGACGAGACATTTCGAGGCGCCGTTCCTCCGCGAACGGCGCCTTTTTGTTGGCGCGATTGGTCCCCGCTGGCGGCGCACACCGCGGCTGGTCCGGAACGATGCCGTGGGTGGAGCCGCCTGTCCCCAGGCGGCTGACGTGCGACGGACCCGTCCGCAGCGGCTTGAGGACAAGCCGCTCCACCAGGAAGTCGGGCGTTTCAGTACGGCACGCCCACCACGAAGACCACCCACACGCCGGAAAGCGCATGCGAGGAAGCGGCGGCGAGGTACGATTGCTCGCGCTGGAAAATCCAGCCCCAGAGCAGCCCCGCGAGGAACGACAGCAGCGCGAACGTCGCACTCAGGTGCACGTGAAGGATGGCGAAGATGAGATTCGCGATCAGCAGCGATTTCCACCGTTCGTGCTCGCGCACGCTGCGGTAGAAGAGCGCCAGTGCGCCCTGCACCACGGCGCGGACATATTCCTGCGCGAAGCTCAGCAAGACATAACCCAGCGCAAAGAGCGCCCACAGCCCCCAGTCCACCCTCGCACCAGTGCTCATCGCGCGCTCCGGTTCGATCAGCCGGCCACCGTCCGGGTTGGCTTCCAGCCAGGCAGCCTTGACGAGCACGGCGAAGGCGAGCCAGGGCAGCGTCCAGAGCACGCCACGCAGGATTTGTCGCGGCCATCGCTGGAAACTGAGCCCAAAGTCGGTGCGGGGGAGCCCTGAGTTGCGCTGGTACGTCCAGGTCATCAGGCCGAGGCCGACGATCACCACGAAGGAGATCAGGCTGTCCGAGGGCAGCACCGGTTTCAACCAGCCGGCCACCGGCAGCAGGAACACATACAGCGACAACGCCACCAGCGTGCGGCCCACCATCATCAGCGCGGACATCAGCCGCGCGTTGGCCCGCATTTCGTCCGCGTGCTTTTCCTGCAACGCCTCCGTCCCCCGGGTCAGCCGGTCGACGAGAATCCGGGCCAGGTTCAACGCCACCCGCCCCCCGCCCGCCCCTTCGCTGCCCGCCAGCAGTCCGGCCTCGATTTCGCGGATGCGCGCCGCGGTCACCGCCACGAGCGACGCGGTCGCCGGCTGGCGCCGTAACACGGACATCTCGCCGAAACAGTCCCCTGCCCGCAGCTCGGCGATCTTGAAGCCGCCGGGCGCCCCCACCGGTCCCTTCCATACCGCCAGTTCGCCCGACTCGATGACGTGGATGCGATCGTTGGCCGCGCCTTCCGCCAGCACGATCGCGCCCGCCGCATAGTCCCGCACCGGCTGCTCCCGGACGATCCGCTCGAACTCCACCGGGTCGAGCCCGGCGTACAAGGGAGAGGTGAGCAGCGACTTGGCCATGGCCGGCCCGCATCCTAGCAAGCTCCCGGGACGCCACGGCAAGCCCGCAGCAGCCACCGACCCGGTGCGGGAAGGCAGGCCGTTGCCTGACAGCAATGTCAGTCGCGGAACGTTGAAGCCAGCGGGCGCGCCCGGCTTCTCCCCGGCTGTCGCTGCCCCTGGTCCAGCCACCCCCGTGCGACGTCTGCTGCGAATTTCTGCCTCGGCCCTGGCCGCGCGTTGGCGCGTCGGCCTGCTGCTGTGCGTCACGACGCTGGTGTGGTGCGCCCACTACGACCGCTGGTCGCCCGCGAGCTGGGCGCTGCCAACGATCTATGGCGGCGATGCGCTGGAAATCTATGCCCGCATCGCCGCCGCCGCGGAAGGCGACGCGGCCCCGCTCCGGCCGCAGGTCATCAGCCGGCTGGGCGCGCCGCATGGCGCGAACTGGAATGCGTATCCCTCCTCCGACATCGTGCTGCTCTGGGGCATCGGGCAGCTCGCGCGGGCCATCGGCGTCTTTCCCGCGGCCAACCTCGCCCTCCTGCTCGCCAACCTCACCGCCGCCCTTGCGCTCTACGGCTGCGCCCGCTGGCTGCGGGCGCGCTGGGAGTGGGCGTTCGCCGCGGCGCTGCTGTTCGCGTTCACCCTGCAGACGTTCCAGCGCGGGATCTCCCACCTGTTCCTGATTTTCTCGTGGACGGTGCCCCTCGCCCTGCTCGCGAGCGCGCTGGTGGCAGGCAGCCGGCGGCTCCGGCCGGGCGCACCCACCGGGTGGTTTTGCGTGGCGGTGGCCGCCGCGATCGGCGCGGGCAATCCGTACGTGCTGTTCCTGTTCCTCCAACTGATGGGCTGGGCGCTGGTCGCACAGTGGTTCGGCCAGCGCCGCCGGGAGAACCTCGTCACGGGTGGACTCGCCCTGGGCGCGGCGCTCGCATGTTTCGCCGCGTTCGAATCGCACCTCTGGGCGTTCAGCCGCGACACGGCCGCGGTCTCGCCGCTCGTCCGCAACTACGCCGGCACCGAACTCTACGCGATGAAGCCGCTGGAGCTGCTCGTGCCGCCGCCGGGACATCGCTGGGGCTTCCTGGCCGACTTCGGCGAACGCTACCTGCACTGGTCGGAATTTCGCAGCGGCGAGTCCTCGATGTCATATCTCGGCCTCGCCGGCGTCGCGGGGCTGATCTGGCTGGGCATCGCCAGCATCCGGCGGTTGTTGCGGCAGCAGCGGCCGCCCGCGCCGGCGCTCGCCGCCGGCTGGATCGTGACCTTCTCCTCCCTCGGCGGCGTGACGAACTTCTTCGCCCTCCTCACGGGCCTCGTCGTTTTCCGCGCGACCACCCGCTTCAGCATTTTCCTCTCCGCCCTCGTGCTGATCTTTCTGGCGCTGCAATTGAGCCGCTGGTCGGCCGGGCGGCCCCGTTGGCTGACCGCCGGGCTCGCGGCGCTGGCGCTGGGCCTGGGTCTGGCGGATCAGATGCCGCGCGGCGCGGGGCTCGACGCCCAGCGTGAGATCGCTGCCCGCGTCGCCGCCGACCAGGCGTTCGGCCAGCGGCTCGAAGCGAGGCTCCCGGCGGGCGCGATGGTGTTCCAGTTGCCGGTGCTGGACTTCCCCGAAGCGACGCCTCCTCACCGGCTGGAAGACTACACGTACTTCCGCCCTTACCTCGCGACCCGTTCCCTCTGTTTCAGCTACGGCGCCCTCCGCCGCCGGAGCCGAAGCCACTGGCAGCGGGAGCTGGCCGACCTGGGTACCGCCGATCTCGTGGCTCGGCTCGAACGCTACGGCTTCGGCGCGGTCTACTTTCACCGCGACGCCTTCGCCGACCGCGGCGAAGCACTGCTGCGCGAGCTCGCCGCCGCCGGCCGGACCGAGCGGCTCGACTGTCCCGACCATGCCCAGGTGGCCGTGCTGCTGCGGCCCGAGGGCGACCCGGAAAAGCCGCTCGCGCGCCGGCCGACCTTCGGTCGGGGATGGCATTCGCCCCGTGCCAACGAACCCCGCTGGGCGTACGGCGACGCGGCACTGTCGTACTTCAATCCGCTGGACGAACCCGTCCGTGCGCGGCTGCGACTGGACCTGACCAGTGCCGGCGAACGCGACCTCGCGGTCCGGCTCAACGGCCGCCTCGCCGCGACGGCGCGCCTCCTTGCCGAGCGCCAGGTGGTCGACTGCGAGGTGGAGCTGATTCCGGGGGTCAACCGGATCGACCTCGATTCCGTCCAGCCACCCGTCCGCGCCAGCCAGGGGCGCAACCAGTTGCGGTCGTTTGGCGTGTTCCACCTCACGCTCGATCTCACGCCCGACGCCACCGCGAGCCCCGTCGCCCGCCACGATCCGGAGCGATAGAGCGCATCAAGCCAAGTCGTCGTCCCTCGAGGCGGGATCCGAAACGCAAAGACGCGAGGGAGAGCAAAGACTCGCGAGGGAAAACTTGGCGAGACTTCGCGTTCCTTTGCGACTTTGGGTCTTGGTTTGGGCCAAAGACGTATCGAACTTGCCCTGGGCCGCAGCCCTGCAGTCGCGCTGCCAGGAGGAGCGGTCTGTCCTCAAGCCGCTGCGGACCGGTCCGACGAACGTCAGCCGCCTGGGGACAGGCGGCTCCACCTTCATGAATCCTGCCATCGATCGCCGGAAGACGCGGCGCCGTCAGCCCGCGGGTGCGACGATCGTCCGCCGGCGGGCGCGCTTCACTTGAGCTCCGGCGCCACGGCGCCATAGCCCCAGGGCGTGCCGGGCGCCGGCAGCCGCGGCCGCTCGGGCACTTTCCCCGGCGTCATGGCGCGCGCGAGCGCGATGCCGGTGTCGGCAAACTGCCGTCCGGCGGAAATCTCGAGGTTGCTGTAGGCGGTGAGCCGCGTCTCGTAACCGCCCCCCGCCTCGCTGAACGCCTCCTCGGTGGGCACGTAGCCCACGATGCCGTTGGCCAGTTCGACCGGAAAGGTGAAGGGGAACGGGCTGCCCTGCTTGATATCGAGCCCGTACTGCACGAAGTACTCCGCGGGATTGCTCACGAAGACCGCCGGCCCCACCGCGATCGCCTGCACCTCGACCTCGACGGCGGGTTCCCTGGTGACGAGGTGGTCGAGCATCAGGATTTCCTTCGCAAAGGTGTAGACGGTCGCATCGCTCTTGCTCCGGCCCGCCGCCACGATCTCGCGGCATTTCGCCACGCGTTCGGGCGCAGGCGTGCGCCGCTTGATCTGCCAGACCCGCTGCCGGGCGTCCAGCGGCGCCTCCGTCCCCTTCGCCATCGACAGCAATACCTTCACGGCTTCGGCGCCGACCCGGCCGCCGACGAACTGGGCCCACTCCTGCGGACCGGGCCGCGCGTACGGACTGAGGTTGTCGACCTGCGTGATGTCGCCCGACGCGCCCTGCAGGAACACCACGGGCGCCCGCGTGCCGAGCGCCCCCTGGATCGTCTGCTCGAGATAATAGGGCCAGTTGGCCGAGATGCCGCCGGGATTGGTCGTCGCGTGGCAGGCAAAATTGACGATCGTGCCGAGCAGGTTGCCGTTGAGATCCCACGCCCCCACGACACCCACCTGGGGGTCGATCGGGCCGGCGTAGCCGACGATATCGGGGTTCATCGCCCCCGGGTGGCTCCAGGACTGGCCGTTCCGCATCCGCAGCCGGCGGTTGAAGCCGACCTTGTCTTCATGGCCGTACCCGAACCCGACCCGCGCCGGCACGAGCGCCGCGTGCGCCGCCTTCACACCCTCGACAATCTGCTGCGTGACGCGAATGAGGAAACCCGCATCGGCCGTCGACGATTCCTCGTAGGCGAGCTTTTGCACCTCGGGTGAGGCCCCGTCGTACTCGCCGGGCATCACCATGCCCACCGGACCGGATGAATGGGAGTGCGAAGCCCCGACCATCACGGCCTCGGGTTTGATGCCCGTGGCGCGCTCGATCTGGCGTCGCGCCTCGAGCACGATGGGGCGCGGAATCACCAGCGTGTCGGTGCCGACGAGCGCGACCTTGCGCTTCCCGTCGTCGAAGACCGCCACGCGCACCTTGCAGGGATCGTGAAACGTGCGGTGAAACGATTTCCCGTAGCCGCCCGGCTGCTCCATGCCAATGCCCGGCGTGATGTCGCGCTCGGCGAAGCCGGCGCGGATGAGCGAGGTCGCGGGCTGGGCCGCAGCAAGCGCGGAGCCCGCGCCCGCACCCACGAGCAGGAGAACGATCAGGGAAAGGCGCATGCCGCGAGCGTGCAGCCGCGGCGTCCGGCGGCAAGGGTCGCGGCCATGGCACTAAAGTCGACCGGCGGACCGGAGGCGCCGCGGCGCCGCCTTGGCTCAGCCGGAATGATGTCGTTGCGGTGGAGCAGCCTGTCCCCAGGCTGCTGACGTGCGATGGACCGGTCCGCAGCAGCTTGAGAGGACAAGCCGCTCCACCTTTCAGTGCGGCCGTTGTCACGGCTGAATTGAAGGCCAACGGCTTGAGGCCGGCTCAGTGCAGGATCCGGTACATGCTCGTGTAGTCGTCGGTCCAGAGCGGGATGTCGTTGCGCCGCGCGTCGGGCGGGCTCGCCGCCTGGCGGAGCGACTCGTGATTCATGAAGGCCTCGTTCCGGCTCAGGATCATCCAGGTCGCGGCATACAGCCACCACCCGCCGCCCGATTCCTCGTCGTACCCGCCGTCCGCGCTGTCCACGTGATGCGACTGCAGACCGAAGTGCTTCGCCGCGTTCTCCACCACCGGCCGCAGGTCGAGGTAGCGGTTGGAGATGTTCACCAGGATGGTGCCGTCGGGCTTGAGGTGCTTCAGGTAGATTTCGAACGCCTCCCGGGTGAGCAGGTGCACCGGCACGGCGTCGCTGCTGAAGGCATCCATGATCAGGATGTCGAACTGCTGCGGCGGCTCCGCCTCCATCGAGAGCCGGCCATCGCCCATGACCACCTCGACCTTGGCGTCGGAGTGGGCGAGGTAAGTGAAGGGCTTGGCGGCGATCTCCGTGACCTGGGGATTGATCTCGTAGATCCGCAGCGTGTCTCCCTTGCGGCCGTAGGCGGCGATGGTGCCCACGCCCAGGCCCAGCAAGCCGATCCGCCGCCCCTGCTCCCTCGGAAAGTGACGCATGGCCAGGCCGAGCCCACTCGAGGGCCCGAAGTACGAGGTGATCATCCGCGCGCGCTCCGGCGCCGCAAACTGGATGCCGTGCGTTATCCGGCCATGCTGGAGCAGGTAGTAATGCGAATCCGGGCGATCCTCCTCGTACTGGAACACCGACAGGACGCCGTAGAAATTGCGGGCGCTGTGGAGCGAGCCGCGCAGGCCGTCCCGGATCTGGAAGCCGAGCGCGACCACGAGGACCACGAGCCCGGCTCCGAGCAGACCGCAGACGGGCCGGTGCCAGTCGAGCGGCTGCGCTGCCCGCCGGCGCCGCCAGATGAGCACCGCGGCCGCCGCCGCGATCAGGGTCCAGCCCAGGAGCGGGACCCCGCCGAGGTGCACCGAGGTCCAGAACCGCCAGAGCGGATAACCGGCGGCGGGACTGCGATCGCGGAACCAGAGCACGAGCCAGTCGAGCCCGGCGTTCATGCCGTACGCCGCCAGCAGCGCGAGCACGACAAACAGCACCCGCCACCGCGCGGGACTGAGCGCCTTCCGGTCCGTGGCGGCGATCACGACCAGCAGCAGCACCGTCAGCGCGAGGCTGAGGTGCATCTCGTAGAAATTGGTGAACACGTTGGGCGCCACCAGCGCCACGAACAGCCCGCCCACGGCCCCGCCCGCGGCGATCATCAGGTAGAACGAGGTCAGGTGGCGCGGATCGGGTTTGAGCCGGTAGAGTTCGCCGTGGCACACCATGCAGCCGGCGAAAAGGACCGAGGAATAGATCGCCACCTGGGGCACGATCGCCATGTCCGTGCCCTGGAACAGCGCCTCGCACACCGCGACCATCGCGGCGACCAGCGCCAGGGTGTAGTAAAACCGCGAATACCAACGCGGGCTGTCGAAGCTGATGATGAACGAAAGCAGGTACAGCGCGAGCGGCAGCACCCAGAGGAACGGGATGACGGCCACGTCCTGGCACATCTTGTTGGTCACCGCGAGCAACAGGATCGAGGCGCAGGCCGGAAGGCCGAGCCAGAGCAGCCGCTGGTACGCGGTCGGACGCAGCACCTCGGCCGCCGCTTCGCCAGCCGCCTCCTGCTCCGCCGCCGGCGCGGGCAGGCGCCACAGGCGCCAGGCGCAGAAAGCGCAGGCCGCGGCGTAGACGAGCAGCCCCCAGGACCAGAACTGCGCCTGTTGCTGCCGCGTGAAGCGGGTCTCGAAGAAAAACGGGTAGCTGACCAGGGCGAGCAGCGAACCGATGTTGGAGAGCGAATACAGCCGGTACGGCGAGACGCCCGGTGCCGTGCGGCGGAACCACTCCTGCATCAGCGGGCCCGTCGTGGCGAGCACCAGGTAGGGAAGCCCGAGACTGGCCGCCAGGAGCGCGAGAATGTGCCAGGTCGGATCGCCGGCAGGATGGGTTTTCCAGGAATCGTCCGGCGTGATCGGCAGGGTGGCGAGCGCGGCCGCCACCAGGACGAGATGCACGGCCGCCTGGGTCCGCGGCTTGAGCTTCCGGCTCACGACGTGCGCATAGGCGTACCCACCCAGCAGCAGCATCTGGAAGAACAGCATGCACGTGGTCCAGACGCCCGGGCTGCCGCCGAACCAGGGCAGGATGTACTTGCCGATCAGGGGCTGCACCTGGAACAGCAGGAAGGCTCCGGCGAAAATCGTGACGGCGAAGGCGAACATGGGGGGAGGGAAAGGGCCCGGCGGGCGCGCCTTGGGACAAGGCGAATCTCTGTTCCTTGGCAACCGGCATATCTCGACCCGGCGTCGAAATGGGAATTGACGCGACCGCGCCTCCCTTCCGCGGCATCCCCGCCAAGAAAGTCGCGGTCCGTCCGCTTCCGTTCTCGCCCGCTCCCCTGCCGGGCCGTATCCATCCGATCAATGCAGCCGGTCCCCTTCGCGCCGCTGCCCCACCTTTCCGTCCCTGTCTCCTTCCCGCATGCACGCCCTGCTCGCCCTCCTGCCCGGTGAAGCGCCCGCCCCCCTGGGCCAGAGTTATGGCTGGTCGCCCCCGTTGCTCTGGTTGCACGCCCTGTCCAGCGGCGCCCTCGCCATCGTTTGCGTTCTGTTCGCATGGCGGCTCGGCCGCTCCGGCGCCGGCCTCGGCCGGCTCGGCGCCGCCTTTCTCGTCGGGTGCGCACTGGCGTCCCTCGCGGAGGTGTGGACCATCTGGCACGCGCAGCACACGCTCACCGGGAGCCTGAAGGCGCTCGCGGCCCTGGTGGGCGGCGCGGGCATGCTCGCCTTTGGACGCAAGGCCCCGGCCCCGCCGGCCACAGCCATGCCGCCCGCGCCGGCGGAGACCAGTTGGAGGGAGGACCGGCTGAAAGCCGAGGCGGAGATCACGCGCCTGAACCAGTTGCTGCAGCGCCGCGTGGACGAGTTGCAGGCACTGTTCGACGTGCTCCCGGTCGGGGTGGGCATCGCCGACGACGCCGAGTGCCGCTTCATCCGGACCAACAACGCCCTCGCCCGCATGCTGGGAGTCGACCGTGCGGCCAATGCCTCCAAGTCGGCCGAGAAACAGGACGCGCCCCTGAACTTCCAGGTGCTCCGCGACGAGAAACCGCTGGAGCCCGACGACCTGCCGATGCAGACCAGCGCCCGCGAGAACCGGCCCGTGCTGAACTTCGAGGAGACGATCGTCCGCGATGACGGCACCCGCATCGAGGTGCTGGCCAACGCGGTGCCGCTGCGCGATGCCGCCGACCGCGTGTCCGGCAGCGTGGCCACGTTCCAGGACGTCACGGTCCTGAAAACCGCGGCCGCGGCCCATGCCCGCCATGCGGCGATCGTGGCTTCGAGCCAGGACGCGATCATCGGGAAGACGCTCGAGGGCGTCATCACCGAGTGGAACGCCGCGGCCGAGAAGATTTTCGGCTTCACCGCCGCGGAAATGCTCGGGCAGCCGATCACCCGGCTCCTGCCCCCCGACCGGGTGGAAGAGGAAGCGGCGGCCCTCAGCCGCGCGAGCCGCGGCGAGGCGGTGGAGCCGTTCGAAACCGTCCGCCAGCACAAGGATGGCCGCAGCATCTCCGTCTCGATTGTCATGTCGCCGATCCGCGACGCGGCCGGGCGCATCGTCGGGATCTCGGTCTCGGCCCGCGACATCACCGCGCAGAAGGCCGCCGAAGCCCGGCAGCGCGACATCGACCGGAAGCTCCAGGAGACGCAGAAGCTCGAAAGCCTCGGCGTGCTCGCCGGGGGCATCGCGCACGATTTCAACAACCTGCTGGCGGGGATCCTCGGGAACGCCTCGCTCGCCCGCTCCGAGTTGCCGCGCGATTCCGAAGTGCTGCTCTACCTGCAGCAGATCGACACCGCCGGCCGGCGCGCCGCCGAGCTGTGCCGGCAGATGCTGGCCTACTCGGGCCGCAGCCTTTTCGTCGTCCAGCGGCTCGATCTCAACGCGCTCGTCCGCGACATCAACCCGCTGCTCGACGTCTCGCTGGGCGAGCGCTGCGAACTGCACCGGCAGCTCGCCGCGTCGCTGCCCCCGGTGCTTGCCGACTCCGCCCAGCTCCGCCAGGTCGTGATCAGCCTCGTCACCAACGCCGCCGAATCCATCGGCAACCAGGCCGGGATCATCACGCTGGCCACCGGCGTGATCCATCTCAGCCGCGACACCATCGCCACCCTCACCCACGAGTACGGCCTCACGCCCGGCAACCACGTGTTCCTCGCCGTCAGCGACAACGGCGCGGGCATGGACGCCGCGACCGTCGCCCGCATCTTCGAGCCCTTCTTCTCCACGAAGTTCGCGGGACGCGGCCTCGGCCTCGCCGCCGTCCTGGGCATCATCCGCGGTCACCATGGCGGCATCCAGGTGCTTTCCGCCGCCGACCGCGGCACGACCGTCAACGTCTACCTTCCGATCGCCGCCCTCCACGTCGACTCCTCCCGGCCTGCCTGAGCCAGACGCAGCGACCGCACGAAAGGGTGGAGCGGCTTGCCCCCAGCCGCTGCGGACCGGTGCGTCGCACGTCAGCCGCCTGGGGACAGGCGGCTCCACCCCGGCTTTCGGCTGACTCCAGCCCGCCGCGGGACCGTGGATGGGGATTCGATGCTGGTTTCCCGGCCCTTCGGGTAATAATCTCCGGTCCGCGGGGTTGTTACTGCGGAGATCATGCGCGCGATTTCTTACCTGCCATCCGGTCTGCTTCGCTGGCTGATGCCAGCTCCCGAGGCATCCCCGGCGGCAGATGCCGCCGTACCCATGGAAGAGGACGCCCTCTGGCTCGAGCGTGTCGCCGCGGGCGACCCCGCCGCGCTCGATCTCCTCTTCGCGAAATGGAAGCGTCCCCTGCTGAGTTTCTTTTACCGTCACCTGGGATCGCATGCGGATGCGGAGGATCTCACCCTCGAGGTCTTCGTACGCCTTCACCGGTCGGCGGCCTCCTACCGGCCGACGGCCCGGTTCGCCACGTTCCTCTTTCACATCGCTCGCAACCTGGTGCGGAACGAATACCGGCGCCGCGGCCGTCATCCCGTCCAACCGGCGCCACCGGATCTCTTGGAATCGCTGTCGGCCGCCACGCCTGACGGCACGAGAAACCTGGGGGAGCTCGAAGAGTCCTTCCAAGCCGCGCTGCTCCGACTGCCCGAGGAACAGCGCACCGCTCTCCTGCTTATCCTGCAACAGCGTCTCGATTACCCCACGGCAGCCGCCGCCTTGCGGCGGTCCGAAAACGCCTTCCGCGTCCTCATCCATCGCGCGCGCCAGAACTTGAAGCATGAAATGGAGGTCCGACCATGAGCACCGAAAATCCGCGTCCCGACGACCCGCTCGATTCCCTGCTGGCCCGGCGCTACCGGGAAACCTCGCCCGAGTTCGAGGCCCGCTGGCTGGCGCTGAAACGCGACTTTCGCCCGACCGCGGCGCAAACCAGGCGTCTTCCGTGGCCGGTAGCCTGGCTCGGATGGGGCGCCATCGCCCTGGCCGCGACGCTGGCGATCCTGCTCTTCCGCCCCGACGTCCCCCTCCCCCCGGCGGAACCGTCGCCGGCGCTCGCCGAACTGTTCGCCATGGACTCCGTCCTCAGCCGGGGCACGGCCCTGCTCGAGGCGGAAAACCGCGACGCGCTGCTCCACCTGCCCGCACCCTCACGCCCGCGCGGTTGATGCTCCCATGAAAACATTCCTTTACGCCCTGTGCTGCGCCTCCCTGGTCCTGCGCCCGCTGCCGGCGGGCGATGTCGCGCCAGCCGCGCGTTCGGCCGCCGACCTGAAGGAACTCGCCGCCGTGGAACAGTTCCTCGGGCTCGACGACGCCGCCCTCGATCAGGTCGCGCAAGTGATCGCCCGCATCCGCCGCATGTCGCCCGCCGAGCGCGCCGCGCTCCGCACGGAGATCGAGAAGTTCCGCCAGCTTCCCGAGGGGCAGCGGGAGTCGTTGCGTCAGGGTTGGGGAGGCATGCCGCCGGCAATCCAGGACGCCTGGCGCGAGATGATGTCGGCCGCCACCGCCCAGCGTCGCGCCGAGATTCACGACCGGATGCAGGAACTCTCGCCGGAGGCGCGGCTCGCGTACCGGCGGGGATTGGTCGACGCATACCTGAAGGCGAAGGCGGAAAAGAAATGAAGGTGCGGGCGCTTTTTTTCACCCTGCGGTAATAACCAGGCCGGCGCGGGGTTTCTCCGAGTGAACCCGATTCACTCGATGAAAACCAAACTGATCCCCCTCGCCGCCTTCCTCGCCACCGCTTCCGCCGCCCTCGTTTTCGCCGCGGCGGCGCGCGGTCCCGCTTCCAGCCAGCGACCTGTCTCCTCCGGTGGCCCGATGGCCGCATGTCCCGCCGGCACCTGCGTTGGCGGCGCCGGCGACTGCGCAGCCGGGGAATGTGCCAAGGATGGGTGTATCACGGCGCCAGGCGCCGGCGCCCCGGCTGCGGCCGACGCGACTCCCCTGATCCTCAGTCCGGCCGCGCAAGCGGCGCTGCGCTTCCAGATCGACGAAGAGCGCATGGCGCGTGAGCTCTACCAGAGCTTCGGGCAGAAATGGGACTTCCAGCCTTTCCGCATGATTCCGCGTTCCGAGGCACAGCACGAAGCGGTGCTGCGGCAGCTCGCGACGCGGGCCGGCATGCCGGCTCCCTCGGCGACGGCGGGCCGCTTCGACAGTGAGGAAGTTCAGTTGCGGTTCGAGGCATTGCTCGCGCTGGGGCTCGAATCTCCCGACAGCGCGCTGCGCGCCGGCGCGTTCGTGGAGGAGCAGGACATCGTCGACCTCGACACGCTGCTCGCCGCGACGGACAGCCCGGCCTTGAAGGCCACGGTCACCGCGCTGCGCACGGCGTCCACCCATCACCTGCGGGCCTTCGTCGGGACACTTCAGGCGCGCGGCGTCACCTATGAGCCGAAACTGCTGAAAGCGGACGAATTCAAGGCCATCGTCGCCACAGCTCCCGGAGCCCGCGCCGGGCACGGCCCCGGTCGGGGTGCGGGACCAGGGCGGCGCTGAACCGCGTGAGCCGTCAGGCGCCCGGCGTTCCGCCGGGCGCTTGTCGTTTCCGGCCAACGATCCGGTCGCGGAGGCGCCTTCGTCGTCGGCATCGCTACCGCGCCGGACCTTTCCCGTTCAGCCGAAACCATGCAGTTAACCGTTGGGTCACCCATGAATCGGCCGCACCGAAAGGGGAAGCGGCTTGCCCCCGAGCCGCCGCGGACCGGTGCGTCGCACGTCAGCCGCCTGGGGACAGGCGGCTCCACCCTCGCTGGCTCAGAACTTCACTCCCACCGCCGCGAGGATCGTCCGTGGCTCGCCGTACTGGAAGGTGCCGTTGAGGTAATGCTTGTCGAAGAGGTTGCGGACATTGAGCCGCAGGTTGACCGGCCGGTCACCCAGCTTCGTCTCGTAGCCGACCACGAGGTCATACAACGCCACGGTCCCGCTCTTGATCGGGATCGTCCAGCTCGGGTGCATATACGTTTCGCCGAGGACATTGATGCCGCCGCCCACGTACGCGCCTTTCAGCGCCCCCGTGATGAAAGTGTACTTGTTCCACACGTTCACGGTGAAGCGCGGCACCGACTCCAGGTGCGAGCCGACTTCACGCGCGTCGGAAAGGTTCGAGACTTCGTTTTTCTTGAAGAAGTAACTCGCGCTCACGAGCGCCTGGTAGTTCCGGTCGGGCGTCCACACCCACTCGGTCTCGAGGCCCTTCGTCCGGGTCTGGCCGCCGGGCGTGCGCACCGTCGCGCCGGGGAGTTGATACAGGACCTGGTTGGCCGTATCCACGTCGAGCCGCCCCGATTCCTGGTTGGAAAAATACGTGAGCGTGCCGAACAGCCGCCCGTCCTGGAACTCGAGCTTGGAACCCGCCTCCCACCCGCGGCCGAGCTGGTCGGAGGAGAGGAAGCGGAACGGCACCACTGCGGGCGGCCGGTAACCGGGCGACGTCGGATCTCCCTGGCTCGCGCGGATCGCGGCGAGATCGGCCGTCTGCTGCCGCTGCGGCACGAAGGTGCGGCTGAAGCTGCCGTACAGGCTGATCCCGGGCAGCACGCGCACGAGTGCCGCATAGTGCGGCAGGATTTTCCGGAGGCGGAAATCCTGATCGATGCCGTTGCGATCGTCGTCGGTCGGACGGTAGTTGGTCACCTGCCGGCCGCCGACCAGCGTCCGCAGCCGGTCGCCGAGGAAGGACGATTGCAGCACGCCGTAGTACGCATTGGTGTGCCCGCCGCCCTTCCGCACGACGCCGGGTTCATGGTAGTCGGGGCCGTACTGGTCGCGCATGAGCTGGAGCAGGCTGGGAATCGGGCCCGTGGAAGGATCGTAGTTGAGCACCCGCGACGTCGCGATCGTGTTGGGACTGATCATGTCCTTGCCGCCATCATGCTGGAACCCGGCCAGCAAGTCGTGTTTGCCGAGCGCCCGGAGGTCGCGCTTGTACACGGCCTCGAGCTTGGCCGAGAACGTCACCGCCGCCGGCTTGAAGTCGGAGATCGAGCTGCGAATCCGCTGGCCCGCGACCGGGCGGAGGCCGTTGAACTCACGGCGCATCCGGTGGCTGTCGACCTGCTGGAAGACGCCGCGCAGCGCGAATTCGCGGGAGGCAACCCACTCGCCCTCGAGGGACGTGAGCTTGTTCTGGTAGCTGTCGCGGCCGTCGGGCCCGTTGTAGTTGAACGCGTCGTCGGGGAAAAAATCGCGCGAGAAGACGCCCGGGTACGGCGGCACGTTGGGCCCGAGCGTGCGCGCAATGAAGGCGTCGACCGTCTCCGGCACGGTGCGCCCCGTCACGATCGGCTGGCCGGCGGCGTTGCGCACGAAACCGTTTTCCACCTGCGGGTACGCCGCCGGACGCGGCAAACCGAGCTGGTCGAAGAGCCGGATGGCCTCGCGATCCCGCTCCTGGAACAAGGGGTGGCTGACGACCGTGTGCGGACGCCGTCCGGCGTCGCGATCGAGGTCGGCATAACGCGCGGTGAACGAGAGCCCCTGCAGCGGCCGCCAGGTCAGCGCCCCGCTGTAGAACCGCTCGCGGGTGAACATCGAATCGATGTGGCTCTGCTCATCGGTGAGACCGTAGACGAAGCTGTACGCCAGCCGGTCCCGCACGATCGGCGCCGAACTGCGGAACACCACCCGCTTGTGGTCGAACGACCCGTAACTCGCATCGAGGGAATGCCGTGGGACGAAGCTCGGCTTCTGCTTGATGAGGTTGACCGTGCCGCCGGGATTCGAGATGCCGGCGAAAACGGCGTTGGGTCCCTTCACGACCTCGACGCGATCGACGTCGTACAGCGTGAGGCCCTGGCCGGCCGGGAGGCCGTTGACGAACTGCGGCCCCGTATAGCCGCGGATGAGGATCATCCACTCGTCCTTCACCTGCAGGGCCACGGAGCTGGCCGACCGGAGGACGTCGATCAACTGGTTGCCCGCCTGGTCCGCGATCAGCTCCTGGCTGACGATGCTGATGTTGAGCGGCGTGTCCTTGATCAGCCCGGCCGTGCCGGTCCCCGTGATCGCGGCGGCCACGCGGTAGCCTTGGTCGGCCGGACTCGTGACTTCAAATGGACTCAGCAACACGGGAGCGGGATTGGCGGGCGCCGCATGCAGGGAGGGGCCTGCCGCCCCGAAGCTGGCAAACACCGCGGCGATCGGGAGGCAACGAAGGGACAAGGAGACGAGCATGAGGAAAAGTTCGGGCGGCAACGACGATAGCGCGAGAAAAAGCGGCTGCCGGCGGAGCCAGCGCCACCTCGCGGCCCGCTAGTCGCCTCGCACGCCGCGAAGTTCCGTGGAAACTCCGACTCACTTTTCTCCGCCGCCGGCCGGACGCCCGCTGGCGCGCGGTCCGGCGCACTTTCCCCTTTTCGCATCCCGTCCCTCACCGCAGGCTGCCCCCGCCCCATGAATACGCGCCACCTTTCCCGGCTGCTGCCGGTGATGTTCCTTCTCGCCGCCGTCCGCCTGGCCGCCGCGCTCCCTGCCAAGCCCAACGTCCTTTTCATCGCGGTCGACGACCTCCGCGACTGGGTCGGATACTTTGGGCACAATCCGCAGGCCAAGACGCCCAATTACGACCGGCTCGCGCGCCGGGGCGTGTCGTTCACCCGCGCCTACTGCGCGTCGCCCTCGTGCAATCCGTCCCGCGCCGCGCTCATGTCGGGCATGCGCCCCTCGACCACCGCCGTCTACGAAAACAACATCGATTTCCGCCCGCTGATCGCCCCCGACAAGATGCTCACCACCGCCTTCCGGCAGGCGGGTTACTACGTGCATGGCTCGGGCAAGATCTACCACGAAGCGTACCGCCGGCCGACCGAGTGGGACGACTACATGGAAAAGGAAGGCCGCTACCCTCCCGTGCCCGCCGGCCAGAGCGACGG
The DNA here is from genome assembly GCA_937952235.1 of uncultured Opitutia bacterium. Taxonomy (GTDB): domain Bacteria; phylum Verrucomicrobiota; class Verrucomicrobiia; order Opitutales; family Opitutaceae; genus ER46. The sequence goes on along the minus strand of CALFZM010000069.1, from coordinate 14,840 downwards.
CGTGGGCGGGATCAAGTTTGCGCCGCTGGACTGCCGGGACGAGGAAATCCCCGACTGGGCGATCGCCGACTACGGCATCGCCTCGCTGCAGAGGAAGCACGAGAAGCCGTTCTTCCTCGCGGTGGGCTTCCAGAAACCGCACATGCCCTGGAATGTGCCACGGAAGTGGTTCGACCTCTTCCCGCTCGAGAGCATCAAGCTGCCGCCCCACCTCGAGACCGACCTGGCCGACGTGCCGCCCGCCGGGGTGCGCATGGCCCGGCCCGAAGGCGACCATGCGGCGATGGTGCAGTCCGGCCGCTGGAAGGAGGCGGTGCAGGCCTATCTCGCCACCATCGCGTACTGTGACATGAACCTCGGCCGGCTGCTCGACGCGCTCGACCGCTCCGCCTACCGCGACAACACCATCATCGTGCTCTGGGGCGACCACGGCTGGCACCTCGGCGAAAAGAGCCACTGGCGCAAATTCGCGCTCTGGGAGGAAGCCACTCGCGCCCCGCTCATGTGGATTGTCCCGGGCATGACACCCGCGGGCACCACCTGCGACCGCACGGTGGATTTCATGAGCATCTTCCCGACGCTCACCGACCTCTGCGGCATTCCCACGCCGCGTCACGCGGAAGGCCGCAGCCTGCGCCCGCTGCTTGCCAACCCGGCCGCCACCTGGGAAACGCCTGCCGTCACCACCTACCGCTACAAGAATCACACGGCACGCTCCGCCGGCTGGAGGTACATCCGCTATGCGAACGGCGACGAGGAGTTGTACGACGAGGTGAAAGACCCGAACGAATACGTGAACCTGGCCGCCCGCCCGGAGTTCGCCGCGCGCAAGGCCGAGCTCGCGGCGTTCCTGCCGAAATCCGACGCGCCCGACACGGAACCGCCGAGCAGTGGCGGACAGAAGAAGGGCGGCGGGCGGAAGAACCGGAAATAGTCGCCCTCCGGGGAGCGAAGCGGTCGCCGGCCGCCGTGCTTGCGAGGTGGCCGGGGACGGCCGCGCTCCGATGCCTCACCCTTCCAGCTCCGTCCAGCGCGCATACGCGCGGGCGAGCTCCGCCTCGATCTCGTGCAGGCGCGAGGTGGCCTGCGTCACCTCGCCGGCGGATTTCTTGAAGAACTGCGGATCGGCGAGTTTCGCCGTCAGCGCCGCCTGCTCGGCTTCGAGTGACTCGATCCGCTTCGGCAGCGCTTCCAGCTCGGCGCGCTCCTTGTTGTTCAGCTTGCGCGCCTTTTTCACGCCCGCAGCGGCATCAACCGGCGGCGCGGGCTCACCGCGCTTCTCGCCGCCGCGGGGCGGGACCGAGCCACCGGCCGGAGCCTGCTTCCGCGATCGCTCCTTCTGCCAGTCGTCGTAGCCGCCGATGTACTCGGACACGCGACCGTCGCCCTCGAACACCAGCAGGCTCGTGCAGACCTCGTTCAGGAATGCCCGGTCATGGCTGACGAGCAGCACCGTGCCGCCGAACTCCACCAGCAGGTCCTCGAGCAGCTCCAGCGTTTCGGCGTCGAGGTCGTTGGTCGGCTCGTCGAGCACGAGCACGTTGGCCGGCTTGGTGAAGAGCCGCGCGAGCAGGAGCCGGTTGCGTTCCCCGCCCGACAGCGCCCGGATCGGCGTCCGCGCCCGGGCCGGCTCGAAAAGGAAATCCTCGAGGTAGGAGATCACGTGGCGCGTGCGGCCGTTGATCGTCACGGTGGCGTTGCCGTCGGCCACCGCGTCCTGCACCCGCATCGTCTCGTCGAGCTGCGCGCGCAACTGGTCGAAGTACACGATCTCGAGCCGCGTGCCGGGCTCCACCGTGCCCGCCTGCGGCGCAAGCTGGCCGAGCAGCAGCCGCAGCAGCGTGGTCTTGCCGGCGCCGTTGGGCCCGACGATGCCGATCTTGTCGCCGCGCTCGATGCGCACGCTGAGGTCGCGCACGATCCAGCGGTCGTCGTACCGGAAGCTCACGTTCTCGCACGTGACGACCTTGAAACCGGACCGCTCCGACTCCTGCGCCGCGAGCTTGGCCGTGCCGGTGCGTTCGCGCCGGGCCGCCCGTTCGGCGCGCATCGCCTTGAGGGCGTTGATGCGATTCTGCGCGCGGGAACGCTGCGCCTTCACTCCGCGCCGGATCCATTCCTCCTCCTGCGCGAGTTTCTTGTCGAACTGCGCCCGCTGCACCTCCTCCGCCTCCAGCACCGCCTGCTTGCGCACGAGGAAGGTGTCGTAATCGCAGGACCAGCCGATCAGCCGCCCGCGGTCGACCTCGACGATCCGCGTCGCCAGCTTGCGCAGGAAGGCCCGGTCGTGCGTGACGAAGAGCAGCGCCCCGCCCCACTCGAGCAGGAACTCCTCCAGCCATCGGATCGACTCGAGGTCCAGGTGATTGGTCGGTTCGTCGAGCAGGAGCAGCTGCGGTTCCTCGACCAGCCCGCGGGCGAGCAGCACGCGCCGCTTCTGCCCCGCGGAGAGGGAGGCAAACTCGGCCGCGGGCGGCAGGCCCATCTGCTCCATCAGCCGCTCCACGCGGTCATGCCGTTCCCAGTCGTTGTGCTCCTCGTAGCTGCCGCCCTCGCCCTCGACCACGGACTGCACGGTGCCCGCCAGCCCGGCCGGCACCTCCTGCCGCAGCGTCGCCACGACCGCGTCCGGCGGCGACCGAAACACCTGGCCGTCGTCCGGCTTCAGCTCGCCGGCGATCACCTTCATCAGGGTCGACTTGCCGGCGCCGTTGCGCCCGACCAGGCACACGCGCTCGCCGCGGTCGATCTGCAGGTTGACACGATCGAGCAGCGGCGCGCCACCGAAGCTCAGGCTGACATCGAGGAGACTGACGAGGGCCATGGAACCGCCCAGCGTCGCGACCCCGCGACCGAAGCGCAAGGGTGCAAAGACCAAACCGCGAAGCCCGCGAGCGGGTGAATTCCGACGGCGCCGTGGCTGCCCGGTCAGGGGAGCTAGCGCGCAGGATACTGGACCATCCTGCCGTTCTGCAGTCGCACCCGCAGCGGCTGGCCCTGCTGGAAGCGGAGGGCGCGGTAGTTCTCCCCGGCGACGGGCTGCAGCACCTTGATGTAGCGCGTCGGTCCGACGAGCTGGTCGTAGGTCGCCGTCGTCGTGCCGGACTCGAGGTAATGCTGGTCGGCCGCTGCGGCGAGCATGCGCAGGTTGTTGAGCACCGCCTTCTCCTGCGACGCCTCCCGCGTCTTCTGGAAGGCCGGGACCGCCATCGCCGCGACGAGTCCGATCGTCACCGGATTGTAGATACTGAGCGCGACGACGTCCTGCTTCATCGAGCGATTGAGGCTGGAGCGCACGAGGATGCCGTCGTCGAGGTTCGTCCGCACGGCGACCAGCGGCCGTTCCGAATGCGGCAGCTGGTTGAGCAGGAACGCGAGCAGCGACTTCTCCCGCGGCGGCAGGCTGGGGTTGAGCCGCTCGATCTCCTTCGCGCGCGCGAACAGCCGCGGGCTGACGTAGGTGAGACCGTTGCCTTCGGCCCCGAGCTTCCCGAGCGCCTGCTGGAACTCCGGGGACTTTTCCAGGCCGCCCGACGCCGCCCGGCATTCCCCGAGAAACGCGAGCGAGGTCGCCGCGAACAGCGTCGTTCCGTCCACCATGATCACCGGCTGCAGGCCGTTGATCCCGGTCGGCCGCACCGGTTCGAAAATCCGGGCCGTCCCCGCCTCGCTCCGCTTCAGGTCGCGCGACCGCGCCAGGGCCGGCTCCACGATCTGCCCGATGCCCTCGATGGCGACGACGACGGCGAATGCCGGCACCACCGGGCCGTCGCGCCCCGGCAGCCGGAGCGTCTTTTCCGGATCGACCCGCAGCACGACGGCGGTGCGCCCTTTCAGACCGTAGATCAGGTCGAGGATCGAGATCGCCGCGGATTCGCCCGCGCGCCGCAGCGTCGCCTCGATCTGGCTGCCCGCCGGTTCGCCGGCGACCTTCGTCACGACGTCCTTGATCGTTCGATACAGGATGCCGAGGTCCATCTCCGACTCGCCGTAGAAGGCGGTGTCAGCCGGGGCGAGCGCGAGGTGCCGGAACGGTCCCGCCCTGCCGCCCAGCGCGGCGAGCAGACCCCGGCGCTCGCCGCCGGTGTAAAGGAACAGGCGGTTGCGGAAAAACCCGTCGCCCTCCGGCACGGAACTCACGCCCATGGCCTTCACGTCGGTGAGCCCGATGAGGGTGGCGATCTCGGCGAGGTTCTGCCGGGCGACGATTCCCGCCGCCGGCTCGCTCTTCCCGATCTCGCCGATGAACGCCTGCAGTTCGCCCGCGAGCTTCAGCACATCGCCATCGACATCCACGTAGCCGTAGAGCGTGCCGCCGAGTTCGAGGTGACGGTTGACCGCGGCGAAATGCGCGCTGCGACCGCCCTCGACCACGGCGACGGTGGGTTTCTCCGCGGGAACCGCCGCCGCCGGTTTCTCCGCCGGCTTCCGGCAGGCCGCGGCGGCCAGGGTGAGTGCGAGCAGGGCAAGGCGGAGGGCAAAGGGTCGCATGGCGGGAAGGCGTTTCCCGTTCCTATCGGAATCGGGCGGGAAGACTACACCGATATTGGATCGCGAAAGGCTGCGCCGCACGTTCAGAACAGCTCGGTTTGCTGGAGGGCGTCGCGCTTGCGCGGATCCAGGGTGCTTAGGGCCAGCACCTGCAGCAGCGACAGGCCGGAGAGTTGCGGGTCGCGGGCCAGCCGGGAAAGGAGCAGCGCGCCGGCCAGCGCATCGTAGAGGGCGCAATGATACCGGCGGCGCTCGGGCGGGCACACGGCGGCGACCCGGGCGAGTTCGTCCTCCAGGCCGAATGCGGCCACGAGCGCCTCCAGCCGGCCGGAATCCAGCGTCGGGAAGAGCTGCCCGTACAGCCGCGCGGAATCGATCCACGGCCCCCAATCGGCAGCCCACTCGCCCGGGCGGGCGAAATCCGGCGACCGGCGCGGATACGGCCACACGGATTTCAACAGGGCATTCTCGACGCCGGCGTAGTGGGCGGCGAGCGGCCCGCGCTCCCTCAGCCCGGCGAAGTACTCCCACTCCTCGGCAAACGGCGCCCAGGGCGCGAGCACGGCCGCGTCGAGTCCGTGGACCGCGGTGTCTTCCGCCGGGATGCGAGCCAGCGGCCGGCAGAGGCGCGTGCGGGTGTCGACGATCCCGCCCTGCAGCAGCGTGACGACGCCGTATTCGAGGATCCCGGACACGCGGCTGCCCTCGAAGTCGACGAAGAATACCGGCTGCTCGATCCAGGAGTGACCCACGTCATCCACGGAATACACGGAGCCCGCGAAACCGAGCCTTTTTGGGCCATCCCCCATCGCAGGCCGCGCCTTTTTCCGTGTCTTCGCCGGGCGCAGCCGGCAAGGTTCGCGACCGTGGATCTGACGCCTTACCGCACCTTCATGACGGAGCTGTGCCGCGCGAGCGGAGAGTTCATCCTGCCGCTCTACCGCCAGCCACACGTGGCGGTGGAGCGGAAGTCCGACGAGTCTCCGGTGACGGCGGCCGATCGCGGGGCCGAGGAGCTCATGCGCGCGCGGATTGCGCGGCAGTTTCCCCGGCATGGCATCATCGGCGAGGAATACGGCGAGGAGCGGCCGGACGCCGAGTTCGTCTGGATCCTCGACCCGATCGACGGCACCAAGTCTTTCATCACCGGCCTGCCGCTGTGGGGCACCCTCATCGCCCTCCTCCACCAGGGCCAGCCGATCCTCGGCTGCATCCACCAGCCGGTGCTCGGGCAATTGCTCATGGGCGACGGCGCCACCACGACCTTCAACGGCCAGACCGTCCGCTGCCGCCCGACGACGCGCATCGAGGAGGCCACCCTGCTCACGAGCGACCCGCTCACGCCGGCCCGATACCAGGATGGCGCCGCCTACGATGCCCTGCAGCGTCGCGCGCGCCTCGTGCGGACCTGGGGCGATTGTTATGCCTACCTGCTGCTGGCGAGTGGCTGGTCGGACATCGCGGCCGACCCGATCATGAACCCGTGGGACATCGCCGCGCTCGTGCCCGTGGTCCGGGGCGCCGGCGGCGTGATCACCGACTGGCAGGGAGGGGCGCCGTTTCCCGCGCAGTCCACCGTGGCGTGCGCGACGCCCGAGCTTCACGCCCAGGTGATGGCGGCGTTGAATCCGCGCTGAGCCGGAACGATGCCGTTGCGGTGGAGCCCCGTGTCCCCAGGCGGGCTGACGGGTGATGGACCGGTCCGTCGCGGCTTGGGGACAAGCCGCTCCACCTTTCCGGGCGCTGCCGCTGCCGCAGCGCGCGGCGTCACTTCCGCTTCGGTCTCGTCCACTCCGCGGTGATGCGGGACGAGAATCCGCCGCGGGCCTTCCAGTCGGCGATGATGGTGAGCGAGCGCGGCCGCAGCGCGCGGCCGAGGTCGTCGCAGATCCGGTTGGTCGCCGCCTCGAAGAAGATCCCCTCGTTGCGAAAGGCGTGGAAGTACAGCTTCAGCGACTTCAACTCGACGCACGTCTTGTCCGGCACGTAGCGGACTGTGATGTGCGCGAAATCCGGATGTCCCGTCATGGGGCACAGCGAGGTGAACTCGTGATGCGTGTGCTCGATCAGGTAGTCCCGCTGGGGGGCGGGATTCGGAAACGTCTCGAGGATCTTCGGATCAACCATGGGAGCCCACGGAACACACGGATCACGCGGAATCAAAGTCGAAGTTGGATCGGGGCCCGCCGCACCGGCCGCCGGCGCCGGGAACCGCCTCATGTCGCCGTCTCGGTGAAACGGCTTTCGCGGATGACGGTGATCTTGATCGTGCTCGGGTATTGCAGCTCCGCCTCGATCCGCGTGCGCAGCTCCTTCGCGATCTCCCGCGCGCGGTCGTCCGTCACCTCCTGCGGTGAAACCACCACCCGGATCTCGCGTCCCGCCTGGATCGCGAACGCCTGCTGCACGCCGTCAAGCGACAGGGCAAGCTTCTCCAGCCGGCCCAGCCGCTGGATGTAGCTCGTCATCGACTCCGCCCGCGCGCCGGGCCGGACGGCCGAGATCGTGTCGGCGAGGATCACCAGGCCGGCGTAGACGGTCTCGGGCTTCACCTCTTCGTGGTGGGCTGCGACCGCGTTCACCACGATCGGCGTCTCGCCGAACCGCTTGATGAACTCCGCGCCGATCACGGCGTGGCTGCCCTCGAGCTCGCCCGGCACGCCCTTGCCGATGTCGTGCAGCAGGCCGGCGCGCTTCGCGACGTTGGGATCGAGTCCGACCTCGCTCGCAATCAGCGAGGCCAGGTAGGCGGTCTCGATCGAGTGATCGAGGACGTTCTGGTTGTAGGAAAACCGGTACTTCAGCCGGCCGAGCAGCTTGATGATCTCCGGATGCAGGCCGTTGATGTTGAGCCGCCCGACCGCGTCCTCGCCCGCCTGGGTCGTGACCAGCTCGATCTCCTCCTGCGCGCGCTTCACGAACTCCTCGATCGATGCCGGATGGATGCGCCCATCCTTCACCAGCCCCTCGAGCGCGGTGCGCGCGACCTCGCGGCGCACGGGGTCGAACGAAGAGATCAGCACCATCTGGGGCGATTCGTCGATGAGGAGCGTGACACCCGTGGCCGACTCGAACGATTTGATGTTGCGGCCCTCGCGCCCGATGATCCGGCCCTTCATCTCCTCGGTGGGCAGTTGCACGATCGTCGCCGTGAGATCGTTGTTCGGACGGCTCGATATCCGCTGCATCGAGGCGATCAGGATGCGCCGCGCCTCGTTCTGCAGCTCCTGCTCGGATTTTTCCATCGTGGCCCGGCGCAGCGCGCGGAATTCGTCCTGGCACTCGAGCAGCACTTCCTCGCGCAACTGCTTCCGGATTTCCTCCGCGTCGAGCTGCGACACGCCCTCGAGCCGCTTGCGCACGCTCTTCGAAAGGGCGCGGATTGCGTCGCGCGCCTGTTTCACCGCCGCGCTCTCGCGGTTCAAGCGCTCCTGCCGCTGCTCCAGCTGATAGTCCAGCAGTGCCAGCGACTCCTCGTGCGCTCGGATCTCACGCAGCCGCACGTCGCTCTCGATCTCGCGGCGGTCGAACTCGCGGTTCAACTCCGCGCGCTTCTCCTGGATCTCGACGTCCGCCTTCTGCTTCGTCTCCTCCGCGGCCACCGCGGCCTCGCGCCGGGCCACTTCGATCAACTCGGCCGCCTGCTCGTGCGCCGTGCGCCGCGTATGGCGCGTCAGGGCCCAGACCACCAGGAAGCCGATGCCGCCGCCCACAACGAGAAACGCGACCGCGAGCGGCCAGTCGTGAAACGGGTCGCTCTCGGCCATCAGAAACGCGAAGTCGGCTGCGCCCGCTGATGTCAAGGGACGCGAACCGTAGGCGCTGAGGGAGAAACCTCAAGTCAACTTACCGAAACCACCAGTCACTTGCGAAAATAACGGTCAAGCGGGCAGTCCGACACCTATTGCCGCATCGGCCCGGCAACGGGCCCACCCTCTGGCGGCGCTGTGACTCCACGGGCGAACCCTAGGACGCGACCGCGGCGAAGTTGCGGTAGATCTGCAGGCCTCGGGCCTGGCTCTTTTCCGGGTGAAACTGAGTCGCGAAGCAGCGCCCGCGACCGATCGCGGCGCAGAACGTGCCGCCGTAGTCGCACTCGGCCAGCACGAGCGCCGGGTCGGCCGGCGCGCAGTGGTAGCTGTGCACGAAGTAGAAACTCTCCCCCTCCTCCTTGAGATCGCGCGCCAGGGACGAATGCGGTTGCGTGAAGCGCACGGTATTCCAGCCCATGTGCGGGATCTTGAACTCCCGCGGACGCTGGAAGCGCATCACGCGCCCGGGAAAAACGCCGAGCCCGGCGATCCCTCCCTCCTCGGAATGATCGAAGAGCGCCTGCATGCCGAGACACACGCCAAGAAACGGACGGTCGTCCCGGATCCAGTTTCGCACTGTCGCGTCGAGCCCGCGGTCCAGCAGCACCCCGACACAATCGCGCAATGCACCCACGCCCGGCAGCACCAGCCCGCGCGCGCCCAGGGCCGCGATGTCCGCCGGAGTCTGCACGACGCGAATCTCCGCCCCGACCGCCTCAAGCGCCTTGGTGACGCTGCGCAGGTTGCAGATTCCGGTATCGATGACGGCAATCATGAAAAAATTCGGGCGATGGGAATGGGTGACGGGTGATCGGGGAAGAACCCACGCGAGGTTGCGTGAGCTTCCGCCGATCGCCCCTCGCCGATCGCCTCCCGCCTCGCTCCTACATCATCCCCTTCGTGCTCGGGAGCAAGTGGGCGGCGCGCGGGTCAAGCTGGGTCGCCTGGTCGAGGGCGCGGGCGAGGCCCTTGAAGATGGCTTCGGCCACGTGATGAGGCTCCTCGCCGTAGAGCAGGTGCACGTGCAGGTTGGCCCCGAGGGCGTTGCTGAACGCGCGGCAGAATTCCTTCACGAGCACGATATTGAAATCGCGCACGAACATCGTCGGCGGATTGGCCTCGTACACCAGGTGCGGCCGGCCGCCCAGGTCGATCACGACGCGCGCCAGCGACTCGTCCATCGGCAGCAGGAAGAAGCCATAGCGCCGGATGCCCATCTTTGTGCCCAGCGCCTGCTTGCAGGCTTCGCCGAGAACGAGGCCGACGTCCTCCACCGTGTGGTGATAATCGACGTCGACGTCGCCCCGGGCCGTCACCTCGAGGTCGAACAACCCGTGCTTCGCGAACAGCGTCAGCATGTGGTCGAAGAACGGCACCCCCGTGGCGATCTTCGACCGCCCCTCGCCGTCGAGGCGCAGCGTCAGCACGATGTCGGTCTCGGCCGTCTTGCGCTTTACCGTGGCGCTGCGGTTGGGTGGATTGCCTTTGTCCATGCGTCGAGTGTGTCGCTGAGGACGGCCATTTCGGCGTCCGTGCCGACGCTGATGCGCAGGAAGGAGGCGGTCAAGGCGTGGCTGGGAAAGTACCGCACGAGCACGCGCCGGGCGTAGAGGAAGTCGTAGGCCGACTTCGCCACGGCGGGCCCGCTTTCGCCGCGGCCGCCGCGCGGCTCGGCGAAAAGGAAGTTCGCCTGCGACGGGTACGTGAACCAGCCGCGCCGCTCCGCGCAATCGACCACGGCCCGGTCCCGCGTCGCCTGCACGCGCGCGATGATGCCGTCGTAATACGAACGGTCCTCGATCGCCGCGAGCGCCGCGGCCTGGGAAAGCCGGTTGACGTTGTAGCTGTCGCGCACGCGGTCGAGCAGGTCGATCACCTCGGGATGGGCCAGCGCGTAGCCGACGCGGATGCCCGCGAGCGCATGCGCCTTGGAGAGCGTGCGCACGATCACGAGCCGCGGATGCCGCGCGAGCAGCGGCACGGCGTTCTCCCGCGCGAAAGGCGCATAGGCCTCATCGACGACCAGCAGGCCGGGATAGGCCGCGAGCACGTGCTCCAGCTCGGCGTTCGAAAACGCGACGCCGGTCGGCGCGTTGGGCGAGGTGAGGAAGAACGCCCGCGCCCGCGATGCCGCGATCTTCGCCACTGGAAGGCGCAGCGAACGTTCGAACTCGATCACCTGCGTGCCGCCATCCTGGATCCCGACGAGCACCGGGTAGAGGGAGTAACTCGGCAACGTGAAACCCGCGGCGGCCTCCCGGCTGCAGAACGCGCGCACGAGCAGGTTGAGGATGTCGTCGGAGCCGTTGCCGATGCAGACGTGGGCCTCCGTCAAACCGTGGCCGTGATGACGCGCCACGGCCGCACGCAGCGGCGCACTCCGGGGATTCGGATACAGCCGCAGGGAGGCGGCGTCAGCCCCGATCTCGTGCTGGAGGGCGGCCACGACCCGCGGGCTCGGCGGATACGGACACTCATTGGTATTCAGCTTCACCCAGCCGGGCTCGGTCGGCTGGAGCCCCGGCGTGTAGGCGTGAAGCTGCGCGATATGCGGCAGCGCGAGGGAAACGAGATCGGACATGGAAAGGAGTTCGGGCCCGCAGCGGACGCGTTCTTGCCGGGACGGCCCTAGCCCCGCCTGGACCAACGCGGCTTAAGCCCGGCAGCTCAGAGCGTGCGGATGCGCACGGAGCGCCCGTGGGCGTCGAGTTTCTCCATCGCCGCGAAAGCCGCCACGGTCGGCTCCGCCTTCTTCACGCTCGGCCGGTCGTACCGGATCACGCTCGTGCGGCGCAGGAAATCGGCCACGCGCAGCCCGCTGAAGAATCGCCCCGCCCGGCCGGTGGGCAGCACGTGGCTCGGGCCGGCGACGAAATCGCCGAGCGCGGTCGGCGTATGGTTGCCGACCATGATCGCGCCGGCCGTCGTGATCGCCGCAATGAGCTTGTCCGCCGCGGTCTTCTCGACCAGCAGCTCGAGGTGCTCCGGAGCCACGTAGTTGGCGATCTCGCCCGCCTGCGCGAGTGACTTCACCTCGATCCCCAGGAAGCCCTGGTCCAGCACCCGCTGCGTCTTCTCGGTGCGGGAAATGATCTGGAGCTGCGTCCGCATCTCCGACGCGACCGCCGAGAGGATCGCCGCCGAGGTCGCCAGCAGGTAGATTTTTTCGCGTCCCGAGCCGTGCTCCGCCTGCGCCAGGAGGTCGGCGGCGACGAACGAGACATTGGCCGATTCGTCGGCGATCACCATGACCTCGCTGGGACCGGGGAGTGAATCGACGCCCACGGTGCCAAACACCTGGCGCTTCGCCTCGCAGACGTAGGCGTTGCCCGGGCCGTAGATCTTGTCGACCGCGGGAATCGTCGTCGTGCCGTACGCCATCGCGCCGATTGCCTGCACGCCACCGATGCGGTAAACTTCACCGACGCCGGCGAGGTGCAGGGCCGCAAGAACCCCGTCGGCCACCTTGCCGTCGGCGTTGGACGGGGTGAACACGGCAATCTCGGGACAGCGCGCGATCTTCGCCAGGGTGACCGTCATCAGCACCGTCGAAACCAGCGGCACCTCGCCGCCCGGCACGTACAGGCCCACCCGACGGATCGGATCAAATTTCTCACCCACGGTGGCGCCGTGCTTGTTCTTCGCCGTCCAGGCTTCCGGCAGCCCGCGCTTGTTGAAGGCCACGATGCTCTCGTGAGCGGCCGTCAGGGCCCGCATCTCCGCGGCGGGCAGCCGTTTCGCCGCCGCAGCCAGATCGGCCGGCTGCAGGCGGAAATCGCGCGCCCGGAGCTTGGCGCCGTCGAACTTGGCGGCGCAATACGCCACGGCCTCATCCCCCCTCTGCCGGACATCCGCGAGGATGGCGGCGACTGCGTCCGCTATTTCCCTGGAAACCACCGCGCCCCGACAGAAAGCCGCAAGATCGTCTGCAAAGGTCTTCGAAGCGTGATGGAGCAAGCGCATGGAACAGGAGCGCGGTCTAAGCTCCACGAGCGAAACCGCGAGGATTTTCGGCCGGCGGCGCCGGACGCGACCGCGCTACTGCTGCCCGGGCCCGGGCATGCGGAAGAGCTCCGCGGGAAACGCCTGGTTCAGCGAGATGCGTTCGAGGTTGACCGTCACCTGCTGCGCCTGTCCGCCCGCACCCTTGATCGTCATTTTCATGCGCTGCGGAAAACGAATTCCCCCCACCACCTGTTCGCCCTCCTCGCGGGTGACGCCACCGTCCTCCGTCTCGGTTTGCACCAGACGGCCCGTCGCCGGGTCGAAATAACGGTAAAAGATGATGTTAGGGGCGTAGATGAAGGCCACGCGGATGCACTCCATCCCATCGATCGTCTTCGTGCCCTGCTCCTCGACGCGACCGCCGAACTGCCGGCCACCGCTGAAGAAAGACAGGTTCTCCCAGGCCTGCGCCCGCAGCCGTTTCACGGCCTCCGGCTTGAAGACGACGAAGCGGCGGTTGGCGGCGTTGGCCTTGTCCTGGGTCCGCTGCCAGCCTTCGTAGCCGTCGATCACGGTGGTCTCGATCGCGCTCTCCGACTCCGCCACCACGCGCTGGCGGTCAGGCTTCTGCGCGATGATCTCGATGCGCGACTGCGTTTTCTTGGCCGGATCGCGCGGATCGACCGCGACCACCGTGCCCTCGTAGTGCACCGACTGGACGGCATCCAGGGCCGCTTCCGAACCGAGCAGGGCGCGCGCCTTGGCAATGATCGCCAGTTCCGCGGCCGCCGCGTTTCCGGCCAACGCAAGCACCAGGGCCAGGACGGAAAGCAGGGGAGCGCGGAGGTTCATGGAATCGGCGGAGGAAGGGGTGACAAGGCGCGGCCGAAGCGGGCGACTCACTCCCACTCGATGGTGGCCGGGGGCTTCGAACTGATATCGAAGACGACCCGGCCGACCCCGCGCACTTCGTTCGTGATCCGGCTGGAGACTTTTTGCAACAGCTCGTGGGGCAATTTCGCCCAGTCGGCCGTCATCGCGTCCGTGCTTTCCACCGCCCGGATCGCGATCACGTAATCGTAGGTGCGTTCGTCGCCAAACACTCCCACGGTGCGGACCGGCAGGAAGACGCAGAAAGACTGCCATACCTTGTAGTAGTAGCCGCTCGCGAGCATCTCCTCCTGCAGGACGGCGTCGGCATTGCGCAGGATCTCGAGATTTTCCGCCGTGAGATCGCCCATCACCCGCACTCCGAGGCCGGGGCCGGGAAACGGCTGGCGCCACACCACTTCCTTCGGCAGCCCGAGCGCCTCGCCCACCCGCCGGACCTCGTCCTTGAACAACTCGCGCAAGGGCTCGATCAGCTTCAACTTCATCCGCTCGGGGAGCCCGCCGACATTGTGGTGCGTCTTGATGAGCGACGCCGGGTTGCCCGCGATCGACACGCTCTCGATGACGTCGGGATAAAGCGTCCCCTGCCCGAGAAACTCGGCGCGACCCTTGATCGACTTGAGCGACTTCTCGAACACCTCCACGAACGTCCGCCCGATGATCTTCCGCTTCTGCTCGGGCTCGCTCACGCCCTTCAGCCGCCGCAGGAACAGCTTCGAGGCATCGACCACCCGCAGGTCGATGTGGAAGTGATCGCCGTAGAGCTTCTCGACCGCCGCGCGCTCGCCCTTGCGCAGGAGACCGTTGTCGACGAACACGCACGTCAGCTGCCGTCCGATCGCCTTGTGTAGGAGCGCCGCCGCGACGGAGGAATCCACTCCTCCGGACAAACCCAGCAGCACGCGGCCCTTCCCGACCTGCTCCCGGATGCCGGCGACGGCGTGCGTGATGAAATCGCGGGTGGTCCAATCCTGCTTCACCCTGCAGATGCCGACGAGGAAGTTGCGGATCATGTCGACGCCCCGCTCGGTGTGAAACACCTCAGGGTGGAACTGGATGCCGTAGAAGTTCCGCTTCGCATCCTCGATCGCCGCGTACGGGGAATTTTCCGTCGTGCCGATCGCGCGGAACCCCGGCGGCAGTTTCGTGAGCTTGTCCCCATGCGAGTTCCACACCCGCACCTTCGGCGGCAGCCCCCGGAAGAGCCGGCCCGCCTTCCTTATCCGCAGCACGCCGTGGCCATACTCGCGCGCCTTGCTGTGCTCCACCACGCCGTCGAGGAAGTGCCCCATGAGCTGCACCCCGTAGCAGATGCCGAGCATCGGCACCCCCAGTTCGAAGATCGCCGGATCGGGGTGCGGCGCTTGCTTCGAGTAAACACTCTGCGGTCCGCCGGAAAGGATGATGCCCGCCACCCCGTCCTCCCGCAACTTCGCCGCCGGCGTCGCATAATGGTAAATGCGGGAATACACCTGGCACTCCCGGATCCGGCGGGCGATCACCTGCGTCAGTTGTGATCCGAAGTCCAGGACGGCGATGGTCTGTGGCATGAGCGGCGAGGGAAAGGGAAGAGCAATGGTCAACCGCTCCCGCTCGGCAAGTGCGATTCTCGGTGGGCACGACTCCCCGGCGGCCCTGCTCAAGCGCGCGCGGCCTTCCCCGGCCGCGTGCTCTTGGCGTCGCCCGCGCGTCCCTCCCTCC
>CALFZM010000068.1 GCA_937952235.1 uncultured Opitutia bacterium | reverse complement strand
CCCAAGGGGGGGCTTTCGATCCGCAATTCCGAGTGCCATGACTGCCCGTTGAAGGCCGCTTGATTTCCGGTAGGGGCCGCTCTTGGCTGATGGGGCTGCGGCGGACCCCTCCGCCACCGCTAATCCCAACGCGTCATGTTCGCCCCATTCCTGCGCCTTGCCGTGATCAGTGGCCCGCTGCTGGGCACTGCCGTCGCAGGCGCAACGGATGTGGCCGACCTCGAGTTCTTCGAGAAGAAGATCCGGCCGATCCTCGCGGCCCGCTGCTACGAGTGCCACGCGGCCGACCACAAGATCAAGGCAGGGCTGCGGCTCGATCATTCTGCGGGCTGGATCGAGGGCGGCGACTCGGGGCCGGCCGTGATCCCGGGCAACGTCGACGGCAGCCCGCTGATCAAGGCGGTGCGCTACACCGGGCTCGACTTCGAGGCGATGCCGCCGAAGTCGTCCCTGCCCAGGGAGGAGGTCGCGTTGCTCGAGGAGTGGGTGAAGCGCGGTGCGCCCGCCCCCGCGGCGGAGAGGGGCGCCGGCAGCGGCCGGCAGGTCGGCCTGAGCCTCGAGGAGGGGCGCAAGTTCTGGGCGTTCGTGCCGCCCGCGGAACCGAAGATCCCCGCCGCGGGCGCAGGATGGGCGCGCACGGAGATCGACCGTTTCGTGGCGGCGCAGTGGGCGGAAAAGGGCCTCGCGCCCGCGGCCGATGCCGACCGGGCGACGCTGCTGCGGCGGCTCTCGTTCGACCTCACCGGCCTGCCGCCGACGCCGGAGGCCATCGATGCCTACGTGCACGATGCCCGGCCCGACGCCACGGCACGCGTGGTCGACGGCCTGCTGGCCTCGCCGCAGTTCGGCGAACGCTGGGGGCGGCGCTGGCTCGACGTGGCGCGCTTCGCCGAATCGAGCGGCGGCGGGCGGACGCTGTTGTTCAAGGACGCCTGGCGCTACCGGGACTACGTCATCGACAGCCTCAACCGCGACGTGCCCTTCGACCGCTTCATCCGCGAGCAGCTCGCCGGCGACCTGCTGCCGGCCGCCGACGCGGCGGAGCGCAGCCGGCTCGCCATCGCCACCGGGTTTCTCGCGCTCGGGCCCACCAATTACGAGGAACAGGCGAAGGACGCGCTGCGAATGGACATCATCGACGAGCAGCTCGATACGCTCGGGAAGGCGTTCCTCGGGATGACGATCGCCTGCGCGCGCTGCCACGACCACAAGTTCGACCCGATCCCCACGCAGGATTACTACGCGCTCGCCGGCATCCTCCGCAGCACGCACACGCTGCACAACTACACCGACAACGTCGCCAAGTGGGTCGATGTGAACCTGCCCATGGACCCGGCGGCCGAGGCGGAACTGGCGGCCCATGAGGCGCGGGTGGCGGCCTTGGAGAAACAGATCGCGGCGCTGCGGCCGCCGGCACAGCCCGCGGCTTCGGCCAAGGGTGTCGCGGTCGCGACCCTGCCGGGCATCGTCATCGACGATCCGAAGGCGCGCGTGGTCGGGCGCTGGAAACCGTCCGCCGTCACCGCGGGTTATGTCGGCGAGGGATATCTCTCCGACAACAACGAAGGCAAGGGCGCGAAGACGATCACCTACACGCCGCCGATTCCGCAGGCGGGCCGCTACGAGGTGCGGCTCGCTTATACGCCCGGGGCGAACCGCGCGACCAACGTGCCCGTGACGATCTTCCACGCCGACGGCGAGAACGTCGTGACCGTGAACCAGCGCGAGGCGCCGCGGGTGGCCGGCCGGTTCGTCACCCTGGGCACGTATCGATTCGAGAAGGACGGCGCGGGCTACGTGCTCGTGGGCACGGAAGGGACGGACGGGTTCGTGGTGGCCGATGCGCTGCAGCTCCTGCCGCTCGATGCCAAGGCGCCGGTGCCCGAGGCGATCGCGGGCGTCCAGGACCCGGCGGCGAAGCAGAACGCCGCCGCGCTGCGGAAACTCGAAGCCGACTTGCGCCAGCTCCGCGCCGCCGCGCCCGCCCGGCCGCTGGCGATGAGCGTCAAGGAGGCGATCGGCGAGATCGGCGACACGGAGATCCGCGTCCGGGGCAACGCCCGCAACCTCGGCCCGAAGGTGCCGCGCGGTTTCCTGCAGGTCGCCATGATGGGGCCGGCCCCGGCGTTTTCCCCGGAGCAGAGCGGCCGGCGCGAACTCGCGGAATGGATCGCCAGCGACGCGAATCCGCTCACCGCGCGCGTCACGGTGAACCGCACCTGGGCCTGGCTGATGGGCGCGGGGATCGTGCGCACGGTGGACAACTTCGGCGTGACCGGCGAACGCCCCTCGCACCCGGCGCTGCTCGATTATCTCGCCCGCCGTTTCGCGGCCGAGGGCTGGTCGATGAAGAAACTCGTGCGCGCGATCGTGCTCTCCCGGGTCTACCAGCTCGACTCGCTCGTCCCGGTCGAGGTGCGCCGGCTCGACCCGGACAACCGGTTGTTCGCGCGCGCGCACCGGCGCCGGCTCGAAGCCGAGGAGATCCGGGACGCCATGCTGGCGATGGCGGGCCAGCTCGATCGCACCGTGGGCGGCCCCAACATCGTGCTCGGCCCCGGCTCCGCCGCGCAGGGCTACGAGTACGGCTACGAGTTCAAGGACGTGCGTCGGAGCGTCTACACGCCCGCTTTCCGCAATCGCCGCCTGGAGCTGTTCGAGGCGTTCGACTTCGCCGACATCAACGCCCCTTACGGCCTCCGGCCCGTCACGACCGTCGCACCGCAGGCGCTGTACCTCATGAACCATACCTTCGTGACCGCCCAGGCCGAACACGCCGCGGCGCGCACGCTGCGCGAGGTGGCCGGCGACGACGCTGCGCGGCTCGATCACGCCTACCGGGTGGCACTCGGCCGCCCGCCCACGGCGGGCGAACGCCGGCTCGCCCTGGAGTTCGTCGCCACCCACGCGCCCTCCGACGCCGCCGCCCCGGCCCGCCAGGCCACCTGGGCACAGGTGCATCAGGCGCTGCTGGCCTGCCTGGATTTCCGCTACCTGCGCTGAGCCCGACCGCCCCCTTCCGCCCATGCAACCTTCACTTCACTTCACCCGCCGGCAGGCGTTGCAGCGGCTCGCGTGCGGCTTCGGCTACCTCGCGCTTTCCGGCATCGCGGCGCAGGCGGCCGCCGTCGGACGCAATCCGCTCGCCCCGCGCCCGGGCCACCGGCCGGCGCGGGCCAAGCGCGTGATCTTCCTCTTCATGGGCGGCGGCGTCAGCCACCTCGACAGCTTCGACTACAAGCCGGTCCTCTACACGCACGACGGGAAGATGATGGACTTCCTCGACCAGCGGAGCATCGCGAAGACCGGCGCGGGCTCGACGCAGCGCGTCATGAAGCCGCTGTGGGAATTCAAGCAGCGCGGGCAATCGGGCCGCTGGGTGTCGGAGCTCTTCCCGCACCTCGCGCAACACGCCGACGAGTACTGCGTCGTGCGTTCGATGCACACGGAGGGCGTGGCGCACGGCCCCGCCACGCTCTTCCTGCACACGGGCTCGACGAATCTCATCCGCCCGTCGATGGGCTCGTGGATCTCGTACGGGCTGGGCACGGAGAACGAGAACCTGCCGGCCTTCGTCGCGCTCAGCCCCACCATGGCCAATGGCGGGCCGCGCAACTACGGCAGCGCGTTCCTGCCCTCGGTCTACCAGGGAACGGCCATCGGCCGGGCCGGCCAGCGTGCCACGGAAGCGGGCATCAAGAACATCCGGCATCCCCTGCGCTCGGCGGCCGAGCAGCAGCGCCAGTTCGACCTCGTGCGCGCGCTCAACGACGAGCAATTGCGCCTGCGGCCCGGCGACCACGAACTCGAGGCCGTCGCCAGCTCGTACGAGCTCGCCTGGCGGCTGCAGAACCACGCCCCTGACGCCCTCGACCTGAGCAAGGAATCGGAGGCGACGAAGAAGCTCTACGGCATCGGCGAGGAGCTGACCGACGACTACGGCCGGCAGTGCCTGATGGCGCGGCGGCTCGCGGAATCAGGCGTGCGCTTCATCCAGGTCAATTACTCCGACAACACCAACAACCCGGCATGGGACCAGCATTCCAACATGCCGAAGCACAAGGACCACGCGGTGCGGGTCGACAAGCCGGTGGCCGGCCTGCTCACGGATCTCAAGGAGCGCGGGCTCCTCGACGATACGATCGTGTGGTGGGGCAGCGAATTTGGCCGCACGCCGTACGCGGAGCGCAACGGCACGGGCCGCGACCACAACCCCACCGGCTTCTCGGTGCTGCTGGCCGGCGGCGGGTTCAAGCCGGGCTTCGCGTATGGCGAGACGGACGAGTTCGGCCACTTCGCGATCGAGAACAAGGTGCACATGCACGACCTGCACGCCACGATCCTGCACCAGCTCGGCCTCGATCACGAGAAGCTCACCTTCCGCCACGACGGCCGCGACTTCCGCCTCACCGACGTGCACGGCCACGTGGTGAAGGATCTCCTGATCTGAGGGGAGCGAACACGAAACACACGAAAGACACGAAAGCGGCCCTGAATTTCGGGTGCTTCGTGGTCCTGCACGGCTTGATTCATCTTCTGCGCATGAAATACCCCGTCCTCGCGTTCCTCTGCCTCGCCCTGTCGCTGCGTGCCGCGCCTTCCTACGATCAATCCGGCGTGGCCCTCGAGCGGGACGCGCCGCGGCCAGGTATGACCAAGGTCCTGCTCCTTGCCGGCGGGCCAAGCAGCAAGGCGATGGCGCACGAGTATTTTGCCGGGTGCGCGCTGCTCATGGACTGGCTCAAGCAGCAGCCTGGCGTCTGGCCGGTGATGGCGCGCGGCTGGCCGGCGAACGAACGCGTGCTCGAGGGCGCGAAGTGCGTGGTCTATTTCGGTGACGGCGGCGGCAAGCAGCCCTTCGCGGATCCCAAGCGCTGGGCCGTCCTCTCCCGCCTCATGGCCGACGGCGCCGGGCTCGTGCTGCTGCACCAGGCAATGGACCTGCCCGCGGGACCCGATGGCGCGAAGATCAAGGGCTGGCTCGGCGCCGTTTACCACAGCGACATCGGCAGTCGCGGCCACTGGGACATGGAGTTCAAGTCGATCCCGGCGCACGAAATCACGCGCGGCGTGAACCCCTTCGCCGCGCCCGGCGACGGCTGGCTCTACAATCTCCATTTTGCGCCGACGGGCGTGACGCCGTTGCTCACCGGCCTGGTGCCGGACAAGTCGCGCTCCACCGCCGACGCGAAGAAACACGCCGGCCGCGAGGAAGTGATCGCGTGGGCGTACACGCGTCCCGACGGCGGCCGCGGCTTCGGTTTCACCGGCGCCGACCTGCACGCGAGCTGGGCCTATCCGAGCCAGCGCACGCTCGTGCTCAACGGCATCCTCTGGGCCGCGCGGCTGCCCGTGCCCGCGGGCGGCGTGCAGGTCGCCCTCGATCCCGCCCGCCTCGAGCGCAACCTCGACGACAAGCGGAATGCCGCGCCGGCCGCGAAAGCGGCGAAGAAGAAGCAGTGAGCCGGCGTCGCCAACGGAATGTCGTCCGCGGGTCTCTTCCATGACCGGTCTCGATCACACGCGCCGCGCCTTTCTCGGCGACATGACGAAGGGCATGGCGGGCGTGGCGCTGTCGCGGTTGCTGGTGCGTGATCTCGTCGCGACGCCGCGGACGCCGCACTTCCCGCCCAAGGCGAAACAGGTCCTGCAGATCTTCTGCCCCGGCGGCGCCTCCCACGTGGACCTGTGGGACTACAAGCCGATGCTGGAAAAGTACCACGGCACGCCGCTGCCGGGCGCCGCGACCGAGGTCACCTTCCAGGGCAAGAACGGCAACCTCATGCGATCGCCGTGGGCGTTCCGGCCCGCCGGGCAGAGCGGCAAGATGATCTCGTCGCTGCTGCCGCGGATGGCGGCGCACGTCGACGACATCGCGTTCATCCATTCGATGACGTCGCGCACGAACACGCACGGCCCCGGCTGCATCGCGATGAACACCGGCTTCCCCCGCGAGGGTTTTCCCAGCGCGGGATCGTGGGTGAGCTATGCCCTCGGCTCCTTGAACGAGAACCTGCCGACGTACGTCGCCGTCCAGGATCTCCGTGGCGAACCGCCCAACGGCAAGGCGAACTGGGGGAACGGCTTCCTTCCCGCCCAGTATCAGGCCGTCGCGCTCGCGGCCCACCAGCCGCTGCGCAACCTGGCGCGCCCGGCGTCGGTCGATCCCGCCGCCGAGCAGGCGACGCGCGACTTCCTGCACGCGATCAACGCGGAGCATGCCGGCGCGCGGCCCGGAAGCGACGAACTCCAGGCGCGGATGTCCGCCTACGAACTGGCGGCGAAAATGCAGCTCGCGGCACCGGACGTGAGCGATCTCGCCCGCGAACCCGGGCACGTGCACGCGCTGTACGGCACCAACGACGCGAACGCCCTCAAGGCCGCGTACGCCCGCAACTGCCTGCTCAGCCGCCGGCTGCTGGAAAAGGGCGTGCGTTATGTCAGCCTCTACTGCGCGTCGCGGGCGAGCGCGGTCGACGGCCTGCTCAACTGGGACGCGCACAAGACGCTCAAGGCCGACTACGAGCGGCACGCGCCGATTTTCGACCAGCCCACCGCGGCCCTGCTCGCCGATCTGAAACAGCGCGGCCTGCTGCAGGACGTGCTCGTCATCTGGTGCAGCGAATTCGGCCGCATGCCCACGCACCAGGAGGGTACCGCGGGCCGCGACCACAATCCCGATGCGTTCACGACCTGGATGATGGGCGCGGGCGTGAAGGGCGGAGTCAGCCACGGCGCCACCGACGAGTTCGGCCGCCGGTCGGCCGTTGACGTCACGACCGTCTACGACTTCTACGCCACCGTGCTCCGCTTGCTCGGTCTCGAGCACGAGAAGCTGACGTATTACCACAACGGCGCGAACCGCCGGCTGACCGACGTGCACGGCCATGTCATCGACCGCATCCTGGCCTAGGCGGCGATCGACCGTCACGGTGGAGCCGGCTGTCCCCGGGCGGCTGGTCTTGATCGCAACGGCCCTGGCCGGCCTGGTGAACGGTGGCGTTGCGCGCAGCGCCGACGCGGCCGGGATCGCGTTCTTCGAGCAGAAGATCCGGCCCGTGCTGGCCGAGCACTGTTACGGCTGCCACAGCGCCGCGGCGAAGAAGCTCAAGGGCAACCTGTACCTCGATACGCGCGCGGGCTGGGAGAAGGGCGGCGACAGCGGTGCGGCGGTGATCGTGCCCGGCCAGCCGGACAAGAGCCTGCTTCTCCGCACGCTCCGGCACGCGGAGGATGGACTCGAGATGCCGGCGCAGGCGGACAAGCTGCCCGACGCGGTCATCGCCGATTTCGCGACGTGGATCCGCCTCGGGGCGCCGGATCCGCGCGAGGGCCAGGTGGCCGGGGCCCGGCGCGCCGACAAGTCCTGGTGGTCGCTGCAGCCGCTGCGCCGCGAGTTCGCGCACGATCGGATCGACGGTTTCATCACTGCCCGGCTGGCGGAAGCGGGGCTCGCCCTGAATCCGCCGGCCGACCCCCGCGCGCTGATTCGGCGGATGAGTTATGATGTCATTGGGTTGCCGCCGTCACCGGCCGAAGTGGAGGCGTTTGCCGCGGCCCACCGGGCAAGCCCGCGGGGTGCGACGGAGGCGCTGGTCGACCGGCTGCTCGCCTCGCCGCACTACGGGGAGCGCTGGGGCCGGCACTGGCTCGACGTGGTGCGCTTCGGCGAGAGCAACGGCTTCGAGCGCAACGTCATCATCGACGACCTGTGGCCCTTCCGGGACTACGTCATCCGGTCGTTCAACGACGACAAGCCCTTCGACCGCTTCATCGTCGAGCATCTGGCAGGCGACGTGATCGGGGCCGGCGACCCCGCGGTCGAGGTCGGCAGCGCGTTTCTCGTGGCCGGGCCCTATGACGACGTGGGCAACCAGGACGCGGTGGCGCAGGCCAACATCCGGGCCGCCACCCTGGATGATGTGATCACCGCGACCAGTGGCGCATTTCTCGGCCTGACGGTGGCGTGCGCGCGCTGCCATCACCACAAGTTCGATCCGATCCCGACGGAGGACTACTACCGGCTGCGCGCGGCGTTCGAGGGCGTGAACCACGGCCGGCGCGTCGTGTCCACGCCGGAGGAGCGGGCGGCGTTTGCCGCGGCCACGGCCCCGCTGAACGAACGGCGCGCTGCGCTCGTCGCCGAGCGTGATGCCCTCGAACGCGAGATCACGGCGCGGGCGAAGGCCGCCGCGGCGGCGGCCGCGAACCCGCGGCCGAAGATCAGTCCGGAGGGCACGGAGGAGCGTTTCGAGCCGGCCCGGGCGCGCCACGTGCGCTTCGTCATGCACGCCAGCACGGCGAATCCGAAAGCGGCGACGAACGCCCGGCTGGTCGAATTCGAGGTGTGGAGCGCCGGCCCGCCCGCGCGCAACGTCGCGCTGGCGGCGAACGGCGCCCGCGCCGAGGGCGCGAAGTCCGCGACGGCGGAGGATTTCCCCGAGGCGTACGGCCCGCAGCTCGCGATCGACGGGCGGTTCGGCGAACAGTGGTTCGTCGGCAATCCCGCGGTGCTGACCGTGACGCTCGCCCGCGAGGAGACGGTGGAACGGATCACGTACCGCAACGCCAAGGACGAGATGATCGAGGACAAGGCGCAGGGCGCGACGCCGACCGACTACGACGTGCAGGTTTCCCTCGATGGCCGCGAGTGGCGCACCGTGGCCTCGAGTGCGGGCCGGCAGCCGTGGAGCGTGGCGCACGGGATCGAACGCCAGCGGCGCGAGATCCTGACGCCCGCGGAGCGCAGGCAGCTCGCGGCGGTCAACGCGCGGATCGCCGCGGTCGATCGCGAGCTGAAGGCGGTGCCGCCGCTGCGCGAGGTTTTCGTCGGCAAGCCTGCGCAGCCGCAGGAGCCGACCTACGTGCACCAGGGCGGCGACCCGATGAAGCCGGGCCAGCCGGTGGCCCCCTCGAGTCCGGCCGTGCTCGATCGCGTCACCGCGCCTTACGCGCTCCCGGCGGACGCCCCCGAGGGGGAACGCCGGCACGCGCTCGCGCGCTGGCTCGTGGCGGACAACCCGCTCCCGCCGCGCGTGCTGGCGAACCGGGTGTGGCAGTATCATTTCGGTACGGGCATCGTGGATACCCCGAGCGACTTCGGCTTCCAGGGCGGCCTGCCGTCGCACCCGGAGCTGCTGGATTTCCTCGCCCGCCGGCTGCTGGCGCACGGCTGGCGGCTCAAGCCGCTGCACCGGGAGATCCTGCTTTCCGACACCTACCTGCAGTCGGCCGCGTTTCGGAACGAGGGAGCGCGCACGGACAAAGAGGCGCGCCTCCTCTGGCGGTTTCCGCCGCGGCGGCTCAGTGCGGAGGAGATTCGCGACACGCTGCTGGTGGTGGCGGGCCGGGCTTCCGGCTCTACAAGTTCACGCAAAACAACGTCTGCACCTATTTCCCCCTGGATACCCATGGTCCGGAAACCTACCGGCGCGCCGTTTACCACCAGAATGCGCGCGCAAGCGTCGTGGACGTGCTGAGTGACTTCGACCTGCCCGACATCGCGTTCGCCGCGCCGCGCCGGGCGAACACGACCACGCCCTTGCAGGCGCTGACGCTGTTGAACCACGGTTTCACGCTCGACCTGGCACGAGCGCTGGCGGGGCGGATGGGGGACGCGGACCCGGTCGCGGACGGCTATGCGCTGGCGTTGCAGCGCGCGCCGTCGGCGACCGAGCGGCGCGCGGCGGAGCACCTCCTCCGGCAGCACGGCAAGGAAGCGTTCGCGCGGGCGCTGTTGAATGCGAACGAGCTCATTTTTCTGGACTGAGCCGGGAGGATCGGGCCGGGGGCAACCCGCCGCACGAAAGTGCTTCCCCACGGGCTGGCACCCCATGCCGTGCTGGCGTGGTCTGAGGGCTCGCTTTCACTGCCTTCGGGACCTTTGGCTTTTGGAATTCATCGCATGATTCGCAGCGCACTTTTCCTCTTCTCGTCCGCCGTGGTTTTCGCCCAGACGGGGTCGCCCCCGGCAGCCCCGACCGCCGCCGGCTATCGCGGCATCTGGTTCACGCTCGGCCAGTTTTCCGAGTATGGTGACAAGTACTCCGGCGGACTCGGGACCTACACCGCGAACCACAATCCCCTGGCGGTGTACGCGCCGGCGGTCGAGAAGACGTTCTTCGTCTACGGCGGCTCGCCCGCAGGCGAGCGCCAGTTGCTGTGCCTCGTGGGCAGCTACGACCACAAGACCGGCCGCGTGTCGCGCCCCGTGATCGTGCACGACAAGAAGCCGGTCGACGACCCCCATGACAACCCCAGCCTCAACCTCGACCCCCAGGGCCACCTCTGGGTGTTCGTCAGCGGCCGGGCCAATGCGCGGCCGGGCTTCATTTATCGCAGCGTCGCGCCGTACGATCATTCCCGCTTCGAGCTGGTCGCGACGAAGACCATCACGTATCCCCAGCCCTGGTACGTGCCGGGACACGGCTTCCTTCACCTCTTCACGCGCTACACCAAGGGCCGCGAGCTCTACTGGGAGACGAGCGCCGACGGGCGCACCTGGAGCGAAACGCGGAAACTCGCCGGCATGGGCGGCCACTACCAGACCAGCGGTGCGCGCGACGGCAAGGTGGCGTCGTTTTTCAACTACCATCCAGGCGGCAACGTCGACAAGCGCACCAACCTCTATTACGCGCAGACGACGGATTTCGGTCGCACCTGGACGACGGCGGCCGGCGAGCCGCTGTCGCTCCCGCTCGGCGACGTGAAGAATCCGGCGCTGGTCGTCGACTACGCCGCGCAGGGCCGGCTGATGTACACCTGCGACCTCAACTTCGACGCCGCGGGCAACCCGATCCTCCTTTACGTCGTGTCACGCGACTTCAAACCCGGCCCGGGCGGCGGCGAACGCGAGTGGACGGTGGCACACTGGAAGGGCGGGAAATGGAATTTTTCCACGCTCACCACCTCGGACCACAATTACGACATGGGCAGCCTCTACGTCCGGCGCGACGAGTGGCTGGTCATCGCCCCCACCGATGTCGGGCCGCAGGCGTGGGGCACGGGCGGTGACATGGTGCTCTGGGCGAGTCGCGACGAAGGCCGGACCTGGACGCGGAGGACGACCGTGACGCGCAACAGCGAGTTCAACCACAGTTACGCCCGCCGGCCCGTGGACGCGCGCGATCCCTTCTTCGCCTTCTGGGCCGATGGGGACCCGCGGAAACTGAGCCCCTCGCGGCTGTACTTCACGGACTCCACCGGCCAGCGGGTGTGGCGCCTGCCTTACACGTTTCCCGCTGGAGCCGACACGGCCGAGCCGGAGCGGTTGCGCTAAGGCGGCGCGGTGGTGGAGCCGCCTGTTCCCAGGCGGCTTTCGTGCGATGGACCGGTCAGCAGCAGCTTGAGGACAAGCTGCTCCACCTTTCAGCGCGGCCGTTTTCGCGGCTGATTTGAAGGCCAACTGCATGAGTCCGGCTGAGGCGGCGCTGCGGTAGAGCCGCCTGTCCCCAGGCGGCTTTCGCCGACTTCCCGACAGGAATCTGCAATCTGACCGTCGGGGCGAGATGAGGTTTGTCTTCCCGTCCAAGGGAGCTTGGCTGGCAGGGCCTCGCTGCCGTTGCTGCGAATCTCCGGTGTCGGGGCGTGTGCGGTCGCTTCCCGCGCACCACCTACCCTTACCCTTCCAGCCCGATGGCGTCCTTTCGACGGACCATCTTTCCAACCCGTTTCTGGATCGACCCCGGCACCTCGTGGCGTGCGGCACTCGTGCTGCTCGCGGCAAGCGGGTTCATCGTGTCGCGCGCTTGTGAATACGACTTTGACGCGATCACCGGCTACCTCGTGTACGTGGGCCTTTACGTCGCGCTGCCGGGCGTCGTGGCGCTGCACGCCGTGAACCGTGGACCGGTTTCGTTGCTCACGGCGGTCGCGCTGGGTTTGCCCACGGGCTTCGCGCTGGAGATATTCACGTTCCTGGGCCTGGCCGCGCTTGACGCGAAGGAGATCTACGCCTGGGTCCCGCTGGGCTGGCTGATGCTGGCGGTGGGCGTGCGCTGGCGGTCGGGCGCGTGGCCGGTGCGGGTGCGGGTATCGGCGCACCACGCGGGCCTCGCCGCCGGCCTGTGTCTCGCGTTCCTGGCCACGGCCCTGGTGGCGGCGGCGCAGATGTTCGCGGAATCGCCGCTCGTGGACGGCCTGCCGCAGCGGGCGATCTTCCACGACTGGGTCTATCTCGTGAGCCGGGCGGCCGTGATCAAGCACCACTGGCCGCTGGATGACCCGAGCCTGTCCGGCACGCCCATGCAGTATCACTACTTCATGATGGTGCACGCCGCCGCGGCGTCCTGGACGGCCGGGGTCGAGCTGACGACCGTGCTGCTCCGGTTGATGTACGTGCCGATGGGCGCGGCGCTCGTCGCGCAGACCTTCCTGCTGGGGCGGGCGGTGGCGCGCAGCCCCTGGGGCGGCGTGGTGGCGGCGCTGCTCACGCTGGTGGCGAGCGAGCTGTCCTTTGCGCCCAAGGGGAACGAGGCGATGTTCCTCGGCCTTTTCACCCGGTGGCTCTTCGTCAGCCCGACTTTCTATTTCGGCCTCGTCTTCTGCGGCGCGCTCCTCATCGCCGTCGCCCGGTGCGCCCGCCTCCGGCGCTGCGGTCCGCTGGACTACGGGTGGCTGCTCCTGCTGGGCGCCGCGGGGACGGGAGCGAAGGGAACGGTCCTGCCGGTGGTCGTGGGCGCACTCGGCGTGTGGACCGCGTGGCAATGGTACCGCGGCCGGCGGCTGCCGCGGCGCACGCTCGGCTTCGGCGTCTGCCTGACCGCGGCGTTTCTCCTCGTTTACGTGCCCACCATGTCGCAGTGGCGCACGGGTGACGCGGCATTGCGTCCGTTCCGCGTGTTCGAGCTCGCTTCGTTCTGGAAGGACACGCTGCCGGAATGGCAGCAGGCGCTCGTCGCCTGGCTGCCGTCCGGGCTGGCGCGCGGGCTGGCCGCCGGGGCGTGCGCGGTGGTGGTCTTCGCGGGCACGTGCGGCGTGCGGCTGCTGGCGCTCCCGTACCTCCTGTGGGTCGACCGGTCGCGGCGCGACCCCCTGCTCGTGAGCTGGCTCGGCGCCTTCCTCGCGGCGTGCCTTGGGATGGGGACGCTGCTCGCCCTGCACAGCCATGGGGAACTGTACGTCTTCCTCCTCGTGCGCCTGCCGCTCGCCGTGCTGGCGGCGGGCTTTGTCGTGGCGGCGTTCCGCCGCTGTGCGCTCTGGTGGCAGGCGGTGCGCACGGAGGCGGGGCCGGCCTTCGTCGCCCGGCGCAGCCGGCCCGTGCGGCGGGCGTGGGTCGCGGTGCTGGCCGGCGCGTGCGGGCTGATCCTCGTCGTCCAGACCGCCGGCTGGTGGTCGCGCAACAGCGGCGGTCTGCGCGACGTGCTGCGCGCGTCGATCGACCAGCCGCCGGATCGCCATATGCGGGAACTGCGCGAGGCGCTGCTCTGGGTCCGGCAGAACACCGAGCCGAACGCCGTGCTCGTGGCCAACGCCTGCACGCCGGAGAACATGAAGAAGGATCACTGGGGTGCCCTGGATCGCACGCTGACCGGCGTGCACTTCTATTACTCGGCCCTGTCCGAGCGCCGGCTCTGGTTCGAGGGTCCGAGCTACATCCTGGACACGACGCGCGCCCGGCTGCGGGCGAGCATGGCGGCGAACTTCTTCTATCGCGGACGGCCGCTCCGGGCCGACGCCGTGAGCGCCGGCCCGACCTACGTGCTGGTGGACCGCAGCCTGCAGGACGGCGCCGAGGTCTCGCTGCCCGTCGGGCGGCTGGTGTTCGCCAATCCGCGGATGGAGGTGTACCGGCTGTCGGAGGTCGATCCGGTTTTCGGATACGAGACGGTGGCGGTGGCCGACGGGGCGCTGGATTGAGGCGGGAGCGCCGCGGCGCTACGCGGCCGGCGCGTAGACGGTCTGCTTCAGGTCGGCCGCGAGCAGCCGGCGGAAGGTTGGCAGGTCCTTCACCGCGCGCAGCGCGATGAGCTGGCTCGCCAGGTTGCCGACGGCGGTGCCTTCCAGCGCGAAGCTGACCACGGGAAGCCCGCAGGCATTGGCGGTGGCCTGGCAGAGGAGCCGGTTCTTCGAGCCGCCGCCGACCATCAGCACGCGGCGGAATTTCCGCGCCGTCATGCGTTCGAAGGCGCGCATGGCATCGGCATGGCCGCGCCCCAGCGAGTCGCAGATCAGGCGGGTATAGCCGGCGAGATCGCGCGGCGGTGAGACCTTCCGGCGGCGCAGATGCGCGTCGATCGCGCGCCGCATGGAAGGCGGGTTCGCGAAGGCGGGATCGGTGACGTCGAGCAGCGCCGCCGGAGCCGGCCGCTTCTCCGCGGCGGCGATCAGCGCGGCCCACTCGCGGTCGCTCTCCGGGCGGCGGGCGAAGTCCTTCAGCGTGCCCTCGAGCAGCCAGAGGCCGATGACGTTGGTGAGCGGGCGATAGCGGCCGTCGCCGATCCGTTCGTTCGAGATGCGCGCGGCGAGGGCCTCGCGGCCGAGGATGGGCCGGTCGCTTTCGAAGCCCACCAGCGACCAGGTGCCCGAACTGAGGAAGAGGTCGGAGCCGTCGGGCGCGGCGGGCATCGCGTCGTACGCGCACGCGGTGTCATGGCCGGGCACGGCGACCACCTGCGTCCCGGCGAGGGCCGCCGCGCCGGCGGCCAGTTCGCGCCGCAGCCGGCCGAGCTTCGTGCCGGCGCGCACCGGCCGGCTGAACCATTGCGGCGGCACGCGGAAGTAATCGAGCGCGGCCCGCGACCAGTCGGTCGAATGCACGTCGAGGAGCTGCGAGGTGCTGGCGATCGAGAGCTCGTTCTCCATCCGGCCCGAGAGCAGAAAGTTGAAATAGTCCGGCAGGAACAGGCAGCGCGTGGCGAGATCGGTGATCGCCGGGCAGTGCGCCACGGTCTCCTGCAGGTGCAGCGAGGAATTGTAGAAGACGTTGGGAATCCCGGTCGCGGCGTAGATCCGGTCGAGCGCGGCGCGGGTGTGGGCCAGGCGGTCGAGGAAGGGCCGGGAGCGCGGGTCCCGGTAGGCGTGCACCGGAAAGACGAGCCGGCCGGAATCGTCCACCAGCGCGTGATCGACGCCCCAGCAATCGACGCCGATCGA
>CALFZM010000067.1 GCA_937952235.1 uncultured Opitutia bacterium | reverse complement strand
CCCAGGCGGCGACCGTCCAGGCGGAGGAAGCCGCCGCCCCGGCCGCCGCGGCCGGGACGGCGTCGCCGGAGCCTGTCGCCGTGGCACCGGCGGCGCCGCCGCCACCGGTTTCCACCGCTCCGCGTCCGATTCCTCCCGTACCCTCCTCGTTCCGCTCCGAGCCGCCGCTGCGACGAATCGTGGCGGCCCTGCCCGAGGCGGCGCCGCTCTCTCGCACCGTCCGCGTGCGCGTCTCCTCCTGGCGGCCGCGTCTCCTCGTCGACACGATCCTGCCCACCGCGCCGCTGCGGCAGGGTGAGCCGGAGTCCATCGAGCAGCTGCGCGCGCGGCTCCTGGCCGAGCAGGAGGCGCGACTGCCGGGCCTGCTGCGCTCGCCGGCTGCCCGCTGGGGGGTCGCACTCGATTTCGGCGCGACCGGCGCCGGCGAACAACTGCGGTGGCGCGACCACACGGGGGCCGTCGTGGCGGGCAGCACGGTTTCCGGCGGACGCGCGGAGGTGCTCTGGTCCGGCGACGAGGCGGAGCCCGAACGGGTGTACCATGTCGTCCGCCGCGACGGCGCGATGCTCGCGGAAGTGCGGGTGGATGCGACAGGACGCGAGTTCACCCTCCGCACGCCGGAGGATACCGCCACCTGGCTGCGGCTCGCGGTGGATCGGGGGACGAGCGATGGTCCCGCCGCGGCCTCGGGGCGTGCGTTGAGTTTCCAGTGGCGTTCGGTGGGCAGCGAAGCGCTGCCTTCGGGATGGCACGAACCGGGAGCGGCATCGACGGGCGCCGCGTGGATCGTCGATGCCCCCCTGGGTGCGCAGCGGGGCGCCGCGGCGCTCCAAGCATGCGCCTTGTTCGATGCGGACACGGGCTGGTCGATCGTGGCGGACGTCCGCCAGGCGGCCGACCGGCCGCTGGGCCAGTAAGGGGTCGACTCCTGCCCTGGAGCCGTCCTGCGGCGGCGCGGCATTCGGCTTCTCCTCAGCGTCGGAGGGCTGCCCTCCGACGCAGCCATGCCACGGGCTCCGGTTACGTCTGGGAAACAGAATAGATATTTGTTTTCCGGCCGTCAGAAAGCACTGGCTTTCGCGGGGCCGAGAGATCATTTCGTGCGGTCTTACCGTAAGGATCGCCCGGGGCCGATGACCGTCGGTGCCGGGTGTCTTTGCCCCTTCAAACCCTGACCCATGAAACCTGATCCTGCCTCGCGCGGCGGGAGCTTTGTGCTTCGTCGCGCCCTCCAAGCCGTGTTCCTTGCGGCGACCGTTCCCGCCGTGGTGCTTCCCCGCCTCGCGGCAGCCGAAAACGCGGCCGCATCCGGTGTCGTCTCCGGCATCGTGACCAACAAGACGACGGGCAACGGCCTGATCGGCGCCCGCGTCGAGATCCCGGCGCTCAACCGCAGCGTGCTCGTGGACGACACCGGGCGCTACATCCTCAACGGCGTTCCCGCCGGCACCCACGAGCTCGTCGTCACCTATACGGGCCTGGATACCCAGCGGCAGAACGTCACCGTGAGCGTCGGCCAGCCGGTAGTCCGGAATTTCGAGATGAGCAGCACGATCCTCATGCTCGATGCGTTCAAGGTCGCGAGCCAGAAGGAAGGCCTGGCGTCGGCGCTCACGCAGCAGCGCAACGCGGACAACCTGAAGAACGTGGCGTCGATGGACGCCCTCGCGGACCTGCCGAACATGAATGCCACCGAGCTGGCGATCCGGCTGCCCGGCGTGACCTTCGCGGATCCCGGCGACGAGGTCGTCGAGCAGATCAGCGTGCGCGGCATGGGCGGCGGCATGACCTCGATCACGATCGACGGCGGCGGCATGTCCTCCTTCAGCGCGCAGGGCCGCACGACGCGCATGACCGCGTTCACCGGCAACATGTTCGAGTCGCTCGAGCTCACGAAGGGCCAGACGCCCGACCGCAGCGTCGATTCGCTCGGCGGCGGCGTGAACTTCAAGACCCGCTCGCCGCTCTCGATGCGCGAGAAGCGCCGCGTGAGCTACAGCTTCACCGCGCGCCAGGCCCCGTCGTTCAGCGAGCAGGTGCCGCTGCGCGAGGCCCGCCGCACGCATGCGCTGTTCAACGGCTCCTACCAGGAGAAGTTCGCCATCTTCGGCAGCGACGTGGAGAACCTCGCGGTCTCGGTGAACGCGTTCTACAGCGAGAACGCCTTCGGGTTCTTCCGCACCGTGCGCGATTACCAGCAGACCAACGTCGAGCCGGCGTACCTCTGGGATTACCGCACGACGGACAACTACAACAACCGCAAGCAGCGCAGCCTTTCCACCAAGTGGGATTTCCGGCTCACGCGGAATTCGCTGTTCAAGCTCAACCTGATCTACAACGACGCGCCGGAGCCGATGCGCCGGCAGTACACGACGCGCGCGTTCGCCGGCAGCCAGACCACGAACCCCGGCGCCGCCACCGGTATCGTGCCGGGCGCCTTCGACCGCCGCATCACGGTCGTGCGCGCCGTGCCCACCGCCGCCAACGCCACCTCCGGCACGACCGCGCCGGCGCTGATCGACGTCACGTCGACGCTCATCAACCGCGACCAGCGCCTCCGTCACATGGACATCGGCGGCGAGCACAACTTCGGCACGATCGACGTCGACTGGGCAGGCCTCTTCAGCCGCACGCGCTACCGCTACCTCGGCGCCGAGGGCTCGCTGGTGAACCGCATCGGCAACGTGCCCTTCGTCGGGCCCAACGGCCGGTTCAACAACGTCGCCGGCACCGCGGCCAGCCCGCTCGACAACATCGTCGGACCCAACGGCGAGACCGGCGTGGGCTGGATCCTCGATCGCACGGAGTCGGACCTGTACCCGCGCTTCATCCAGAACGGCGGCCTCGATTTCACCAATCCCAACAACTACCGGCCGACGGTGAACGGCCTCAGCACGCAGTCGGGCAACCTCGACATCGATCTGATCAAGGAGGCGCGCGCCAACTTCCGCTACAAGCTGCCGGTCGATTCGTTCACGGCCTTCCTCAAGACCGGTGCGTCGATCCGCGACCACACGGTCGAGCTGCTGCGCGTCAACCGTCGCTGGAGCTACATCGGCCGCAACGCGCTGCCGACGGATCCCTCGATCCTGACCTGGGACCAGGTGAAGACCGGCCGCCGCATCCCGATGTGGGAAGGCGCCCAGTTCATCCAGAACGGCCAGCCGACGGATCCGTCGCTCTGGCAGGAGGACGTCTACTATTACTACAACAACCGGAACACGGCCTCGAACAAGGTGAACGAAGTCATCACCGGCTACTACCTGATGACCCAGGGCCGCATCGGCCGCGCCGGTTTCCTCGGCGGCCTCCGCCGTGAGATCACGGAGACGACGGGCGAAGGCCGCCGGCGCTCGCGCGTGCTCAGCACCGCGGCCCAGCAGGTCGCCGATCCGGTGGGTTCGGCCGAGCGCGACAGCGTGCGCTACAAGAACGAGGGCAAGTACGGCCAGAACTTCCCCAGCGTGCACGCCTGGTACGACATCACGCCCGACATGAAGGCCCGCGCGGCGTGGACCACCGGCTTCGCCCGGCCGACGCTCGCCAACTACGTCACGGCCCTCTCGTTCAACGACACCAACCAGACCGTCACCTTCGGCAATCCCGACCTGAAGCCCGTCCAGTCCACGAACTGGGATTTCTCGCTCGAGTACTACTTCAAGCACTCCAGCAGCCTCACGCTCGGCTGGTTCCACAAGACGCTGGATGACTACGTCGCGGACGGACAGGAGATCGGCGTGGTTGGCGCGGGTCCGGACAACGGCTTCGACGGCGACTACTCGGGGTACACGATCCTGTCGCGCGCCAACGTCGGCACCGCCAAGGTGCAGGGGTGGGAGATCAGCTACCTGCAGCAGTTCCGCTTTCTCCCCGGCCTGCTCAAGGGCCTGCGCCTGAACGCGAACATGACCCAGCTCACTTCGCACGGCGACTACGGCGGCACGGCCTACCTGAAGGACAAGCAGGTGAACGGCTTCATTCCCCGCACGATCAACGTCAACCTCGCGTGGGACTACCTGAAGTTCGGCGTCTCGGTCAGCTACAACTACAACAGCGAGAGCATCCGCGGCGCGTACAACGTCGCGCAGCCGTCGCGCAACCGGTACATGAAGCACCGCGAGATCGTGAACCTGAACCTCCGCTACCAGGTCCGCCGCAACCTCACGGCGACCTTCGGCGTGGCCAACCTGTTCAACGAGCCGCAGCGCTATTACCGCAACATCCCCGACCAGATGGAGACGTTCCTCATCCAGGGCACGACCATCACGGCCGGTCTGGAAGGCCGGTTCTGAGGGCAGGCGCGTTTTGCGACGCGCCCTTTCTCCCTGTCGCTCCTGCCGCGGCGCCGTTGTGCGCCGCGGCTTTTTTCTGCTCACTCGCCGCCATGCAACTCGGCGTTGATGTCCTGTTCGCGCGCCACGCGGACCTCCTGCGCGGCCGGCGCATCGGCCTGATCACGAATCCCACGGGCGTGGACGCCGCGTTCGGCAGCATCGTCGAGCGCTTCCGTGCGTTCCCGGACGCCCGCCTGGCCGCGCTCTACGGTCCCGAGCATGGCGTCCGGGGCAACGCGCAGGCGGGCGAATACGTGCCATACCAGTTTGACGCCCACTTCCAACTGCCGGTCTTCAGCCTCTACGGCCAGACGCAGCAGCCGCCGGCGGACATGCTGACGAACATCGACGCGTACATGCGCGACTACGACACGCGGCACACCGGCAAGACGGTCGAGCGCGACATGATCGCGGCGGTCGATCTGATGGTGTTCGATATCCAGGACGTGGGTACGCGGGTGTACACCTACCTCGCGACGATGGCCTACGCCCTGCAGGCCGCCGCCGAGGCCGGGATTCCGTTCGTGGTCCTGGACCGGCCCAACCCGATCGGCGGCGTCCTGATGGAGGGGCCGATCCTCGAGCACCCGCAGTTCAGCTCGTTCATCGGCCTTTACCCCGTGCCGCTGCGCCACGGCATGACGGCCGGCGAACTCGCCCGGCTGTTCAACGACCGCTTCCTGCCGAAGCAGGCCCAGCTCACGGTCGTGCCGATGACCGGCTGGCGGCGCGAGGCATGGATGGACGGCACGCCGTTTCCCTGGGTCCTGCCATCACCCAACATGCCCACGCTCGACACCGCGGCCGTGTATCCGGGCCAGGTCGCGCTCGAAGGGACGAACCTCTCGGAGGCGCGCGGCACGACGCGGCCGTTCGAGCTGTGCGGGGCGCCGTGGATCGACGGCTACGTGCTGGCGCGCGAGCTCAATGGCCTGCGCGACCGCCTGCCCGGCGTGGTGTTTCGCGAGGCTTGGTTCACGCCGTCGTTCTCGAAGTTCGCGGGCGAACGGTGCGGCGGCGTGCAGTTGCACGTGAGCGATCGCGCCACGTTCCGCCCCATCCGGACGACGCTGGCCCTGCTCGAGACGGTGCGGCGCCTGTACCCGGATAGGTTCGAGTTTCACGCCGATTACTTCGACCGCGTGATGGGCACCGCGAGCGTGCGCGCCGCGCTGGAGGCCGGCACGCCGTTCGACACGATCGCCGCCGGCTGGGAAGAAGGCCTCGCCGACTTCGCGCGGCTGCGGGCGCCGTACCTGCTCTACTGAGGTGGAGCGGCCCGTCCCCAGGCCGCTGGCTTGGGGGAAGGTCGCGATCCAGCAGCGTGGGGACACGCTGCTCCACCGCGCCCGGCGGGGGAATGGCTTCCGGCCGGACACTCGGACAGATTCTATGATTCCGTAGCCAAGACCTAAACGCAAAGTCGCGAAGGAACGCGAAGTTTCGCCACGTTTTCCTCCGCGAGTCTTCGCGTTCCTTCGCGTCTTTGCGTTTAGGTTCCCGCCCTGGGCGGCTGCGATATTACTCAAGGCACTCTAATGAAAATCGTGCGACGCCTGCGCGGGCAGCGCGGCCTCCACGAGCGGCTCGATGCTCTGTGCCTTCACGTGGATGACGCCGTGCAGGTTCTGCAGCCGGCCGGTGATGCGCAGCGCCGACTCCTGGGTGATCACGAGCCGCTTCGCCTCGAAGAGCTGCGGCAGCACGATCGCGTTGGCGATGCCGGTCTCGTCCTCGAGGCTGATGAACACGAAACCCTTCGCCGTGCCCGGCCGCTGGCGGCAGATGACGGAGCCGGCGATCGCCACGCGCTCGCCGTCGCGCCCCAACGGCAGGTCGGCGGCGCGCCATACGTCGGACAACCGGTCGCGGACGAGCGCCATCGGATGGACCCCGGTGGTCAGTTCGAGCGCGGTGAAATCCGCCCGCAGCCGTTCCGCCAGCGTCATCGCCGCCAGCGGGGAAGCGGCTTCGTCCCCCGCGCCGGCGAAATGCCGGAACAGCGCCTCGTCCTCCGACCATGCGGCCTCCACCTGCCAGAGCGCGGCGCGGCGGTGGCCGGCGAAGGCATTGAGCGCGCCGACGGCCGCAAGCGCCCGGCGCTCCGCCGGGTTGAAGGTCGTGCGGCGAAGGAAATCCCCGAGCGAGGCGAACGGCCGTAGGGCGCGCTCCGCCAGGAGCGCGCGGGCGGCGGTTTCCCGCAGGCCCTTCACGTAGCGCAGGCCGATCCGGATGACGTCGGCCGCCTCGACGGTGCAGTCCCAGCCGGAGTGCATCACGCACACCGGCTGCGCCCTCAGGCCGTGGCGCCGGCCGTCCTGCAGCAGCGTGGCCGGCGAGTAGAATCCCATCGGCTGGTGGTTGAGCAGGCTGGCGGTGAACTCCGCCGGCCGGTGCACCTTGAGCCAGGTGCTCGCATAGGCGAGCAGCGCGAAGCTCAGCGCGTGCGACTCGGGAAAGCCGTAGGCGGCGAACGACAGCGCCGCCTCGCTCACCTTCTTCACCACGGCTTCGCTGCGGCCCTTCGCGCGCAGCGCCGTGACCAGCTTCGCCAGGGCGCGCTGCAGCCGGCCGTCGTTCTTCACGAATCCCATCGAGCGCCGCAGCTCCTCGGCCTCGCCGCCGGAGAAGTCGGCCAGCTTGATCGCGAGCTCGAGCATCTGCTCCTGGAACAGGATGACCCCGAGCGTGCGGCGCAGGATCGGCGCGACGATGTCGTCCACGCTCGGATCGATGTACGTGACGGGCTCGAGTCCGTTGCGCCGCCGGACGAGCGGGTGGGCGAGGTTGCCGACGATCGGGCCGGGCCGGACGATCGCGACCTGCATCGCCACGTCGTAGAAGCACGCCGGCCGCAGCCGCGGCAGCGAGGCCATCTGCGCGCGGCTCTCGATCTGGAACACGCCGACGGTGTCGGCGCGCTGCATCGCCGCGTACGTCGCCGCGTCGTCGGGCGGCACGGTGTACAGCTCCACCGGGTGTCCGCGCTCGCGGCACAGCGCGAAGGTGTCCTGCAGCACGGCCATCATGCCGAGCCCGAGGAAGTCGACCTTCACGATGCCGAGGTCCTCGCAGTCGTCCTTGTCCCACTGCACCACGACGCGGCCGGGCATGGTGGCGTTCTCCAGCGGCACCACGCGATCGAGCTGGCCCTGGCAGATCACCATGCCGCCGCTGTGCTGGCCGAGGTGGCGCGGCAGGCCGTGGATCTGACGGTAAAGCCGGACCATGGCCTCCGCGCGCGGATGCCGTGCCCCGATGCCCGCCATCGCGAGCTGGTCCTGGAGCTGCAGCGTCTGGGGAAAATCGCCGTTGGCGTAGAGTCCGGAAAAGCGGTCGAGCGCATCGTCGCCGAATCCCAGCACCTTCCCGATCTCGCGCACGGCGCTGCGGCCGCGGTACGTGATGACGTTGGCGGTCATGGCGGCGCCCCGCGGCGCGTAGAGCGCATAGACGCGCTGCAGCACCTGCTCGCGTCGGTCCCCGCTGGGCAGGTCGAGATCGATGTCGGGCCAGGAGGGATGGCCGTCGCGGCCGACGCGGCCCTCGCTGAGGAAGCGTTCGAAGAGCAGCTCGTGCTTGATCGGATCGACGGCGGTGATGCCGAGCGCGTAGCAGACGGTGCTGTTGGCGGCGCTGCCGCGGCCCTGCACGAGGATGCCATGCGCGCGGCAGTAGGCGCAGATGTCCCAGACGATGAGAAAATACCCGCAGAACCCGAGCCGCGTGATCAGCGCGAGCTCCCGCTCAAGCTGCGCGCGCACCCGGGCGGAGAGCGTGCCGTAGCGTTGCACCGCGCCGGCGTAGGTGACTTCGCGCAGGTAGGCCGGCATCGGCTCGCCGTGCGGCGTGGTGAAGTCGGGGAAACGATAGCCGAGGTCGCGCAGGGTGAACGTGAGCCGCTGCTCGAGCCGTTCCGTCTCCGCGAGCGCCTCGGGCAGGTCGGCGAACAGCCGCTGCAGGTCGCGTTCCGGCTTCAGGTGCCGCTCGGCGTTGGCGGCGAGCCGGCGGCCCGCGGCGTCGAGCGTGGTGTGATGCCGCAGGCAGGTGAACACGTCGGCCGTCAGCCGCTGCTCCGCCCGCGCGTAGTTCACTCCGCCGGTGGCGAGCAGCGGCAGGCCGTGCGCGGCGGCGAGATCGCGCAGGAACGTGTTCTCCCGTTCCTCGCCGCGAAGGCGGTGACGCTGGAGTTCGACGTAGAGCCGGTCGCGGCCGAAGAGCGCGAGCAGGCGTTCGAGCGGCGGCGCCGCCGCCGTGGCCCCGCCGGTCCGCCAGGCGCGGCGCACGGGACCTTCCTCGTCGCCGGTCAGCGCGATCAGGCCTTCGTGGTACCGCGCGAGCTCGTCCCAGGTGGCGAAACACGGCCGCTTGCGATCGCGTGGATCGGGGCCGGCGGGCGGCGCGTCCGGCGCGGGCGCCGCCTCCGACGGACGGGGCGTGAGCTTCGCCTCGGTGATGAGCTGGCAAAGGTTCTGGTAACCCTGGCGGGTGGCCGCGAGCAGCGGGAGCACGGAGCCGTCGGCCAGCGTGATCTCGGCACCGACGCGGGCGCGCACTCCGGCGTCGGACGCCGCGCCGAAGAAACGCGGTGCGCCGCAGACGCCGTCGCGGTCGAGCAACGCCACGGCCGGCAAGCCGAGGCCGGCGGCGGTGGCCGCCAGGTCCTCCGGCAAGGCGGCGCCCCGGAGGAAGCTGAAGGCGCTGCGGGCGTGGAGTTCGACGTAGGACAAGGGAGGAATCCCAGGCGGGCGCCGCGAGGGGAAACTTCGAAGCGCCGAAGGCGCGACCGGATGCGGCTGAAACCAGCCCCTCCTTTCTCCTCCGAACGGACGATGCTTCGTTCAGGCGTTCTGAAGCCGGCGGATCTCTGGCGGAACCATGCAGTTGACCTTCAAATCACCCCTGAGAACGGCCGGGCGGAAAGGCGGAGTGGGTTTCCTCAAGCCGCTGCGGACGGCCCCTTCGAACGTCAGCCGCCTGGGGACAGGCGGCTCCACCCCACTGAATCGTGGCGGCTCAGTCATATTCTCCTTCCACGAAATAGGCCTCCCCGACGCGCAGCAGCCGATAGAGGCCGCCGTCGGCGAGGGCGATGTCCCATTCGAGCCGGGCCCAGGCGCGGTCGGCCTGCCACCAGTCGCCGCTGCTGCGCCACGGTCCGCGCACCTCCGCGATCGCGCCCTGGAACGGCGCGGTGTGCAGGTACGCCGGCCGGCGGTCGTCGCGGTTGAATTCGAGCGTGGCCGGGAGCGGCGGGCGAAACCGCCGCAGCGGGTGGCGCGGATGGACATCGCCCGGCCGGCGTTCGCGGGCGGCTGCAGCGTGAAGGCATCGGGCCGGTGGGTGTCGTCCGGCCGCGGCGTGCCCACGCGCTCCGCCTGCACCAGCGCGGCGACGCGCGCGAGGGTCTCCGCGAAGCCATGGGGGTCGCGCAGGCCCGTGTCGAAGAGCCCGTGCTGCCGGACGAGCGGGCGGGCGGGCTCGAGCCGGAGCTGCAGGCCGACGATGGCGGCGCCGGTCTGGAGCGATTCGAGATGGGTGTGCAGCGCGCGGAACAGGATCTCGGGATCGGCCGTGGGCTCGGGCAGCCGGAAACGACGCTCGTGCGCGGTGTCGTCCTCGAGCCGCAGCGTGAGGGCCAGCTCCGCCGCCACGAATTGCGCCGCGCGCACCTCGAGCGTCAGCCGGTCGAGGAACCGCCGCAGCAGGAACAGCAGCGGCTCGAGCGTCTCGACCGGCTGCTCAAACGCCATCGCGGCGACGAACTCCGCCGCCGGCACGACCGGATGCAGCGGGCGCGCTGCCAGAGCGCGAGCCCGGCGGCGCCGAACCGGCGGACAATCTCGTCGCGCGGCAACGCCGTGAGATCGCCGCACGTGCGCAGCCCCCAGCCGTGCAGGATGGCGGCGAGTTCGGGGGGAGGCCCGGCCACGGCGAGCGGCAGCGGTTCGAGGAAGGCGGCCTCGTCCGTGACGGTGCGCACCGGTTGGTCCGCGAGCGCCGCGGCCGGGGCGCTTTCCGCCGAATCCTCGGCCACGGCGAGCGGCAGGGCGAAGTCGTCGGGGACGTCGCGAGCCTTCGCCCGCGACGGTCGGCGCGCGGTGCCGTCCCGCTGGCTCGGCCGGTCCCCCGGCTGCGGAAGCGCGGAGGCGGCGGTGACGGGATCCGTGTCGGCGGGCAAAAGCGGCGGGGGGGCACACTCCACCTCGGCGGCATAGCGCGCGAG
Organism: uncultured Opitutia bacterium; assembly: GCA_937952235.1. Classification (GTDB taxonomy): domain Bacteria; phylum Verrucomicrobiota; class Verrucomicrobiia; order Opitutales; family Opitutaceae; genus ER46. Next base: position 1,131 of record CALFZM010000067.1, on the reverse strand, counting down.
CAGGGGCGTGCGGCCAATGCCCGCGGTCGCCGGCAGGCCCAGCGCGGCCAGTTGGCGCACCGCGGCGGCGGCCACCGGTTCAGCCCGGGCCGTGGCGCCCTTGAGATCGATCGTGCACACGCCGGGTGCCGTGTCCTCGATCAACGGACCAAGCGTGAACGCCACCGCGTGCAACGCGGCGCGGGCCTCGGCTTCGGCCGCGGGCGACGGGGTGCGGATGAGCAACGCGGCACAGCGGGCGACGGCCTGCGGCGCGGTCATGCCGAGGGCGACACCGGCCGCGCGGGCGGCGGGTGTCGTGGCCAGGACGACGGATTTCTTGCCCGTCCCCGCGAACAAGGCGGCCGGCCGGTCCGCGTCGCCAGGTGCGGTGCGCAGCACGGCGTGCAGGGCGAAATCAGGCAGGGCGAGGACGGCAAACATGACGCTCAACCGGCGGCCTGGAGCCGCTGGCGTTGAAGGGCGGGTTGCAGGCCGGCCGCGAGCAGCGCGCGCTCGCGGTCGAGCGCGGTGGCGGCATGGGAGACCGCGAGCTGGAACCGCAACTGCGCGCTGGGCACGGCGGCGCGGGGCGTCTGCACCACCAGCGCGAGGTCGGCGGGCTCGACCGCGCGCTGCAGCCGGTACCACTGCGGCCCGGGGATGCGCCGCAGCTCCGCCGCGGGTGCATGGCGCAGGTCGAGGACGACAAGGCCAAGATTGGCGTCGCGGGCGAGCAGGTCCGCCGCTTGCAGCGCGGCCGGCGTGCCGGCGCAGCGCACCCATACCAGATGCGCCAGCAGGTCGGCGGGATGAGAGCCGGGATCGAAGCTGTCCGCGCCGTCGACGAGCGCGAGCCGCGTGCGCGTGGCGCGCGTGGCCGCCAGCAACTGCCCCAGCAGGAGATGCCCGCCGCAGCTCGGCGCCGCACACACGATCTCCGTGATCGCCCCGAGCGGCAACCCGCCCGCCGGCTCGTCGAGCGCCGGCACGCCCGTGAGCAGCACGCGGCCGCGCGTACGGGTCGCGACGGGAAAGCGCTCGGCGAGCAGGTGCCGGAGCGCCGCGAGCTTGGCGGGCGCGTTGGACATGGTGCAGGAACGGAGGAGCGCGGACGTCCCCGTCCGCATCGGCGCGAAAGGCGGACGGGGA
>CALFZM010000066.1 GCA_937952235.1 uncultured Opitutia bacterium | reverse complement strand
CTCGAATACGTGGTCCTCATGACGGGCGGCTTCCTCGACATGGGGGGCGACCGGCGCGCCGTGCCGGCCTCGGCGATCTCGATGTCGGATGAGACCTGCCGGATCGACGTCGCCAGCGATCGTTACTGGGACCTCCCGGTGCTGCCGGAGAATCGGGACCGGTTCCTCGCCGACAACCGGAACCGCCGCCACATCTCGCAGTTCTTCTCCGGGTCGGAACGCCGGGCGGAAGCCGGGGGGACCGCGCGGGACCGGAATTCAGATTCGAGAACGGACGCCACTCGCACCGGCGGCGGCGCGAGCGATCGCGGCGGGCAGCAACTCGTGTCGTTCAATGCGCTGCGCAACACCGACGCGTACGGCTCCGGGGAGACGAGGCTCGGGTACTTCGTCGATGCGTGTATCAACGTGAACGACAACCGGGCTCCCTACATGGAGATCACGCCCACGTTCCAGCCGTTTCGCACCAACTTCGACCGTCGCTTCGCCATCCCGACCGCCAAGCTGGAAGAACGACGCGACCCCTACGGCTTCAGCGTGGCCCTCACGGCCAGCGAGCTCAACGACGCCAAGTACGTCAGCGAAAAGGAAGGCGTGAAGATGCTCGAGGAAGGTCGCTTCGGCGACACGGTGCTGCGCGTCACGCTGCCGGAACGGTAAGTCGGAAGCATGCCGCCGCTCTTCACGTCGCCCCTGAGTACGGCCGCACTGATCAGTGGCGCGGCTTGTCCTCGAGCCGCTGCGGACCGGTCCGACGCACGTCAGCCGCCTGGGGACAGGCGGCTCCACCCCAAGTGGATCCCTTCGGCCAGGGAGGTCCGTCCGTGTTAAAGATCATCCCTCCGGAGTTTCGGCGGAGCGCAGCGTCCCGGTCCGCGGCGCTGCGCTCCGGCCTTGCTTGTCACTGCGGCTTGGATGCCTGCCGCTCCGTTTCACCCTTCGTCCGTCTCCTCATGCACCCATTCTCCTTCTGCGCCGGTCAGTTCGCCATGCTTGCCCTCACCTCGTTCACCACCGCCGCGTTGCTGCAGGCGGCCCCGCCCCGCCCGCCGGACCGCTTTGCGGAGATCATGTCGCGAGACGTCCGCAATGCACAGGGCGAGGAACTGGGCAGCGTCGGTGACCTGCTGGTGCAGATGCCTTCGGGCCGAATCGTGTTTGTCGCCGTCGATCCGATGGAACTCTTCGAACGCCCGAAGGTGGTGCCCCCGGGCGCCCTGAAACCGCCGGCGTCGGAGGCCGAAACGCTGGTGGTCGACATCTCGAAGGACCGCTGGATCGAAGCCCCGCGGCTCGACTGGAACTCCGCGCTCGTGATCGACCACACGGATGAAGGCGGGCGGATCTACGGCTACTATCAGGAACACTGGCGGCAGCCGGAGCGCGGCGGCCACTGGAACATGACCGTGGTTGCGCCGGCTCCGGGCGCACCACCGGTGCGACGCTACGCCTCGCTCAAGCAACTGATGCTCGAACGCGTTGAAACCAGCGGAAAGGCGCAGGTGGGATACCTGCGTGATTTCCTGGTCGACTGGGCCGGCCGGCGCGTGACGCACGCGCTGGTCTCGCCCCGCTTCACGCCGCGCCCGGGCCCGGAGCCCGAGTGGTACGCGGTCCCGGTCGTGCTGCTGGTTCCGCCGGTCGAGAGCGACGCCGTCGGAGTGAATTCGGGCCTCGAAGCGTTCCGCCTCGCGCCCGTCTGGCCCGGCCCCGACGACCCACGGCCCGAGACGACGACGATCTATCGGTACACGGCGCCGGAGCCGCCTGCGAACCCGCGTCCGAGCCGGACCGCCGGCGCGCGGTCTCCGTGATTCCTACGGCGCCTCACTCTGGCACGCCGCCGAGGAGCGGGCTCAAGCAGAGGTGGCGCCGCTTGTCGCCAAGCGGCTGCCCTTCCATGGTTCTGCACGCCGCGGCTTGAGGACAAGCCGCTCCACCTTTCGACGGCCGATCAAGGCGCGCTCACGGATCCCGCCGCGACAGTTCGATCTTGCCGCAGGCGACGCGGCCGCCGGCGTCACCGGAGGGCTGCGACTTCAAGTCGTCGCGCCCCGCATGCACGATCACCGCCTTGCCGACGATCGAGTTGGCGCCGGTCAACGTGAGCTTCCGGTCCACGTAGTCGAGTTGCGCGCGGCCGTCGGCATCCGCCACGAGGTTGCCGAGGTCGCCGATGTGACGCTCTTCGGCATCGCGGCCGGCATGCGGCTGATTGGTCGGATTGAAGTGTCCGGCGGCCGAGCTGGCATCAGGCGCGGAGCAGTCGCCGTTCTCGTGCACGTGAAAGCCATGATCGCCTGGGGTCAGCCCCGTGAGGTTGGCGACCACCCGCACACCCCCGCCCTCGCTGGTGAACCGCACCGTGCCCCGCACCTGGTTGCCCTGCGTGGGCTCGAGGGTCGCCATCGCGCTGGCTGCCTCGGTGTCCCGGGGCGACGACGTCGCCGCGGGCATGTCCGCGACTTGGGGATTGGGCTCGCGTCGGCAACCGGCGGCAAGCGTCAGGACGAGCGCTCCGAAAAGACCGGCGCGCGAGAGGTTGAGGAGGTGGTGGGTTTTCATGGATGAAAGTTGGGTTGCGGTTACGATACTGAGATCAGGGCGAGGCCGCTCTGCGGATCGAACTTCCGCTCGAGGGCGCCGGCTTGCGTCACCATCACTTCCAGCGTCGGGCGGACGATGGCGTCGCACAGATGACCGCCGACCGTGGAGCCATCACGTCGGCCGAGGACGACGTGCACATGGGCGACGGGCTCGCCGTCCTTCCACGCGATGTCGCCCGTGAGCACCAGGACTTCCACCTGTTCCGTGACCGGAATCGTCAGGTATTCCTTTTTCTCCCAGTCGAAGTACGCGAGCGTGGCCGACTGAAAGGCGCCAATGGCTGTGAACCGGGCCGCGCGCACCTGCTCTCGCTCCGCCCACCGCTTCAGGCCCGAGACGACCTCATCGCCGGTCTGAAAAATAACGGCGTGCCAGGCCACGCCGCCCCCGCTGAGTTCCTTCGATCTCACTCACTGCCCGACAGCCCAGCCCCTCGCCGGTTGCGCCGGGCGATGGGTGGTTCGCAGCATCCAGAAAATTCCCACCTGAGCCCGCGCGCCTGACGCCCGCGGCGCCGTTTCAACGGCTCCCGGCCCGGGGGCCTTCCGCGCCGCGCGGGCGACCGGCCGCGACCGCGACCAACCCGAGCGCCAGCCACACGAACGTCGACCCGTCTTCGGCGACGACCTCCCGCAGCAGCAGCCGCGTCGAGATTCCATCTCCCCGCAGCCATTCATTCGACGTGAAGGTATAGATGCCTGGAGCCAGGACCTGATCGAATTCGAGGTAATTCCGAAAGAACGTGTCCGGACCCCACACGAGCGGGATCGAGCCATTCGTTTCCGACACCAGCGACGCCGGACCGGAAAAATAGGAGGACACGCCGGAGATCGAAATCCGCGTCGCTTCCGGGAGGCTGAATCTTACCTGGAAATTCGAGGCCCCGTAGCCGCCCGGCCCGAACGAATCCAGGATGCTGTGCCTCACCTCGATCGCGGAGGTGGTGATATTCGAATACTGGGAGGCGTTGACATAGCCTCCGCCGAACGGCGTGCCCAGGGCCGTGGCGGCGAAGACGCCGAAGCTGCCATCCGACGCGATCGTCTCGATGCCGGCGCCGTAGTAGCTGACCGTGACGCTGCGGGATTCGGCCAGGAGCACCAGCGCGGAGGCGGGCGAAACCAGCAGGCAGCAAAAAGCGCCGGGCAACGAAACGGCGGCGAGCAGGCGGCGAAGGGGACGTTTCATGTTGGATCGCCCTTCCAATATGGTCCCCAGGTCGGCGACGCAAGCGAGGCCGCGCCCGACTCCGCTCCGAAACGGCTCGCCGCGAGGCGAGACGTTCCCTGCGACGATCCGTTCGCGCTGCGGCGACGCTTACCGCGGGCTTGCTGCCCCGGGCGGCTGATCGATCAACAGCCGCGGCTGCACTTCCAGGCTGCCGGCATTGAACGGCGGAAACAGGATCAAGAGGGCCCGCTCGTTGCGGCCCAGGGCAACGGTGGCGGCGTACGATCGAAAGGTCCGGCCCTTGAAGACGGTCGTGAGCGTCACCGGCGTGGAGCGTCCGACGGCGACGGTCGGATTCAGTCCGGCCTTCAGGATCACCTTCTCCGCGCCCACCGTGCCGGCGAGTGCGAGGCCGCTGAGATTGATAATCGCGAGGCCGCCCGCCCCATGTCGGGCCGCGCCGTCATCCAGGACGGCGATCTGATAACGCAGCGTGCCACCTGCCGCCGCCTTCTCCGCCAAGGGCGAAAACAGCAGCAGGACGTCGCGCGTCGCGGGCGGGAGCATGGCCTCGGCCACGACGGCACCCGACGTCGCATCGACGAAGCGGAGCGGGCCCGCGCCGCGAAACTCGTACCGGACCGAGCGTGCGGTAGGCTGGAACACGACCTTCTGGGGCGGGGCGCCGGGCCGAGGCGCGAACGCGAGCTCGCGCACCGGCTGAGCGGAGAACACCGTGAAACGCACCGCGACTGCCGCCGGTTCGGCGGCGGAGGCGCCGTCACTGCCCACTCTCACGAAGGCCAGCAGGAGAAGCCACGCGAGCAGGCCGCTGGGCGACGGGCGAACGCGCGCCGTGCGCCGCGATCCCGCACGATCCGGCTCCTTGTCCCGAACGCCCAGCCGGGCTGCCGGTTCGCGCCTCATATGTCGGCGCGCGTGAGCCAGCGGAACGAAAGCACCTTGAAGCGACGGCCGAGCGCCTTGTTGAGCTGCTGGGTCGGAGTGGTGCCGCTGGCGGGATCGGCGGGATCGATGAGGACGTCAAACGCCGCGAGGTCGGTCTCGGGCGGGAACGTCGCCGGATCGGCCATGAATTCCGGCAGCCGCTGCACCACCGCCTCCGCCCAGGCGCGGCCTTCGACGGCACTCGTCGCCGGATTCACGGCCTCGCCATAAGTGCGGATCACGAAGGTGTCGGAGCGCGCGAAGAGAATGGGCGCGAGGGCGGTCATGACATCGGCCTGCGTGAGGTACTGGCTGCTGAATTCGTAGGGCAGACCCGTCGTGAGATCGACGTTGAGGCCGGTGTCCTCGATGGCCGCCTCGAGCAGGCTGCGCGGCGCGGTCGGATTGCCGGCGGCGTCGACGCCGCTGAACAGCGCGGACGGCGCCAGGAATTCCTCCAGCGACCGGAAGGGCCCGCTGTCCTGCTGCTTCACCGCGAGCAGGTCCACGATCTTGCCGGCCAGGTTCGAGACCTCGGTCTCGCTTAGCGTGCGCACGCCACGACGGAACAGCTCGGTACGCGCCAGCGACGGCGTGTTGGGATCGTTGTCCGCGAGCCCCGGCTCCGCCTTGAACGTCTCCTGCGCCGATTGCGGGAAGCGGAAGAAATGGGCGTCGGTGGAGGTCACCGTGCCCAGCGCCGTGTCGGCCGCCGTGCCGGTGGCGGGGTCGGCGTCGAGGTAGGAAAACGCCGTCGCCGCGGTCGGAAACCTCACGCCGCGCAGCACCGCCACCCAGGCCGCGCGCTGGGTGGAGTTGAGGTTGAAGGCGCCGCCTTGCAGCAGGTACTTGGAGGAAGCGGCGGTGGGCGCCGGGCCCGGCAGCGGGTTGCCGTTGGCGTCGACCTGCACCGGCGGGTTCATGAGCGCGAGGACATCCGCGTGCGTGAGCTTGGTCTGGTCGGCCTTGCGCAGCGGCTTCAGCAGCGCGTTCGGCAGGATCAGGTCGCCGTTGGCATTGATATCCGGCACGACGTTGCCGGCGAGACCCGAGAAGAAGAACCGGTCGAAGAGACGGCCGAGCGGGATGTTGTTGAGCTGCGCGCCGGCGCCCCAGGGATTGCCGATCATGAAGGGGCGGCGTCCCGGGATGCGAAAATGCTGGAGGGCTCCGACGGAGAGGATGGGCGCACGGGGCAATTCGAAGACCGGCACATCCTCATTGTAGGACCAAGAATCGGAGCGACGGTCCAGCAGTCGATCCGGCGCCGCGATGGCGACGGAGAAAGGATTCTCGTAGAGTTCGGGGCTGTTGCCCGCTGCTCCAGTGACATAGGCCTCGCGCGGAACGTTTCGCCGGCGAACGTCGCGGCCGTCGGTCATGAGCCAGGTGCCTGGCGCCGCGGGCGTGTCGAGACTCTCCGCCAGGCGGAATTCGTAACCGAACTGGTAGGTGCCAGAGCGGATCGCGCGCGAGGTGGTGGAGAACGCCGCCACGAAATCCGGCGAAGTGAACCGGCCCAGGAGCACGTCGCCGCCTGCCCGCACGGCGTACACCCGGAGGTCGAGCCGGTCATTTCCGATCACGTCGAGGTGGCAAAAGTCGTCGCCATCGACGGACGGCGCGGAGGGGATCGCGCGCTGCACACCCTGATTCGGGCCATCGTCGCCGAAATTACGTGAATAGAACTTGGAGACGAATCCCGTCGCGGGCGCGGGACCGGTGGCATTCAAATCTTCGACCGAACGCCAGGTGTAAACCCGGCCCGGCAGCCAGGACTGCCGGTCTTCGGCCGGAAAGCCGCTGGGAATCGTCGCGGCATCCCAGGGCAGGCTGATCTGCAACGGCGAGTCGATCACGGACGGGACGCCGGCGCCGCTGTCCTGCAACGTGAATTGACCGACCGGACCCGCCCGGCCGGCCGTGTCGTTCACCACCGTCACGGTTTCGGGCAAGCCCCGCACTTCCACCCGGAGATTCTCGGGCACGAGCGCTCCCGAGTAGGGATTCCACAGCGACATCATCCAGCCGGTCCGCACTTCGAGCGGCACGGTGCCGGCGGCGCCGCCCGTGGTGCGGACATTGAAGGTGATGAAAAAATAGGACAGCACCGGCGCCACCTGGTGCGACCCGCCGTCGGCCAGCAGATGCGGCGTCAGCACATATCTCCGCCGCACCGGATCCCCGGTGTAATCCGGCGTGATGGCCGGGCTCGGGTTGCCCGCCACCGGCGGCTCCATGTAAGCGGGATAATCGGCCCAGGCGGCGAACGCGGCGCCGAGCGCGGCGGGGTTGACGGAAAGGTCCTGGCGCAGTCCGCCGGACTGCGTGTCGCTGAGGACGGCGAAGTTGTTGGGCGACCAGGCGTGGAGATGCTGGCGGAGGCGCGACAGTCCGATCTGGGCGTTGGCGGCCGTGCGGAGAAAGGCGATCTGGCTGAAGGCGGTGACCTTGCCGCCGGCCACCAGCCCGGCGTTGTTGGCGTCGGTGGAATCGAAGATGGGCGTGCCGCTGAGCGCCTCAGCCGCGCCCGGGCCGACCGGCACCTGCTGCCGGATGCGCTGGCGGAGGTCGGAGGAATCGTAGGGCGCAAACGTCGGCGCCGACGCGGTGTCCGGTATGGCCACCGGCGCCTTCACGCCCTGGTCCCCCACCCACCACGCGTAACGGCCGATCACCGCGGCGGTCGCCGAGGGCAGTCCCGGGACGCCGGCGGCGGTGAGATCGGTGAGCGGCGCGACCACGTAATCGGCGTTGCGGGTGGTGCTCCCGGTAGTGTTGCGGCCGATCAGGTCGACGGTGCGGGTGCCGGGGGCGTCGGGCGTGACGGCGAGGGCGGCCGGGATGATGCTGCCGGGCGTGGCATTGGGATCGGGGTCGGCCTGCGTCAGCTCGTTACCGCTGACGAGCCAGGTCAGCGGCGTGGCCGGAGTGGCGGTCGCGGCGGGATCGGAGCTCCACACGCCGGTGTAGTGCCGGGTGCCATCGATGCCGCCGAAGTTGGCCGCGGTGGCGGTGACCCGCGTGTCGGGGCCGGCATAACGTTGCAACTGGCCGACGGCCACGTTGAGGGCGAGCAGGGCATTCTCGCGCGCCTGCGCCTGGCGCTGCGTGTTGCCGGCGACGGCGGTCTCGACGCGCGTGAACACGGCGAGCGCCAGCAGCAGCAGCACGATGAAAGCGAGCAGGGTGATGACGATGAGGAGGGCGAAGCCCCGCTCGCGCACCGGCCGGAGCGAGGTCTCAGGTGGCGCGGCCCGCCCGGATCGCGCTGGCTGCCGGGGCGGACGGGGGCGTCCGCGCTCCCGGGGCAAGCCGTCGGGCGGGAGAGCGAAGGGAGGTGAACCGGAATTCCTCACAGCGATTTCGCGTTGAGCACGATGCGGCGCGTATAGACGCGCGAGTTCTCCTGCGCGACGCCCCACCACCACTCCTGGGCGTTGTTGTTGTACTTTGCCGGGATCGTGAGCGCGGGAGTCTGGACGCTCTCCATGCGGGCGATCAGCGCGGCGCCTTCGTCGGTGAGGATGCGCACCATCACGTCGACGACGTCGGGAAACGGCTGCGCCGTGCCCCAGTCCGCCGGCGGCGTGGCGGACGGCAGGGTGGCGCGGACGCGGGCGGTGGCGGCATTCGTCAGCGCGCCCGCGGCGGTGGCCGGGAAGATCAGGCGGAGCCCGCCCGGCACGGAGGGATCGCGCACGTAGCAGCGCACGCCGAAATCGATCACGTTGTCCGCGAGCACGGCGTCGAGGTTGCGCGCGGCGCCGGGCACCTGGATCGAGCGCGGATCGCCGGTGATCGCGCCGTTGTTCGTCGTCGCGGTGCTCGTGGTGTAGTTGGCGCTGGTGATGTTATACCCCGCCTCCAGGACGCCGATCCGCCCATTGGCTGTGGCCGGCCGGGCCTCGGCGCGATGCAGCAGGTAGGCGGTGTTGGTGTTGGCCGCATTCGTCGCGGTGAAGCGGCGGACGACCTGGTACCCGACGGCGACCGGTGCCGAGATCGTGGCGGCGTTGGTGGTGGAGTTGGTGCCGCGGCTCGTGGTGAAAAAACGCAGCCACACCCCTGCGGTGCCGAAGCGGGCGTTCTCCAGCCGGCCGCGTTCGTCGGCGCGGAGCTGTGCGCGCGTGGCGGCGAGATCGAGCGAAACCCCGCCGGTCGGCTTGGGATTGCGCGGAGCGATCTGCCACAGCCCGGTGGCGTTGCCACTGGAGCCATTGAGCACGTCGACCGCGAACCACACGTTGCCGTCGTCGCGATACAGCGCTCCCTGCAGGTCTTGCTGGAGCTGGTCGAGAACGATCCGTGCCTGCGCGTCGGTGCCGAGCCGGTTGCCGGCGCGGGACCAGGTGATCGAGATGTTGCGCACGATCACGGCGATGAAGCCGGCCATCAGGGCGGTGATGCTCGCGGCGACGAGGAGCTCCACGAGCGTGAATCCGCGGCGGGCGGGCATCATCGCTGGATCGCGCCGGTGAAGAAGAGCACCTGCTTGCGGCCGTGGTCGAAAGGCACGGAGCCGCCGCCCGCCGGGTTGGCGCCGACCTGGACGGCTGCACCGCTGGAAGCGCGCAGGAAGGCGGGCCAGCGGACCCGCATGGTATAGGCGACGACGGGCGCGGAGGCGTCGAACGTCGCGGGCGAGAGCGTCTCGTTGCGGATCAGGTCGATCTCGAAAAACTTGTCCGCATCCTGCACCGGCTGGGGCGTCGGCACCGAGGAATCATACCAGCGGCGGCGTCCTTCGGCAGGGTCGTAGATGCCCACATCGCCACTGCGCAGCCCGAACAGGACGAAGGGATAACGCGCTCCGTCGTTGGGGTTGTAACTGCCCTCGGCGTCCTTTCGGCGCACGTCCTGCGGCGCCTGGATGAGGCCGAGCGCCTGCTCGAACGGCAGCCCGCCCAGCCGGGCCCGCACGGCATCGGCCACGCGCGCCGCCGCCTCGGCCTCGGTCACGGAGGCGACCGACTTGGTAACGGGAGCAAACAGTCCGATGATGGCCACCATGCCGATGGCGAAGATCGCGAGCGCCGCCACCACCTCGAGGAGCGAGAAGCCCGCCGCGTGGCGCTCGCGCGCCCGGGACCTGGCGACGTCGTTGGCAGCGGCACGCATGCTCAGAAGCCCGTCGAGGTGTCGACCAGCGAGATCGCGCCGGAGCGTCGCACCACCAGCCCGCGCACGCCGGTGGCGTTGTTGAACTGCGGCACCGCGCTGGGCGCGAGCACGGCGGTGGCGAGGGCGATCTTCACCGGCGTCGACGATGGCGGGGGCGTGGTCACGGCGCCCGTCTGGTCGAATTCGAGATAGAGGATGCGGCCGTTCTGGCCCTGTGCGCCGAAAAACTGGCTGGCGGTGGCGTTGACCTGGCCGCGGTAGTTGAAGGCGTTGAGCGGCACGAGCGTCGAAACGGGGCCCATGGCGACGTTGTTGTTCCAGGTGACGCCCGTGCGCAGGTGATTGGTCGGGACGGGGGCGGGCGGGACGACGCAGACCGGCGCCGGCAACGTGACGGGATCGCCCACCGCCACCCAGACGGTCGCCCCGGTGGCGAGCGTTTCCTGCCGCACGATCTGGAGCGAGCGCAGGTACTTGTTCGCATCGCCGGTCGTGCCGGACGGGATCTGGCCATAGACGATCAGCCGGACGCTCGTCTGGTGCAGCGCCGCCTGGGCCCGCGTGGAGCCGACGAGACTGGCCACGAGCGATTGGGCGGAGGCGAGCGCGGCCCCCTCCCCGCCCCGGCCCGCGATGGCCACGGCGAAGCCGCCCACCGGCACGATCATGACGCCCATCACCACGAGCAGCTCGACGAGCGTGAAGGCGCGCGCGGAAGGCGACGCGCGAAACGGACCGGCACCGCCGGCGGCATTGCGACTGGCGGGACGTCGGTGCGTCATTTCCAACTCATGATCAGATCCGCGGCCGCCGTGGCCCGCGGTGGCGCCGAATAGAAAAGCACCCCGGTGCGCACGCCACCCTGCACCGCGGTCGGGAAATCCGCCGTCGCGGGCTGCAGGCGCACGGTCGTGACATCGGGCGGGCTGACGAACGGCAGGGCGTTGATTCCGTCGCCGCCGGCGCCGCCAAACTTGACCGCGCCGTCGAGATTGCGGTCGACCAGGACCGCGATGTCGGTGCCGTCGAAGGAATCGCGGATCAACCCGCGCTTGGTGGTGAGCGTCGCATCGGTCGTGCTCACGGGCACCATGTCGGCCTCCGTGAACGTGATGAACTGGATGCGGCGGGTATTCTGGGCCTGCGGCGGCGGTGGCGTGCCGGTCGTGGTGTTGGGCAGCGCGGAACCGTCGCGACGCGTGCCGACGAGCGTCTCGTAGAAACGATGCGTGGCGGTGAGGTTGGTGCCGCCAGCGGTGTTGCCGTTGACCTTGTTGAGGCCGTTGCCGGTCGACTCGAAGGTCGGGTAGTAGCCGTACTCCTGGCGGAACGCCTCGATCGCAGCGCCCCACTGGGCGAACTGCCCGCGCGTCTTCGCCTTGCGGGCGGCCGTGCGCGCGGAGGAGGTCGTGGGAATCAGGATCGCCGCGAGGACGCCGATGATCGCGATGACGGTGAGGAGCTCGATGAGGGTGAAGCCGCGCAGGCGGGAGCGGCGATGCGTGCGGCCGGGAAGCAGGAATCGGCTCATGGAGTGGCGTAGAGATTGTCCGCCATCTCGGCGGTCTGGGTCGTCAGCATCAAGCCGGTCGTGACCGTGAGCGGCGGCGTCTGCGCGCCGTTGGCGGCGACCGTGCGACCGGCGGAGAAGAGGACATAGCCGGGAACCTGCCACTGGTTGGGATTCCGCGCGTTCTTGTAGTAGTACAGATAACGGCGCCCCCACGGGTCCATCAGGCAGGCGTTCTGTTCCGGCTTCGCCGGAGGGTTCGGGGCGTTGGTCACCGGCACGAGAAACTGGTTGGTGAGCGAACCGTTGACGCGGAGCTTCGCGATATCGAGGAAG
>CALFZM010000065.1 GCA_937952235.1 uncultured Opitutia bacterium | reverse complement strand
GTGCTGCAGTTGAGCGCGTTCGTCGTCGGCAGCACGCGCGAGGGCAACGCCCGGGCGATCGTCGAACAGCGCCAGGCGCCCAACGTGAAGACCGTCATCGCGTCCGACGCGTTCGGCGCCGTGTCGGAGGACAACGTCGGCGAGTTCCTCAAGTACATGTCCGGACTCTCGATCGACTATGTCGAGAACGACGCCCGCCAGGTGCGCGTGCGCGGCCTCTCGGCCAAGTACGCCAGCGTGACGATCGACGGCAATCCCGTCGCCTCGGCCGATTTCGGCATCGCCACCGGGCGCAGCTTCCAGTTCGAGCAGGTTTCGCTCTCGACCGCCGACACGATCGAGCTGAACAAGACGCCGCTCGCCGACCAGCCTGCGGACAGCCTCGCCGGGTCGATCAACGTCAAGAGCAAGAGCGCGCTCAACCAGAAGGGGCGCCGCATCCGCTACAGCGCGAACCTCACGCTGAACGAGTTCGCCTTCACCCTCGGCAAGACGATGGGTTGGGACAACAAGGAACGCTACAAGGCGCTGCCCGGCGGCTCGCTCGAATATTCCGACACGCTCCTGGGTGGGCGCCTCGGCATCGTCGCCTCGCTCAATCACACCGGCACCTACGTCGAGCAGAAGATCATCGCCAACCTGGGTCGCACCTTCGACGCCAATCCGGCCAACAACGCCACCGAGATCCCCGCGATCAACCAGGTGAACTGGCAGGACGGCCTGAAACCGACCTTCCGCGACGCCCTGCTCGTGAACCTCGACTACCGCGCCAGCGACGCGCTCACGCTCTCGCTGCGGACGAGCTACAACATGTACGATGCGCCGTTCCACAATCGCAACTGGACGTTCGGCGCCAATGCCGCGACCAACTCCAACTTGTCGCGCACCACGATGCAGACCACCGCGGCGAGCACGGCCGACACCGCCAACGCTGTCACCATCGCCGGCACCAACTTCCGCAAGTATGGCGCGACCTTCACCCTCAACCCGGCGGTCAATTGGCGCCTGTCGGAGAACATCACCTTCGACGGTTCCCTGTCGTACTCGCGATCGTACCAGTGGTACGATTCCGACGCGGAGGGCTTCTTCAACATCGTCTCCGCCCGCATGAACGGCGTCAGCTGGGGCTTCACCTCCCCGGTCGGAGGCCCGGAGCTCAATCTCCGCCAGATTGCCAACGCCACGAGCAACCCGGGCAGCTTCTTCAACCTGGCGAATTACAACAGCAACAACACCGCGCAGACCGCCCATCGCGACGCGAAGGACCAGTTCTTCACCGGCAAGGCGGACGTAACGATCCGGCTCCCCGACCTGCGCACGCCCACCACCCTCAAGCTCGGCGTCGACAGCCGGCTGCTCGTGAAGGACATCGAGACGTGGACCAAGGTGTGGTCGATGAACGTCAATTCGGCGACGGGCGGCATCAATCTCGCGAATTTCAACGACCCGTACACGCCGCGGCCGCGCAAGGGCGAGACAATCACCGACCTCAACGGCGTCGTCGGTTCTCCCGCGTCGCTCGACAAATGGCGGCTCTACGACCTGTTCCGGACCTTCAATACCGATCCATACACGGTCAGCACCGCGGCGCAGCAGCCCTTCTTCCTGACGAACGCGCAGGCCGCGACCAACCTGCGCAACCGGCTGCAGAACATGTGGGACCTGGAGGAGACCATCCGCTCCGCCTACGCGCTCGCCAACGCGAAGCTCTCGCGGGAAATCCAGCTCGTCGCCGGTCTGCGATTCGAGAGCACCCGCACCGAGGGCCGGGCCTTCGACGACCTGGGCGCGCAGCGCACCGCGGCGCTCGCCGGCACGACTGACACGAACAACTTCAATTACATCCAGATTCGCTACGGCAGCCGGCGCAACAAGGAGCAGGAATACGACGACCTTTTCCCGTCGATGCAGCTCCGCTACGCCCCGCGGCAGAATCTCGTTCTCCGTGGCGCCTACTACCGCTCGATCCTGCGGCCCGACGTGCAGAACATCGCCCGCAGCCTCGTGGTGAACGACACGCAGACGGTGTTCACGACCGCGAATCCGGACCTGAAGCCCGAATACGCCGACAACTTCGACACGCGGCTCGAATACTATTTCGAACCGGTCGGCGTGGTGTCCGCCGGCGTGTTCTACAAGAAGCTCAAGGACGTCCAGTTCACGACCACGACGACGTTCACGCAGAGCAACGTCCCAGCGGACATCATCGAGGCCGGCTTCGACCCGGCGGCCCTGGTGGCGAACTCCGCCGAGTTCACGCGCGTGGCCAACGGGCCGAACACCTCGGTCTGGGGCTTCGAGCTCGATTACTCCCAGCAGCTCTCGTTCCTGCCCGGGCGGCTCAAGGGCCTCGGCGTCTTCGCCAACTACACCCGCACGGCGCCCAAGGACGCCGCTCTGTTCACCGGCGGCAGCGGCGTACCGAAGCATGCCGCCAACGCCGGCCTCAGCTACCGGCTCGGGCGGTTCAACGGCCAGCTCAAGGTGAACTGGCTCGGCGAACGCCTGCTCGTCGCCGCCGGCACCAACGGCGTGGCCCAGTTCGAACGCCAGCGCACACAGGTGGACGTGAACGCCGAATACCAGGTCGCCCGCCGCGCCACCGTGTTCCTCAACATCGCCAACCTGACCGGCGCGCCGTCGGTGCGCTATGCGGTGAACGATCAAAACTTGATCCGGCACGGCGCGTTCGGCGCCAAGTACACGATCGGCGTCAAGGGCGCCTTCTGATTGGGCTTGAGTCTGGGGTGGAGCAGCCTGTCCCCAGGCCGCTTCGCCTGCGCCAAACCGCGGAGTCAAGGAGCAGATTCAACCATTCTGTAGCCCAAACCTAAACGCAAAGTCGCAAAGGAACGCGACGTTTCGCCAGGTTTTCCTTCGCGAGTCTTTGCTCTCCTTCGCGCCTTTGCGTTTCGGAACCCGCCCTGATCGGCTACGATATCACTTAGGGCGCTCTAGCCGGTCAGGAGGTCAGGCCCGCCCCCCGGGATAGCCACTCGCTTCCTTCGGCGCGGCGCGCAGTCTTGCCCGCCGTTGCCGCTTGTCCCCCGGCGCGCCTCCCGGTTGCATCGCCCCGCCCTGCCGGCGGGGCATTTTCATGCACCTCCACTACCTTCCGACGCCCGAGGCCACGAACACGCTGCCGACCGAGGAACTCCGCGGCCGTTTCCTGATCGACGACCTGTTCGATCCCGACGTCGTCACGCTGCACTACACCGACCTCGACCGCATGATCCTCGGCACCGCGGTTCCGTCCGCCGCGCCCCTCACCCTCCCCGTCTGCCGCGAGACGGGCACGAGCTTCTTCCTCGAACGACGCGAACTCGGCGTGCTCAACCTCGGCGCGGAAGGCCAGGTGCGGGTGGGCGCGACGACGCACACCCTCGGTCACCTCGACTGCCTGTACGTCGGCCAGGGCGAGCGCGACGTCGTCTTCGCCAGCGGCGCCGCCGGCCCCGCGCAGTTCTACCTCGTGAGCACCCCGGCCCACGCCGCGCATCCCACGGCGCTCGTGCGCCGGGCCGACGTGCGCACCGACCCGATCGGCGATCCCGCCCGGGCCAACCGGCGCCGGATCAACAAACTCATCCACCCCGGCGGCGTGAAGAGCTGCCAGCTCGTGCTCGGATTCACGGAGTTCGAGCCGGGCAGCCTGTGGAACACGATGCCGCCCCATACTCACAGCCGGCGGTCCGAGGCGTACCTGTACTTCGACCTCGGCGACGAGGTGGCTTTCCACTTTCTGGGCGAACCGCACGCCACGCGCCACCTCGTGGTGCGCGACCGCGAGGCGGTCCTGTCGCCCTCCTGGTCGATTCACTGCGGCGCCGGCACCGGCGCCTACCGCTTCGTCTGGGCCATGGGAGGCGACAACCAGGCCTTCGCCGACATGGATGCCGTCGCGCTCACCGCCCTGAAGTAAGCCCGGTGGACCGGCGGCGGACCGGCCGGCCGCGCGGCCAGTTTCCCTTTGCCGTCCGGCGGGTTTGGCGCGAGGGTCCTCCCCTCATGTCCACCGAACTCGCCCAGCTCGTCACGTCCCTGGCCCAACGCGCGCGCGCCGCGTCCCTGGTCCTGGCCAACGTGCCGCCGGCCCGCAAGGACGCCGCCCTGGAGAAGCTCGCCGACCTGATCGACGCCTCGCATTTCGAGCTGCTCGAGGCCAACCAGCGCGATCTGCTCTCGCCCGAGGCGGGCGCGTTGAACGCCGCCGCCCGCGAGCGGCTCACGCTCAACGAAGCCAAGCTGCGGCACCTCGCGCGCTCGGTGCGGGAGGTCATCGCCCTCCCCGATCCCGTCGGCACCGTGCTCGAGGAGTTCACGCGTCCGAATGGCCTCCGCATCCGCAAGGTCCGGGTGCCGATCGGCGTCATCGGCATCATCTACGAGGCCCGGCCGAACGTGACGATCGATTGCGCGGTGCTGACCCTGAAGAGCGGCAACGCGGCCATCCTGCGCGGCGGCAAGGAGTGCTTCCACACCAACATGGCCCTCGGTGCGCTGATCCAGCAGGCGCTGCAGTCCGCGGGCCTGCCGCCGGACGCCGTGCAGCTCGTGCCCACGACGGACCGCGCCGCGCTCGCGACGCTGCTCAAGCTCGACACGCTGATCCACTGCATCATCCCCCGCGGCGGCGAGAGCCTGATCCGCTACGTGGTGGAGAATTCGACCATCCCGGTCATCAAGCATTACACCGGGGTGTGCTTCGTCTACCTCGACGAAGCCGCCGATCCGGCCATGGCCGAGGCGATCGCGGTGAACGCGAAGGCCTCCCGCCCGAGCGTGTGCAACGCCGCCGAGCAACTCCTCGTGCACCGCGCCGCCGCGGAGGCGCTCCTGCCGCGCGTCGCCCGGGCCCTGGTGGAGAAACGCGTCCAGCTCCGCTGCGACGCAGCCAGCGGCGCGATCCTCGCCCGCGCCGGCGTCGCCACGACCCCCGCGACCCCCGCCGACTACACGGCGGAGGTTCTCGATTACATCATCGCGGTGCGGGTGGTC
>CALFZM010000064.1 GCA_937952235.1 uncultured Opitutia bacterium | reverse complement strand
GGTCAAGGGCGTGGACTTCATGGGCGCGATGCCGCCCGCGGGCCCGGGCTCGGGCTACAACTTGAACGCCGACAAGGTCGCCGCGGTGCTGTCGTATGTCCGGAAGGAATTCGGCAACGGCGCGCCCCCCGTGACGGTGCAAAAGGTGGCCGAGGTCATCGCGAAGGAAGGCACCCGCGGCCCCTGGACAGCGGCGGAGCTGGAAAAGATTCCCTGAGGCGGAATGATGTTGAGGTGGAGCCGCCTGTCCCCAGGCGGCTGACGTGCGATGGATCAGTCCGCAGCGGCTTGAGGACTCCACCTTGGGGCGCAGCGCTTTCATCCCTGCCTTGCCCGCCAACTGCGTGGCGGTCTGAGCCAAAAGCTGCCGTTGCGGTGGAGCCGCCTGTCCCCAGGCGGCTGACGTGCGATAGATCGGTCCGCAGCGGCTTGAGGACAAGCCGCTCCACCTGGGAGTGCGGCCGTTCCTGCGGCCGATTGGAAGGCCAACGGCATCTTTCCCGCTGAGGCGAGACGCGCCCGGCGGCCCGCAGGCGACGTTCGCCACCGGCGTCGCGCCGGCGTCAGGCGATGATCTCCTTGATCACCTCGCCACCAAACTGGCTGAGCTGCTTGAAGCGGCCGCCGTGGAAATACGTGAGCTTGTTGTCGTCGAGCCCGAGCAGGCGCAGGAGCGTGACATGCACGTCGCGCACGTGATGCACGCAGGCGACGGCCTCGTTGCCGAGTTCGTCGGTGGCGCCGATGGTGTGACCGGCTTTCACGCCGCCGCCGGCGAACCAGATCGTCATCGCCTTGGGATTGTGATCGCGACCGTAGGCGGTGCCGCCGCGGACACCGTTGTCGGGTGAGCGGCCGAACTCCCCGCACCAGACCACGAGGGTGCTGTCGAGCAGGCCGCGTTGTTTCAGGTCGGCGAGCAGGCCGGCGATCGGCTTGTCGACGGACCGCACCAGGTTGCTGTGGGCGCGCTCGATGTAATCGTGCGAGTCCCACGTGCCCGCGTAGAGTTGCACGAAGCGCACGCCCTGCTCGACCAGCCGGCGCGCCAGCAGGCATTTGCGGCCGAAGGCATCGGTCGCGTCACTCCCGATGCCGTAGCTCTCCTTCAGCCGCGCGTCCTCCTTTTCCAGGTCGAGCAGGCCCGGCACCTGCAGCTGCATGCGAAACGCGAGCTCGTACGCCTCCATGCGGGCGGAGAGTTCCTCGTGCTGCGGGTGGGCGTCGCGGTGCGCCGTGTTGAGCCGGGCGAGCAGGTCGAGGTTGGCCCGCTGGTGGTCCTTGGTGATGCCGGCGGGAGGCGCCAGGTCGAGGATCGGCGAGCCCTTGGGCCGCAGCGGCGTGCCCTGGAACTGTGCGGGCAGGTAACCGTTGCCCCAGTTGGGCGTGCCGCCCTGGGGGTTGGAGACCTCGGGCAGCACGACGAAGCCGGGGAGATTCTGGTTGAGCGTGCCGAGGCCGTAGTTGACCCACGCGCCGACGGCCGGATCGCCGCCAAAGCGGTTGCCCGTGTTCATCTGGTACATCGCGGTCGGATGGTTCACGGAATCGACCTGGCAGCCGCGATAGAAACAGATGTCGTCGACGACCTTGGCCAGGTGCTCCCAATTGGTCGCGATGTCGGCGCCGCTCTGGCCGGCCCGGGTGAACGTGAACGGACTCCGGACGTAGTAGCGTTTGCCGCTCTCCATGGCGGACTTCATCTTCCCCTCGCGCGTGAATTCCTGGAGGTGGATCTGCGCCAGCTTCGGCTTGGGATCGAAGGTGTCGATGTGCGACGGGCCGCCCTCCATCATGAGGAAGATGCAGTTCTTCGCCTTGGCGGGAAGGTGCGGCGGCCGCGCCCCGAGTGGACCCGCGGCGGGCCCGGCCGGGGTTTGTGCGGCGAGGTCGCGCGCGAGCAGCGAGGTCAGGGCCACGCTGCCGACGCTGGCGCCGAGGCTGTAGAGGAACTCCCGGCGGGTGGGGGCGTAGAGGGCGCGGGCGCCGGCGCAGGGAAAGCGGTTCATGGCGGGAAAATTGGAGCGGCCAAGGTGTCCACGGCTGGAGCGCCCACGGAACACGCGGACCACACGGACCGGCAGCGGCTCTTCCGTGTAGTCCGTGTGTTCCGTGGGCCCATGGTTTGAAGGGTGTTCAGTCCAGGATCGTAAGGGTGGGTTTCGAGGCGCGCTCCGGGCTCAGTACACGTAGGCGAATTCGTTGCTGTTGAGCAGCACGAGGCAGACGTCGGCGAGCGCGCGGGTCGCGGGGGGCGCCGCGGCGGGTTTCAGGTCGGGCACGAAATCGGCGGCGACCTCGAGGGGTTCGGTGAACGTGAACTTCTCCCCGGTGTTTTCCTCGACGGCCTCGCGCAGGACCGAGCGGGGAAGCTCGAACTGGGGGAAACCCAGCGTGCGATGCCGGGCGGTCATCGCGGCGAGGTGTTCGCGGGTGAGCGCAAGTTCATCGGCGCTCGGCGTCCGGCCGTAGACGAGCTGGAAGGCCCGCGTGAGCGCCGCCTCGTCGGACGAGGTTTCCCGCCGGATTCGGGCGGCGAGGGTGAGCGCACGGTCGTGCGAAGCTTCGCCGTTGAACAGGGCGAACACCTGCGGCGTCACCGTCGAGGCATCGCGCGCCTCGCAGGAAAGATCGGGGCTGGGGGAGTTGAAGACCTCCATGAACGGATCGAGCTGTCCGCGGATCTTGAGCACGTAGAGGCTGCGCCGGTGACGCTGCTCGGGCCGCGGGTTCGGTTGCCACGCCTCGGCGAACGTGCCCATCACCTGCCGGGGCTGCAGCGCCGCCTCGCGGTTGATCTCGGGCCGGGCTGGAATGCCGCCGACCGCGCGGTTCAGTTCGCCGGAGAGCGCGAGCATGGAGTCGCGAAATTCCTCCGCGGTGAGCCGGCGCGGGCGGAATGCGGCGTAGCTCTGCCCGAGCGGATCGCGTTCGGTCAGGGACTTCGGGTCGGGGTGCACGCTCCCGCGGCGGTAGGCCGCGGACGTCATGATGAGTCGATGCATCGACTTCACGGACCAGCCGGCTTCGACGAACGTGGCGGCGAGCCAGTCGAGCAGTTCGGGGTGCGTGGGCTTCTTGCCGTTGACGCCGAAATTGTTCGGATTGCCGGCCAGGGCCTGGCCGAAATGCCAGAGCCAGATCCGGTTCGCCATGACGCGCGGCGTGAGCGGATTCTGCGGCGACGCGATCCAGTCCGCGAGCGCGAGGCGGCGGCCGGACACCTCCTCGGGCAGCCGCGCGAGGTCGGCGGGCATCCCGGCCAGCTCGGTCGGACCACTGAGTACGCCCGGGGTGACGGGTGCGCCGGTGGCGAACGGGTCGCCGCCGGTGAGGATGCACGTCTGCTCGAGTTCCCCCTCCGTGAGGCGCGCGGCGGGCATGCGCAGCGGGGCGTTGACCGAGCGGAGTTCGGGCGTGCGGCCGGCATAGACGGAGAAGGCGATCGGCTCGTAGCGGTCGAGCTCCCACCCGATGCGCTCGAGCCCCTTGCGGGCGATGCGCTCGTGGCCGTAGTCCTCGGGCGTGAAACCTACGCCCTTGGGCGGTATCTTGTCCTCGGATATGCCCTGGCGCATCAGCGCGGAGCGGACCACGGAAAAACCCGCGTCGCGGCCGCGCGACTTCTTCTTCTGCGGGCTGCCGGCAAGCCCGGCCAGGGCGGCCTCGAACGCGGCCGGGTCGAGCTTCTGCTCCCGGTACCAGGCACGGGCGGCGGCGATCTGCTTCTCGTCGAGCCGGCGGAGCGTCGCGCGATGGTGCTCCGCGCGCTGCTCGAGGTATTTTTTCTCGTCGAAGCCCTCGCGACGCTCGTCCGGCAGAAACGCGGCTGGCCGCTCGGCGATCTGCGTCGTGGCGAAAACGGCCTGGAACCGGTAGTAGTCGCGCGTGGGGACCGGATCGAACTTGTGGTCGTGGCAGCGCGCGCACTGGAGCGGCTTGGCCAGGAAGACCTGGCCGACGCTGTCGGTCATGTCGTCGAGCAGTTTCTGGCGGGCGACCTTCGGCACCTCCATGCCGGTCAACTCCCACGGACCCATGCGGAGGAACCCGGTCGCGACGAGCAACTCGGCCGCGGGGGTTTCCGAGCCGCGGTGCGGTGCGATGGCGGCTCCGCCGGCGCTGGCGGCGGCCTGGCGCGATTCCGCGATCTCGTCGCCGGCGATCTGTTCGCGGATGAACTGATCGAAGGGCTTGTCTTGGTTGAAGGCGCGGACGACGTAGTCCCGGTAGCGCCAGGCGTTGCCGCGGGCGAAGTCGTTGGCGAAACCGCTCGTGTCGGCGTAACGCGCGACATCGAGCCAGTGCTGGCCCCACTTCTCGCCGTAGTGCGGCGATGCGAGCAGCCGGTCCCCGAGCGTGCGG
>CALFZM010000063.1 GCA_937952235.1 uncultured Opitutia bacterium | reverse complement strand
CCGGACGCATGCCGTTGAGGTGGAGCCGCCTGTCCCCAGGCGGCTGACGTGCGACGGACCGGTCCGCAGTGGCTTGAAGACAAGCCGCTCCACCTTTCAGCGCGGCCGTTCTCAGGGCTGATTCGAGGTCCAACGGCATGATCCGGCTGAAGCACGAAACCGCCCGCGCCCGGGTCGCGCTGCGCGGAATCACGGCCCGCCGAGGGGAGGCATCGGGCAATCGAGCGCGGCTGCAATCGCGCGGAGCAGCTCGCCTTCCTCGACCAGCAGGCGTCCGTCGGCCGTGACGGTGGCGGCGGCCGCCGCCAGGGCGCGGGCTTTGATCGGCAGGCTGGCTCGGGCGAGGACGTCGAGCGCGTCGTCGAGCTGGCTCAACCCGGCGTCGGGGCGGAAGACAAGGCTCGCCTGAATCAGGGGAAGCTGCGCTGCGCCCGCGGAGAACGCGCGTGCCGCCCACGCGACATCGGTCGTCGCCCGGGTGGCGAGGACCGAGAGAACGAGCGCGACGGGCTCGAGCACGGCTTGGAACGAATGGTACTGGACGACGGCGTCGCCGGGCGACCGTCCGAGTTTCAAGGAGTGGATCAGGAGTTTCTGGAGCGCGAATTCAAGGGCGGACACCTGGTGGTCGGCGTGGACCAGTTCGTCGAGGGTCTCGAGCCAGGAGCCGAGCGAGGCGGCTGGCAGCTGACGCAACGTGGGCAGGGCGAGCTGCAGGAGGGGGAACTTCTGGTCCGGGCTCAGGCTCGCGAGCGCCGGCCCGAGGGCGTCGAGCCGCTGCCGGGCGCCAGCGCCGGCGCGTTCGGAAACGATCGCGAGCTGGCGCGAGCGCACCGCCGGTTCGCGATCCAGCAGGATGCCGTACACCAGTACGGGGACGGCGGCTGCATCGTGGGCGGCTTCGCGCAGGACGGCGGGTATCTGGTCGAGCACCTGACGGGCCCGGTCGATCTGCTCGGGCGAGAGCGTGCCGATCGCGCTGACGCCCGCGGCCGCCGCCGCTGGCGCCAATGCTTTCAGGATCGGGGGCGGCGTAGCAGGTGCGGGCGGGGCAAGACCCGCCGTGACGAACGAATCGCGGGCGACGTCGACGACCTCGGGCGGTTCGAAATATTTGCCGTCGAACCTCGGTTCGATGGCCCGGATGCGAACGTCGAGCGGCGGATGCGTCGCCCATAGTCCGGTCAGCCCGGCGCGGAACGCTTGGGCGAAGAAGAAATGCCCGATCGCCGCGCTCTTGCTCGACTCCATCCTCGACCCAAGCGCGTAGCCGCCGATTTTCTTCAGCGCCCCGGTCAGGCCGAAAGGGTTGCGCGTGAACTGCACGGCCGAGGCATCCGCCAGAAACTCCCGCTGGCGTGAGACGGCGGCCTGGATCAGGCGGCCAAAGAAATAACCCACATAGCCGATGATCATGAGGGAAAACCCGGCCGCGAAGCCGACCAGCATGACCTGGCCGCCGCCCTTGTTGCGCGACCGGACACGGCTGCCGCGCAGGCTCCAGAGGATGCCGCGTCCCGCGAGGCCGATGACCAGAATGCCGAAGATGGCGGCCGCGAGTTTCAGGTTCAGCCGCATGTCGCCATTGAGGATGTGGCTGAACTCGTGTCCGACCACGCCCTGAAGCTCATCGCGGGAGAGCTTATCGAGGGTGCCGCGGGTGACCGCCACGACCGCATCGTTGCGGGTGAGTCCGGCGGCGAAGGCATTGATGGCGGGCTCGTCGTCGAGGACGTAGACGCCCGGGACCGGCGTGCCGGAAGCGATCGCCATCTCCTCGACGACGTTGAGCAACTGGCGTTCCTTGAGGTCGCGCGTGCCGGGATCGACGCGGCGCCCGCCGATGCTTTCCGCCACGACTGAACCGCCCGCCGCGTACTGCCGCCATTTCAACAGCGACGCGAGCCCGACCACGACCAGGGTGCCGGCCGCGATCCAGCCCAGGAGCTGCGGCTGCCACCAACCCACGGCCGCGCCACGCGGGTCGTAGTCCCCGTAGACCGCGCGCTGCGAGCCGCCGAGGCCCGCGTAATGCATGATCAGCAGCGAGGAGACGTAGGCGGCGAGGATCGTGCCGGCGACCGCCAGCGCGAACATCCCCAGCAGCCGCGACGTGCGCTGGCGGGCGCGCTCCTGGGCGGCGAAGAAATCCATGGGCCGGGACCGGAGGGACGCTCGAAGTCGAAAACAGGAGGCGCAGCGCAGCCGGGCAGGGCGGTCGCCTACTTCATCTGCCGGGCGAAAAGCGGAGTGCTTCCCTCGTGGCGGCCGTCGAGTTCGAGATCGATGGAGTATTCGCCAAACGTCTCGATCTTCATCCCGGCGATGTTGGCCACGACCTGGATGGTGTTCGATTCCGCGCCCGGCGGGATGTTCACCTGGATGGGGATCTCCATGGCGGGCAGGACGAGCTTGCCGTCATCGTCGCAGATTTGGATGCGCAGGCGCTTCTGGCCCTCCTCCTCGCGATAGAACCGGATCTTTACCGCGAGGCAGCAGTGCGGGTGCACCGCGGGCATCTGGCGGGCAAAGATCGTGTCGAAGATTCCGACGACGCTCAGTTTGCCGCCGTAGTCGGCGGCGAAGTCGGCAAGGGCGAGCAACTCTATTTTCATGCAGGAAAGCGGCAAGGGGGGGACCCGGCTTCAGGTGAAGCTGACCTTGGGCGCATTGCGCTCGGTCGGATCCTCGATCTTGAACAACTCGGCGGGCTGGAAGCCAAACATGCCGGCGAACACGACGTTGGGGAACGTCTCGCGGCTCGTGTTGTAGGTCATCACGCTGTCGTTGTAAGCTTGGCGGGCGAAGGCGATCTTGTTCTCCGTCGACGTCAGTTCCTCGGTCAACTGCATCATGTTCTGGTTGGCCTTGAGATCCGGATACTGCTCGGAAACCACCATGAGCCGCGACAGGGCGCCGGTGAGTCCGCTTTCCGCGGACAGGAGGCTGCGGACGGCGTTGGCATCGGCGGGATTGGCTGCGGCCGACTGGGACGCGGCCAGCGCGATGTTGCGGGCCTTGATCACCGCCTCGAGCGTCTCGCGTTCGTGCTTGAGATAGCCTTTTGCCGTCTCGACCAGGTTGGGGATCAGATCGTAGCGGCGCTTCAACTGGACGTCGATCTGCGCGAAGGCGTTCTTGAAGCGGTTGCGCAAACCAACAAGCGCGTTATATATTCCGACGACCCAGAGGCCGAGGACGACCACGATCACGAGCAGGACAGCGAGAACGATCAGGGCGGTGGACATGATGAGGTGGGATTGGGCGGACGACGAAAACGAGGCGAGTCTGGCGCGCGGGCGGGTGGGGGCGAGGCGGAACTCCTTACAACACGGTTGATTGTTTCCAGCACGATGAGCAACGTGGCTTTCAGGTGAGGCGTATTTGGACTATTTTCACGGTCCTGGCGGCCGGAGGGTTCGCCGGGGCGGGAGGGATGGCGGGTGCCGTCCGGGCGCAGGAGATCACGCCGGCGCCGCTCGGCGGCCGGGCCGTGGCGCCAGCGCGGGAATCCATGGAGCTCCGGCTCGCCGCGGCGCAGCGCGCGCATGACCTCGGGCTGCCGTCGCTTGCGGCCGACCTGTATCGGGAACTTCGTGACAGCCCGGGCGCGGACCGCCCGGCGCTGACGCTCGCGTGGGCGACCGCGCTGCTGGATGCGGGTGACTTCGCCGCCGCGGAGTCGGCGCTGGCCGAGATCCCCGAAGAGCGGCGCACGGCGGCCTGGCGTCTGCGCGCGGGCCTGGCGGCGCTGCAACTCGGCCGGCGGCCCGACGCGCAGGGGCACTGGGACGTCATCCGCGAGACCGAGCTGACCCCACCGGATCTCGCTTGGCATCGGTTTCTGACCGGGGCGCTCTGGGACACGGCGACGCCGCGGGAAATCTCGCGTGCGAACACCTTCTACAAGCAGGCCGAGGCGATGGCGCCAAACCCGCTGGCGGAGGCGCGATTCCAGCTCGCCGCCGAACGCGTCCGTCTGCATGTGTCCGGCCGTCCGTCCGAGGAGGACCTGCGCAAGGCCCGCGAAAACGCGCGGCAGTTTGCCGGTCAGGCCTACGGGTACGAGGCGGCGAAGAATCTCGCGGTGCTGCTGGCCGAAAGCGGCCGGACCGACGAGGCCGAGCAGGCGCTGCAACGCGTGCTCGCGGCGGCGCCTCCACACGAGCGGGTCGCGCGCGATGAGCTTCGTTTCGTCCTCGGGCTGATCGGCAAACGCACCCGCAACGGCTCGGGTCGCGTCGCGCTGGTTCAATTGATCGAGAATGGCGGCAACGTGCAGCGGCAGACGCAGGCCCTGCAGCTCCTGGCGGAGTCCTCGCGCGAGGAACCGGAGCGCGGCCAGTTTCGCAACGAGCTCAACCGGCTGCTGGCCGGCCGGCCGGCGCCCGCGGTGCTGGAAGCGGCGCGTTTCTTTCGTTCCCAGCTTGCGCTCGCCGAGGGTGATTTCGTGCGGGCGGAGAACGAGGCGAGCGCGTTGCTGAAGGAGTTTCCCGCTTCACGCCTGCGCCTGCATGCCTGGACGCTGCTCACCCAGTCGGCGTGGGAACAGCGGCGCTTCCGGCTGGCGGCGGATTACGCCAGTCGGGCGCGCACCGCCCTGACGGCGACGCCGGCAGGCGACGCACGGCCGTCGGCATCGCCGTTGCCGGCGGTCCTGGCGCCGGCCACCGTCCTTGCCGACCTCGGCATTCTCGGAGCCGAAGCTTGGTTTCGCGCCGGCGATTACCGCAACGCGGCCGACGCGTATGCCGCCGTGCTGCGCGAGCGCCGCGACGTCATTGCGCCGGCCCGGTTGGAGGAGCTTCTCTTTCAGCGCATGCTCGCGGAAATCCGTGCCGGCCCCGCGACGGCCGGGAGCGTTGTCGACGATCTCGCCGCCGATCCTGCGCTGACGGTGGAGAGCCGCTGGGAGGCGGAGTGGAACCTGGCGCGCGCCCTGAACCTCCAGGGCCCAGAGGGCGTCCGGCTGGCGTACGCGCGCGTCACGCGACTGCTCGCCGAATCCTCTCCGCCGGCAGCGATCCGCCCGGAGCTGCGCGCGCGGATGGCCTGGCTGCAGGCCCGGTTGTCTTTCGATGCGGGCAATCCGGTGGAGACGCTCCGGCTGGTGGAAAGCCAGTTGGCCTCGTTGCCCGAGATCGAGGCGGGGCTGCGAAGTGAGGTCACCAGCGAGCTTACCCTCCTCAAGGCGCGTTCGGAGCTCGCGCTCGGGCGCGAGGCGCCGGCGCTCGAGACCCTCAAGCGACTGCGCGAGTCCGCTCCGACCTCGGGGGCGGCCGTCACCTCCTACCTCATCGAGTCCGAGTATTACGCCGCGCAGGACAAGATCGACGAGGCGCGCAACCGCCTGATCGCGCTCACCGACAATCCCCAGTACGCGGGGAACCCGTACCGGCCCTATGCCCTTTTCCGCCTGGCATTGCTTTCGGAACGACTCGGCCGCGACGCGAATCTCGAGGAGGCGAACCAGCGGATCGAGGATCTGGTGAAACTTCCGGCGGCGATCGCCGACCCGGGATTGATCTTCGCGGCGCGGTTGAGGCAGGGGGACATTTTCCGCAAGCGGAACGACTTTTCGTCGGCGCAACGCGCCTACGAGTATCTGGTGAACAACTACGCGCAGCGTCCCGACGTGGTCCTGGCGCAGCTGGCGCTCGCCGACTGCCACAATGTCCAGGCGACCCCGCCGCCCGGTGTGCCCGGCGATCCGACGCATGCCGACATGGCCCGCCTCTTGTACGAACAATTGCGCGATCGCGTGGATGCGCCCCGGGACGTCCGGGTCGAGGCGGGTTACAAGCTGGGACTTCTGCTTGCCCGACGCGGGCGCGCCGAGGATGCGGCGAAAGTCTGGTGGACCGACGTTGCCCAGGTGTTCCTCGACGGCGAGACGCCGCCTGGATCCAGCGAAGCCAAGAGCCCCTACTGGCTGGCGCGGACGCTGATTGATCTCGGGGACCTGCAGGAAAAGCGCGAACGCTTCGACGAAGCCAAGCGAGCCTACCTGCTGCTCCTCGAGAAGGGCCTCCCCTATGGCGGCACCACGGCGCGCGCCCGCCTGGAGCAGCTCGGGGTACCGGTCACCCGCACCGGACAGTGAGGGCGCCCCTTTCGGATTTGCGACGGAGAACGCAACACCAAGTCTCTTCCCGATGACCGGATTCGATTTCACACTCTTCGCCCGTGGCGGGCCGGTGATGTGGGTGCTGGCGGCACTCGCGCTGCTGGGCCTCATGCTGTTTGTGGAGCGGGTCCTCTACCTGCACCGCGGTCAAATCCGCGCCGGCGCCTTCATCGACGGAATCAAGAATGCGCTCGCGAAGCGCCGCCTGGTGGAAGCCCTGACCCTGTGCGAGGAAACGCCGGGGCCGGTGGCTGCGGTGGTGAAAGCGGCCCTCCTCCATGCCGATGCCACGGAGGAGAAGATGCGTTTCCACGTGCAGGAGGCGGCGGTGGTGGAACTGCCGGCCCTTGAACGCCGCCTCGGCGCGATCGCGGCGATCGCCCAGGTCGCGCCCCTGGTGGGGCTGCTCGGCACGGTGCTTGGGATGGTAACGACTTTTCGTGCCTTCGAGCAGGGGGGGAACTATGCGATGGCGGGGGCGCTTTCAGCCGGGATGTGGCAGGCATTGCTCGTAACTGCCGCCCGCCTGATGCTCGCGATTGCGGCGCATCTTGCCTGCCACTTCCTGCATGGGCGGGTTCGCGCGATCGTGCGGGATGTGGAGTGGTCCGCCAACGAGATCATGAAGTACCTGCTCACGGAGTTTCGCACCACCGGGGTGGTACATGCGCCGATGGCGGCGGCGGAGGCGGGGAAATGATCACCCGGCCCTTGGAACTTGCTTCGCGGCTTCGGCCTGAGCCCCGCAGCTTCGACGGCATCTTCTTTGTCAACGTCGCCTTGCTCGGGATGTTCTTTGCGCTCTTTGGCTCGCGTTATGTGCTCGCGCCGGGAGTGGCCGTTGATTTTCGCCTCCCCACGGTGCCGGGCGCCAATGCCAACGCGATCCGCGCCACCCAGGTGATCACCGTGATGAGTTCGGGCCGGATCTTCACTGAGCATGGGCCCCGCGAGATCGGCGAGCTCGGCGAGTGGCTGGCGCTGCAGGCCAGGTCGGCGCCTGAGCCCCGGCTCCTCGTGCGGGGTGATGCGAGCGTACCGACGTCGGTGCTGGCCGCGATCGCCAGCGCGGCCCGGCGCGCGGGATTTGTCGAGGTGCTGTGGGCAGCCGGGGATCCCATGGAACGATCGACGGCCCCTGCTCCCTGATATGCTGGCGGTCGTGAAAGAGGGGCGTGAGCGATGGGTTTTCGCCGGCGCAGTCACCGCGCTGGTCATGCTGCTGGTCGTGCTTGTCCTCGCTGCCGCCAGGATTCCGCATGACACGCCGCGCTCCCACGCGGGTGTGCTGGGGCCTGCGGTGAAGATCGCTCGACCTGACGAGACCGACCTGCTGCTCAAGGAAGAGGCTGAACTCCGCGACCTGCGTCCGCTTTTCCTGCCCACCGCCCGCAACGCCGCGCTTCCCGAACCCAGGCTTGGGCCCGGACGTTCGATCCTCGACCGCGAATCGCTGCGGGCCGCGGCGGCGGGCCCCGAGGTGCAGTTGGGCAGCGGCCTTCCCCCGGTGGCGACCATTGGGGGCATGACGGCCGCGGAAGCGAGACCGCTGGCCGCATTCGGGCCGGACGCGAACGCCGCCGGGCTGATCGGTTTCGGCCGCCAGGACGTTCCGCTCGTGCGTTTTGACCCGCGCGGCGCGTTTCTCGAAATCATCCGCCTTGGCGACGGGCGGAGGGTGCGCGCCGAGCCCTTGGAACTTGCGGCCAAACCGCCCGGGGAACGCGAGTGGAGTCCGCTGGAGTTATTGGCGGTCGTGGACCGCGCCGGCCTGGCCTTCCCTCTGGTTGTCACCGAGGGTTCGCGGGTTGAAGAGGTAGACCTGCACTTCAAGACTTACCTCGCAAATGTCCTCCGTCTGGGCGAGGGGCTGGCGCCGGGCACATACCGGATCATCGTCGCGCCCTAGAATTTTGTCTTCCCGGCCAATTTGCTGTTGACGGTGGGAAATGCGGGACGCACGTTTCCCGGCTCTTTTCGTTTTTTGGCACTCCCTTAGTCTGCCCAGATAGCTCAGTTGGCAGAGCACGTCCTTGGTAAGGACGAGGTCGCCGGTTCAAATCCGGTTCTGGGCTCCAGGGTCAGAAAACGCGTCGGAATTGGCTTCTGCGACGTTAACTCAGAGGTCGCATTTATCCATCACCCAAACATCCGTCTCCCATGGCAAAAG
Organism: uncultured Opitutia bacterium; assembly: GCA_937952235.1. GTDB lineage: Bacteria > Verrucomicrobiota > Verrucomicrobiia > Opitutales > Opitutaceae > ER46. The sequence continues at coordinate 314 of CALFZM010000063.1, read as the reverse complement.
GCACATTCGAACGCAAGAAACCGCACGTGAACGTCGGCACGATCGGCCACGTTGACCACGGCAAAACCACGCTCACGACTTCAATCCTCGCGTGTCAGGCCCGCAAGGGTCTTGCCGAGGTGAAGACGTACGCGGACATCGCCAAGGGTGGTACGGTTCGCGATGCTTCCAAGATCGTCACGATCTCGGTGGCTCACGTCGAGTATGAGTCGGACAAGCGCCACTACGCGCACGTCGATTGCCCTGGCCACGCCGACTTCGTGAAGAACATGATCACGGGCGCGGCGCAGATGGACGGCGCGATCCTGGTGGTC
>CALFZM010000062.1 GCA_937952235.1 uncultured Opitutia bacterium | reverse complement strand
GGGCGACTCCGCCGGCGGCTCCGCCAAGCAGGGCCGCGACCGCCGCTTCCAGGCGATCCTTCCGCTGCGCGGCAAGCTGATCAACACGGAGAAGGCCCGCCTCGACAAGGTGCTCTCCAACGAGGAAATCCGCACCCTCATCACCGCCATCGGCACGGGCATCGGCGAGGGCGACGAGGCGGTGGGCGGGTTCAACGTCGAGAAGGCGCGCTACCACAAGGTCATCATCATGACCGACGCCGATGTCGACGGCTCGCACATCCGCACGCTGCTGCTCACGTTCCTCTACCGGCAGATGAAGGGACTGATCGAGCGCGGCTACGTCTACATCGCCCAGCCGCCCCTCTACAAGATCAAGCGCAAGAAGCGCGAGCAGTACGTCGACAACGACGAGCAGTTGAACCGCATCCTGCTCGAGCTCGGCTCGGAGGACGTCGTGCTCACGCGGCTCGGCGACCAGCACGTGTTTGCCCCGGCGCAGATCGACAAGATCGTCGAGGCGCTCGCCGCGCTGGAGAAACTCGGCGCGGGCGTCACGCGCTACGGCGCCGCGCTCGCGGAGTACCTCGACGCCCACGATCCCGCCACGCACGCCCTGCCGCGCTACGTGGCCCGGATCCGCGAAGGCAACAAGGAGAGCCATCACTTCCTCATCGACGAGCACGCGCGCGCGAAATTCCTGCAGGACCACGGGCTCAACGCCGACCTCACCGAGCAGAACGAGAACGGGCTGCCCTCCGCGGCGCCGTTCCCGCCCGACAAGAAGCCGGCCGGCCCCGTGCGGCGCGTGACGATCCACGAAATCTACGAGAGCACCGAGATGGCGAAGCTGCTCAAGGCGATCGCCGCGACGGGCCTCGACATCGCGCGCTTCGGCGCGAGCGAAGCGCCGCGCTTCACCATCACCGAGAACGCCGGCCAGAAGTCGGAGAACCGGATCGAGCTGCGCAGTCCCCTCGAGATCGTGACGACGATCCGCGCCAACGGCCGGAAGGGCCTCAGCATCCAGCGCTACAAGGGCCTCGGCGAAATGAACCCGAAGCAGCTCTTCGAGACGACGATGGACCCCGAGAAGCGCCGCCTGCTGAAGGTGAACATCGCCGACGCCGCCAAGGCCGACGCGCTCTTCACCCTGCTCATGGGCGACGAGGTCCCGCCGCGGCGGCAGTTCATCGAGGACAATGCGCTGAACGTGCAGTATCTCGACGTCTAAGGTAAGCGCAAAGGCGCGAAGGAGCGCGAAGGTTCGCCAAGGCTATGCACAGGGTCGTTGTTCCCGGTCATATCGAGTCGCTCGCCCGCTCTGCGGTCGACGCGGCCTTGGCCGTGCATCGCGCCCTGGGGCCTGGACTGCTCGAAAGCGCGTATCGCGATTGCCTCCAACTCGAGCTTTCCATCCGCGGGCACGAGGTCCAACGCGAGCAGCTGCTGCCGATCAGCTATCGAGGCCATGCCATCCCCCGCGCCTACCGCACCGACCTCCTCATCGACAGATCACTCCTGGTCGAGCTGAAGGCCGTCGAAGCAATCCAGCAGATCCATCGCGTCCAGCTCACAACCTACCTAAGACTGCTCCATCTCCCCCTCGGGATTTTGATGAATTTCCACGTCCCCCTGCTCAAGGAGGGCCTGCACCGAATCCTCAATCTCGATTTCCAAAGCGAAGTCAGTTCGGCCTGACAATACTTCGCGAACCTTGGCGCCCCTTGGCGTCTTCGCGCTTACCTCCTCTTTCGAAATGTATACGGCCTCCGAAAAACTCTCCTCCGCCAACATCACCGACATCATGCAGACGGCCTACATCGATTATTCGATGTCGGTCATCATCTCGCGGGCGCTGCCGGATGCGCGCGACGGATTGAAGCCCGTCCAGCGGCGCATCCTGTACGCGATGCTGCGCGAGGGCCTGCTGCACAACCGCGCGTTCGACAAGTGCGCGGGCGTCGTCGGCGAGGTGCTCAAGAACTACCACCCGCACGGCGACTCCTCCGTCTACGACACCCTCGTGCGCCTCGCCCAGCCGTGGGTGATGCGCTACCCGCTGATCGATCCGCAGGGCAACTTCGGCTCGGTCGACGGCGATCCGCCCGCCGCCTATCGCTACACCGAGGCCCGGCTGCGCGACATCGCCGAGGACCTGCTCAAGGACATCGAGGAGGACACCGTCGACTTCGTCCCCAATTACAAGGAGTCGACCACCGAGCCGACCGTCCTCCCGGCCGCGCTGCCCAATCTGCTGATGAACGGCTCGACCGGCATCGCGGTCGGCATGACGACCAACATCCCGCCGCACAACCTGGATGAGATCATCGAGGCGACGTGCGCCATCATCGACCGGCCCGCGATCTCGGTCGATGAGATCGCCGGCATCGTCCGCGGGCCCGACTTCCCCACCGGTGGCGTCATCTCCGGCCGCGACGGCATCCTTTCCTATCTCAAGACCGGCAAGGGCATCGTCCGCATCCGCGGCAAGGCCCACACCGAGGAGATGAAGGGCGGGATGGAGCAGATCGTCATCACCGAAATTCCGTACAACGTGAACCGGGCCAACCTGGTCACCCGCATCGCCGAGCTCGTCGGCGAGAAGGAGATCGACGGCATCCGCGACCTGCGCGACGAGTCCGACGAGAACACCCGCATCGTCATCGAGCTGAAGCGCGGCGAGCAGGCGAAGGTCGTCATCAACCAGCTCTTCCAGAAGACCGCCCTCGAGTCGTCGTTCGGCGTCACGCTCCTGGCCCTCGACCAGAAGCGGCCGAAGCAGATGAACATCAAGGAACTCATCGAGTGCTACATCGCGCACCGGCGCGACGTGGTCACCCGCCGCACGAAGTTCCGCCTGCGCGAGGCCGAGGACCGCGCCCACATCCTCGAGGGCTACATCATCGCCCTCGATAACCTCGACGACTTCGTCAAGATCATCCGCGCCTCCGCCAACCGCGAGGAGGCCAAGGTGCGCCTGATGGCGAAGTACCCGCTGTCGGAGCGCCAGACCGACGCCATCCTCGAGCTGCGCCTCTACCAGCTCACCGGGCTCGAACGCGGCAAGATCGAGGCCGAGTACGTCGAGCTGATGAAGCTGATCGAGGAGTTGCGCAGCATTCTCGCCTCGGAAGCCAAGCTGCTCGACCTGATCAAGAAGGAGCTGCTCGAAATGAAGGCGAAGTACACGTCGCCGCGCCGCACCGAGATCATCGGCGCCGCGGGCGAGTTTCGCATGGAGGATGTCATCCCCAACGAGGGCTGCGTCCTGACCGTCTCGCACGTCGGTTTCATCAAGCGCACGCGCGTCGCCGACTACCGGTCGCAGAAGCGCGGCGGCAAGGGCGTGATCGGCGCCGAGACGTACGAGGACGATTTCGTCGAGCATCTGTTCACCGCGAGCACGCACGACTTCATCCTCTTCTTCACCAACCGCGGCCAGTGCCACGCGAAGAAGGTGTACGACGTCCCCGAGGGCACCCGCGCCTCCAAGGGCAAGTCGGTCTCCAGCTTCCTGCGCCTGGCCGAGGGCGAGAAGATCGCGGCGATGCTCTGCGTGCGCGACTTCGTCGACGACCGCTTCCTGGTCATGGCCACCAAGTCCGGCGTGATCAAGAAGAGCTCCCTGTCCGACTACGTGAACGCCCAGCGCGAAGGCGGCCTGATCGGCATCAACCTCTCCGAGGGCGACGTCGTGATCGGCACGGTGCTCACGACCGGCGACGACGAGCTCATCCTCGTCTCCAACCAGGGCCTCGCCGTCCGCTTCCGCGAGCGCGACCGCGAATCCGGCGAGGAGTTGTTCCGCGCCACCGGCCGCGCCACCGGCGGCGTCACCGGCATGCGCTTCAAGCTCGCCAGCGACTACCTGCAGTCGATCGAGGTGGTCGACCACAACGCGAAGTTCCTCGTCGCGAGCGAAGCCGGCCTGGGCGTGCGCACGCGCTTCGAGGATTACCGTCTCATCAACCGCGGCGGCAGCGGCGTCTGGGCGATCGACCTGCCGGAAGACGGCTCGGTGCGCCTCGCCGGCGCCCTCAGCGTGCGCGAGGAGGACGAAGTCATGCTGCTCACCGCGAAGGGCCAGAGCATCCGGTGCCCGGTGAAGGACATTCGCGAAACCGGCCGCGGCGCCAAGGGGGTCCGGCTCGTCACGCTCGAACCCGGCGACAAGCTGCTCAGCATCGCGCGCATCGTCGAAACCGACGAGGAGCAGGCTGCCAGCGGAGAAACGCCGGCGCCGGAGCCCGCCGGCTGAACCGGCTGACCCGAACTCACGCCGGCACCTCCGCCGGCCGTGGAATATGTCCTCGGGCGGGTGACGCGCGACGGAACCGTCCGCAGCGGCTTGGGGACAAGCCGCTCCACCTTCGTTCCTCCGCGCGGGTCGGAGCCGGGAACGCCGCGCCGCACATTGTCGTCGCCCGGCGTTGTCTTCGGGCTGCCGCGGCTTCAGAAGGTTTCCGCAGCTCTCCCCTCCCCCAACCATGGCGACCAAACTCCTGATTCTTCACGGTTACTCCGACGGCGCGACCAGCTTCACCGGCCTGCGCGACTTCTTTGCCACCCGCGGCTACGCCCGCGACGACATCTACCTGCTGAACTACGCGAGCATGGACGACCAGTCCGACTTCCGGGACTTCGCGGACAAACTGGATGAGGACTTCGAAAAGCAGTTTCCCGGGGAGCGCGTCGACGTGGCGTGCCACAGCACGGGCGCCCTCGTGGTGCGGCTGTGGCTCGACCTGCATTACAGCCGCCAGCGCAGCGCGGGGCGCAACCCGCCGTGTTCGCCCGTCAAGCATCTCCTGATGTTCGCGCCGGCCAACTTCGGCTCCGACCTCGCGGAGATGGGCCAGTCCTTCCTGGGCAAGTTCCGGTCCACGTTCTTCAACTCCAACCGGCGCGCCGGCGACTTCCTCGAGTCGGGCCGGCTCGTGCTGCAGGGACTCGAGCCCGCGAGCCCGTTCCAGTGGGCGCTTTCGGACCGTGACCTGCACGGCGACGGCTTCTTCAACCCGGAGCTGGGGCCGAAGAACGTGTGCTACCCGTTCGTCCTGGCCGCGGGCAAGGGTTACGGCGGCCTCCAGGCGAAGATCGTCAAGGATCGCAAGAAGCCCGGCACGGACGGCACGGTGCGCATCTGCGGCACGTCGCTCAACACGCGGCGCTGCACGATCGATTTCTGCGCCCACGAGGTCACGCCCGCCTGGGCGCCGGAACGCAAGTTCGCCCATGTGCCCTTCGCGATCTTCGGCGACTTCAATCACGGCTCGCTGGTCGAGGGCGGGGCCGACTTCGCCAGCGGGCCGGGCAAGTGGGCGCTGAAGGCGCTGGAGGTCGATTCGTTCGAAAGCTACGCGGCGCTGGGAGCGGAGTTCAGCCGCTACACGCAGCGCGCTTACGAGGGTGATCCCTACCAGCAGTTCTACTTCAAGGTGCGCGACGACGTCGGCATGCCGGTGAACGACTTCTTCATCGATTTCTACGCGCAATTGGAGGACGGCTCCGTGCACCAGGGCCTCACCCTCGAGTTCGACCGCACCTTCGAGGCCGAATTCTACCGGCACTCCGCCGATCATTCCTGCCGGGCGCTGATGCTCAACCTCGCGAGCCTGCGGCAGTATTTCCGCCGTCTGAAGGCGGCCGGCGCGCGGCTGGTGTTCGATGTGACCGCGACGTCGCCGTGCAAGGACATCAAGTACCTGCCCGGTCACGCCGTGATCTTCGACGAGAGCGTCGATGACCAGGGGCCGACCTTCCTCTACGAAAACACCACCACGCTCGTGGAGATCGTGCTGAACCGGATCGCGTCGGACGACGTGCTTCACCTCGTGAACTTCGATCTGGCCCAGCTCAAGCTCCCGCCCACCGACGCCACGACCACGCGCACCGGGCGCGCGAGCCTGCTCAAGTCCGGCCCGCGCTCCTGACGCCTCAGCCGGACTCATGCCGCTGGCCTTCGAACCAGCCGTGAGAACGGCCGCGCTCAAAGGTGGAGCAGCTTGTCCTCAAGCTGCTGCGGACCGGTCCCTCGCACGTCAGCCGCCTGGGGACAGGCGGCTCCACCGCAACGGCATCGTTCAGGCTCAGCGCGCCGCTTCCGGGGCCGCGGGGGCGGCGGCGAGCGGCCCCACGTCCGCCGGCGTCATCGGCCGCGCCGACGCCGGTGCGTCGCTGGCTTCGTCGGCTCCGGTATCCGCCTTTCCGATGCGCGGCTGGCCGTCGAAATCCACGTCGATCCGCGGCGCCGGCTCGCCCGCCGCATCGAGGGCCGGACTGCCGGCCTGCGGCCGGAGCAGCCCGTCGGCGCCGGCCGCGAGCAGCGGATCGCCGCGCACGTAACCCTCGCGCGGCAGATCGCCCGGCGCCGTATCCCAGAGCAGGTTGCCGGTCCAGCGCCCGCCGGGATACGGGCCCTCGATCTTGGCTGCCGTCCCGCCGCCCAGCAGGATGTTATGGGCGAAGAGCGTGTTGCTGGCGCCCAGGGCCTCCGGCGCACGTTTGCTGAGCTGGTAGTGGGTGCGGTTGTTCACCAGCGTGTTGAACGCGATCACGCAATCGTCCGGCCGGTCGTGGCCGCTCATGCTGCCCCCCGTGCCGACGTCGGTGCTGCCGTTGCCGATGCTGATGCCGATATAGTTTCCCTCGAGGTGATTGCTGTGCACGAGGTGGCGGTCGCCAAAGATACGGATGCCCTCGGTGTTCCGCAGCAGGTTGCCGTAGACGGCGCAGTCGTCGCCGTGGCGCAGCGAAAGCTGCGTGCCCGGGCAGTCGAGGATCGTGTTGAAGCGGTAGGTGTTCCCGGAGCAGCGATTCGAGATCAACTGGCTCTCGCCCACGCAGCGCACAAACAGGTTGTATTCCACCCGCGCTTCGCCGCGGGAGGTGCTCTGCGTGCTCAGGCCGACGCGCAAGGCCTCGGCGCCCGTGGTCCAGGTGTTGGTGAAGTTGTGGAAATGATTGTGATGAATCCAGACGCGCTTCGCGACCTGGTTGCCGGTGCCCGTGACCGACAGCATGTTGCCCACCGTCTTCTTGTTCCTGAACTCGTTGTAGTCGATGCGCGCGTCGTCGCCGGCCACGGCGAGATAGTGCCCGTCGCCGTCGCATTCAAAGACGTTGCGGCTGAACCGCACGTGGCGCGTGCCCGCGCCGATGCTCGCCCGTCCCGCGGCGTGGGTGAAGACGAAGCCGCGGACGATCACGTGCGCCGCCGGCTGCGTCACCGAGAAGCCGTGGGTGCCGCGGATCTCCACGCCGCCGACCGTCTCGGCGGCGATGACGATGGGGCGTTCCGCCGTGCCGGCCCGCTTGATGGCGACCGAGCCGGTCGTCGTGTACGTGCCGTTGCGGACGATGATGACGTCGCCCGGCTCGGCGTGGCTCAGCCGCGCCACGAGCCCCGGCAGCGAATCGACGGTGCTTTCCACCGCCAGGAGGAGCCCGGTCGTGAAGAAGGCGGCGCCGAAGGCGATGCCGCGGGAGGCGAGGGACAGAATCCGGGGCGGCGTCACAACGCGATTCCTCATGGCGCCGGTGTAGCACGCCGCGCCGAGGACGCGAGCCAGACCGGCGCTCAATGCATCACTTCCACCGGCATCCCCACCCACGCGAGCTTCAGCAGCGTCAGGGCGTCCCAGTTGGCCAGGCGGAAACAGCCATGCGATTCCGTGCGTCCCACCTTTTCGGGATCCGGCGTGCCGTGGATGCCATAGCCCGGCCGGTCGAGGCCGATCCAGACGCGCCCCACCGGATTGTTGGGACCGGGAGGCAGGATGAGCTTGCGGCCGAGTTCGCGCGCCTCCGGGGATTCCGGGAACACGGCGGGATCGAACGTATAATTCGGCTCGGGGATGGCCACCCTCACCTGCAGCACGCCGAGCGGACGTTTCTCGACGTAGCGTGCGATGCTCACCGGAAATTGCGCGAGCACCCGTCCCTCGGCGTCGCTCACCTCGAGTTCCCGCGTATCGAGCCGGATCGTGATCAGCGCCGCCGGTCCGCGGAGGTTGACCGGGCCCACCGCCGGGACCGTGACGACCTGACCGGGCATGACCTGGCTCCAGTCGACCTCGGGATTCAGCCGCTGCAGCAACTTCGGGCTGGCCCGGTAGCGCTCGGCGACCAGTTCCAGCGCCGTGGCGTAGCCGAGGTCCGGCGCCTGGGATTTTTCCAGCCAGGTCGCCGGGACCGGTCGCAGCCCGGCGAGCTCCTCCGCGGTGAACGTGTGCGCGCCGAGCGGTTCTGCCGCGAGCTCGATCCATTCCCGGGTGTCGGCGTCGAGGACGCCGGTTTCGGCGAGCCCGTGCCGGCGCTGGAAGCCGCGCAGCGCCGCTTCCGTCTGCGCGCCCGGAACTCCGTCGATCGAGCCGCAGGAGAACCCGCGCCGATGCAGCTCGACCTGCAGCTCGAGCGCCGAAGCCACCGGTCGCGGCACCGGGGCGACGGCGGCGTCCTGCGCCGGGCCTCCCGCCATGACCGTGGCCCACGCCACCGCCGCACCGAGCCAGAATTTCGCACGCATCGCGCCCACGCCGGCCTGATAACTTTTTCCCCCGGAAAGGGAAGCCGGAGCTTCGTCACTCCTCCAGCGGACGCCGCTCCTGCAGTTGCGCGAGCAGGGCCGGGAATCGGGCTGCCGCCCGCGATCCAGCGAGGAAACGCGCCGCGAGCTCCTTCTGTCCGCGCGCGCGGAGATTGGCATAGACGTGCAGTTCGAACTGCGCGCCCAGCTCCGCGCTTTCCGTCCCGCAGCCGAACCGATCGAGCGCGGCCATCAGCGCCTCGGCGGTGGAGAAGCGACCGCCGTCCTGCTGGCTCCGCAGCCAGTACCGGCTTTCCCCCGTCATGGGCAGGCTCACCCGCCGCGCGCGCGGCCCGAGCGCCTTGGCCATGGTCGAGGCCTCGTTCCATGACCCGTCGAGCAGGACGAGGTGCACGCCGGCCGGCGGCACCCCGGGAGGAAACGGTTCTCCCTGCGGGTGCAGGATCCAGACGTCGGGGCGCTCGGGGACAAGGTCGACCGGGGGATGGCGCGGGTCGTTGGACCACAACTGCAGCCGTGTGCCCTCGAACAGCCGATGCACCAGCCGGCCGGTGCTGCTCGGCCGGTGCTGTTCGCGCACGTGCATCAGCACCTCGAGGAACAGCGGGGTCCGCAGCGGCTGGTGCGCCGCGCAGATGCACCACCGCCGGGGCAGGCGGCACGCGTCGCACCGCCGCGCTGCGCTCGCCGCGAGGCTACGCACCGCGATGGCGCCGCACCGGCACGCTGTCTCCGCTTCGTTTCACTGCGGCTGCCGCACGAACTCGATGTCGAAGGTCTGCTGCATCGACGGCTGGGTGTACTTGCCCGTCAGCCGGTCGTTTTGCACGTCGTGGGTCAGCAGGTAGGTCGCGCCGGGATACCCCACATCGTTCAGTTCCACCGCGACCTGCAGACCGCCGCCGCCCTGCATCCAGACGGCGCGCGAGACGCGGATCGACTTCGGATTGAAGTAGCCCGCGTCGAGCACGCCGCTGAGGTCGGCCTTGCGCAGTTCGAGGGTGTAGCCGCCGTCCGAGCGCATCCAGCGGCCGAGCAGCTTTTTCACCGCGGCGGGCACTTCGGCCGGAGCCGCGGCCGCGGGTTTGGGTGCCTCGGCTTGCTTCACCTCCGGCGCCGGCCCGGGCTTGGTGCAGCCGGCGAGCTGCAGGGCGGCGAGGCCGGCGATCAGGCTGAGCCGGCGACGGCAGCGGGTCGCACGCGGCCGGTGCGAGCGTTCGGAATCGTTCATGGCCGGATCTGGTCAGGGTTCGATCGCAGACGCAAGCCGGCCCCCGCGCGGCGCGTCACAGCAGCGTGCGGATCTCGTCGTTCGAGCAGCGCAGCCGCTGCGCCAGCGTGTTGATGACGTGCCGGTGGATCGAGCGCGCGAGGGCGGGTTGCGATTCCTCGAACTCCGTCATGCGTTCCCGCGATACGACCAGCACCTCGGTGTCCTGGACGGCGACGATGTCGGCGCTGCGCGGCTCGCCGGAGTAGAACCCCATCTCCCCCACCACCGTGCCCGGCCCGAAGGCCCGCAGCCGCTTGGCTTCCTCGAGCCCGACATTCTCGAGCCGCAGCAGCACCTGCACGCGGCCGCTCGCGACGAAGAACATCTCGTTGCTGGGCTCGCCGGCGCGGACCAGCGCGTCGCCGGCGGCCACGCGGCGGCGTTCGCAGACCTCGACGAAAATGCGCGCCCCCACCGCGCTGAGCGCCTCGTTGAGCATGTCGTCGAGCGACCGGGCCGCATCGCCCTTGCCGAGGAGGAACTCCTCGCACCACTCCAGGCCGCGATCGATGTCGGGGAAGCGGCGCACGTGCGCGGCGTCCAGTTCCAGCCCGCCGCGCGCGAGCACGCCGGCCATGCGGGGCGTCAGGCCGGTGAGCACGAGGCGCACGCCCGCGTCGCGACACACCGTCTGCACCCGCTTGAGCATGACGATCGACGAGCCGTCCGCGCCGTGCACGAGCCGGAAATCGAGCAGCACGATCGCGGTGTTGGCCAGGCTGTGCCGGATCTCGTCCAGCAGCCGCGCGGCCGTGCCGAAGAACAGGACGCCCTGCAGCGAGAACCCGCGCACCGCGCCGCCGCGGCTGCGCAGCCGCGCCAGTTCCTCGGCCGGACGCTCGACGTTGGCCCGGCGCGACTGCGCGGTGAACGCGTGGCGCACGTTCGGGCTCCGGCTCAGCGTGACCGCCAGGCTCATGCACGCGATGAAGATGCCGATCACGACCCCCGCCACCATGCCGAGCCACATGACGATCGCGAGGATCACGAGCACGACGGAACGATCCATGCGCGTGAGCGTGCGGCCCGACTCGACCACCCAGGTGATCAGCAGCGTGATGCCGAGAAACAGGATGAGGCCGTTCAGCACCGGCCGCGGCAGGAGCCCGACCGCCCCCGGCGCGGCGAACATCACAAGCAGCATCAGGCCGACGCCAAAACGCACCGCCCAACCCGAGGTCGCGCCGGCGCGGACGTTGAGCAGGGTGCGGTTGAACGAATTGCAGCCCACGAATCCGCCGCAGATGCCCGCGAGCACGTTGCTCATGCCGATCGCGCGCAGTTCCCGGTCGGCATCGGCATCGTGGCCGGTCGCAAGCTCGATGCTCGAGGTGTTGAGCAGCGCGGCCACCACCACCACGATGGTCATCGCACCGAAGTCCTTCGCGTGCAGCGCGAGCAGGTCCCAGCGCACCAGGTCGAACGAAACCGTCCCGACATTGCTCCAGTCGCCGAGGTTCAGCGGCGGCAGCAGCAGCCCCTGCGCGCGCGCCGCGTCGAGGTCGATTCCGAGCGCGAGCCGGACCGCGTGGAACAGCAGCACCCCGCCGACGATCACGCCCGGGATCACGAGGTAGTGCCGCACGCGCCGCGTCAACACGAGCAGCAGGATTGCGACGGCCAGCGCCGTCACGCCCGCGAACGGCGGGATGTCCAGCACGCGGGGCAGCGAGTCGAATTCCAGCCGCGCCCCGGTGAGGCTCCGAAACGCTCCCGCGACGAGCAGGTAACCCGTGCCAGCGAGGAAGCCGCCGATCACCGGATGCGGGATGTAGCGGACGTAGCGACCGCTGCCCCGCTCTCCCAGCAGCCGGACGATCAGGCCGCACGCGATCGACGAGACGAACGTGTAGAAGAGGATCGTCGGCAGCAGCTCGCGGGAATCCGCGCCGCTCGACGCCACGACTTCCTGCGCGAGCGACGCGAGCGTCACGGCCAGGACCGCCGACGGATTGGAGTCAGGCCCGCCCACCGAGAAGGCGAACGAACTCCGCAGCGACAGCACGAGCATCGAGATCACGCTCGTGACGAGGGCCGCCAGGATGCCCTGTCCGACGTAGGGGGCGAGGCTGCCGTCGAAGATGAGCTGGCCGAAGCTGCCGGCGTAGGCGAACGCCACGATCGCCGCCAGCAGGCCCGCCACGGCGTTGGGCACCGCCGCGCGGCTGAAGACGCGCCGCCAGCGCGACGGCCGGACGGGTGTCGGCGCGGGAGCGGTGACGGGAGCCGTGGACATGTCCGGGCGTGGGCTAAAGGGCCCAGCTCCGATCGCCCGGGGCCAGCGGCACGGAGCCGCGATACGTGCCCGGCACGGGATCGTAACGCAGCGCCTGCGTCGCCCCCGCTTCGGAGGTGAAGTAGCCCAGCAGGGTCAACTGCTTCAGGTGCCGGAAGCCGTTTGCCTTGCCCGGAGCCGCCCCTCCAGCGCGCGCCTCCAGGTCGAGCAGCACCGCCTCGCGCTCCTTCGACGGAAGGGCGGCGAAATTCCGCGCCCCGCGCGCGCGACTCGCACCTTCGATGTCCGCGAGCACCTGTCGAAGGGCCGCGGCCTCGGCGGATCCATGGCACGCTGCGGTCATGGCCAGGATGAAGCGGCCGATGCCGACTTCCCCGGCCCCGGGCGACCCGGGTGTCGCCGGCAGGATCGTGTCGCCCGCGAGCGTGAGCAGACGCTCGTCCGCCTCGTCCCATCCTGGCACCGGAGGCAGCGCGGCCCAGGATCGCGCCGACAGCCCCGCCCAGAGTGCGCCGGCGACCGCCGCGATGCTTCCCTGCCGGATGAGGTCGCGCCGGTTCATAGCGTCCCCCGCCGGAGTTCGTCGGCCGCGTGGTGCGCCGCGCGGGCGGCCAGCGCCATGAACGTGAGGGACGGGTTCTGCGTCCCGGTCGAGGCCATGCCGGCTCCGTCGGTGACGAACACATTGGGGCAGGCGTGCAACTGGTTCCACCGGTTGAGCAGCGACGTCTTCGGGTCGCGCCCCATGCGCACGCCGCCCATCTCGTGAATATCGAGGCCCGGTGCCTGCCGGCTGTCGCGCCGCTCGATCCGCTTCGCGCCGGCCGCGGCCAGCATCGCCTCGCCCTCGGCGAGGAAATCGCGCAGCAGCTTCTCGTCGTTGTCGTGGTAGTCGATCGCGGTGACGAGCAGCGGCACGCCCCAGGCGTCCTTCCCATCGGGCGACAGCCGCACGTGATTCTCGTACCGGGGCACCGTCTCGCCCTGCATCATCATGAACACGCCCCACGGCCCCGGCCGGGTGATGCGCTCCTTGAACGCCGCGCCGACGCCCGGCTGGCCGTTGCCCTGCGTCCAGCCGCCGCGCGAGGCGCCGAAGAACACCATGTAGCCGCGCAGGAAATCGGTCTCCTGCTTTCGCACGTTGCGGAAGTTCGGCATCATGACCTGCGTCGGCCGCCGGCCCGAGTAGTACGAGTCTTCGAAACCCTCGATCGCAGCGTGCAGGCTGCCGCGGTAGTTGTGAAACGCCACGTACCGGCCGAGCAGGCCGTGGTCGTTGCCGAGGCCGGCGGGAAAGCGGCGCGACTTCGAGTTGAGCAGGATGAGATTGGTGTTGAGGCAGGCGGCGTTGACGAAGATCACGCGCGCGAAGAACTCCGTCGTTGCCTTGGTCTCCGCATCGACCACGCGGACGCCGCTCGCGCGGCCGGTCGCGTCGTCGTGCAGGATCGACTCCACCACGGAATGCGGCCGCACCGTGAGCCGGCCGGTCCGCGCCGCCCAGGGCAGCGTGGCCGAGTTGGAGCTGAAGTAGCCGCCGAACGGACATCCGCGATAGCAGAGGTTGCGCGCCTGGCACTGGCCGCGGCCCTGTTCGAGGTGCACGGGTTGCGGCGCGGTCAGATGCGCGCAGCGGCCCTGGACCACGCGGCGATCGGGATAGGCGGCGTGGATGCGGGCCTGCAGGTGCCGCTCGACGTCGTTCATCTCCCACGCGGGCAGGAACTCGCCGTCGGGCAGCGTCTCGAGCCCGTCGCGATTGCCGCTGATGCCGGCAAACTTCTCCACGTGCGCGTACCAGGGCGCGAGGTCGTCGTACCCGATGGGCCAGTCGGCGAACCCGTCGCGCGCCGGCCCTTCGAAATCGAACCGGCTCCAGCGCTGCACCTGCCGCGCCCAGATCAGCGACTTGCCGCCCACCTGGTACCCGCGGATCCAGTCGAAGCGCTTCTCCTGCACGTAGGGGTGCTCGGCATCCTTGACGAAAAAATGCTCCGTCGCCTCGTCGAACGCATAGCACCGGTCCGCGATCGGATTCTCGCGCGCCAGGGCGTTCGTCAGCCGGCCGCGATGCGGCAGGTCCCACGGGTTCTTCAGCGCGGTCGGATAGTCCCGCTGGTGCTGCACCTCGCGTCCGCGCTCCAGGACCAGCGTGCGCAGGCCGCGCTCGCAGAGTTCCTTCGCCGCCCAGCCGCCGCTGAGGCCGGAGCCGATGACGATCGCGTCATAGGTCTGCGCCCGGGCGCCGGGGGTGGTGGGGTGACTGGCCATCGCCTGCACTCGAAACCGGCCGCGCGCCCGACTCAAGCGCGCCGTGGCCAGCGGGTAAGGGGCTCCGCATCCACGGCAGGAATGGGGGATTGACCCGGCGGGGACGGTGACTTGCGTCGAACCCCTCCGCTCCGCCACTCAACCCCCTGTTCCCATGAGCAAACTTGGATTCGGAACCAAAGCCCTCCACGCCGGCCAGACGCCCGACCCCACGACCGGGTCGCGCGCCGCGCCGATTTA
>CALFZM010000061.1 GCA_937952235.1 uncultured Opitutia bacterium | reverse complement strand
GGCGCGGGGGTTCTGCCACACCGGCACCGCCAGTTCCGTCATGAGACGCACGCCAGGAGCGGCGCGCAGCAGACGCGGCACGATGTTGATCAATGCCGCGACTGTCGCGTCGTCGCCTGCCACGCCGCCGTTGAGCACCAGATTCAGGTTCGGCCGACCCTTGATGACAATTGCGTCGTGCGGCAGCGGGGCATCCAGGTACATTTGAAGATCGAGCTTGATGCGGGTTTCGCCGCCGCTGAGACCCACGCATTTCTGATGGATGCCAAGGCTCTTCCCCGGCGCCACGTCGAAGAACTTCGTCACCACCCGGCTGCTCGCGACCACCGGTTCGCAGGTCTCGCGGACATCATCGAGCTGCCAGCCCATCGCGTGCGCGAGCAGCGCGACGGATTGCTGGAACCCGGCGTGGCCCGCCTTGCCCGCCGCAAATCGGGCGCGGAACTCGTCCGGATCCTGTCCGCTGCCGATCTTCGCCTGCAGGGGCTGCCGCCGGGTCGAGGCATTGACCACGCGCTCGACGTAGATCGACGTCACGTCACGGCTCACGCCCGTGAGGCAGATCGGAAGGACGTCCATCACGAAACCCGGGTTGACCCCCGTCGCCACGAGTCGCGCACCCGCACGGCGGCAGAGTTCGTCGTATTCCCGGGTGATGTCCGGCGTCTTGAGCGCGGGAAAGATCAACTCCTCGCAGGTCGACGCCACCGCCAGGCCGCGTTCGAGTGCCGGACGCAGCTGCGCCAACGATAGCGCGGCGCTCGAACCCGCGGTGTGCAGCACGACGTCGGGCTGGCCGACCGCGGCCAGGACCGCGGCAAACGACGGGTGGACCGTCGCGCCGCTGAGCGAGGCTACGCCCGAAAGTTCGGCGAGCGTGCGGCCGATCTTGGCCGGGTCGATGTCGACGCCGCCAATGACTTCGAGCCACGACTGTTCGGCGGCGAGCTTGAGCGACTCGAGTCCGATGGGACCGAGTCCGAATTGGATGACTTTGACCTTTTTCATGGGCAGGGTGTCCCGCCCGCCTTTGCACGTGTGATGCCAATGTGAGTTCCGGGCTCCGATCTCAGCGGAACGCCCGGGGATCCAAGTCCTGCCGACGCACGAGCCGGAAATAATGGGAGCGATCGAGCCCGGCCCGCCGCGCCGCCTCCGCCATGTTGCCGCGCGCCTGGCGCAGCGTTTCCGTCAGGTAGGCGCGTTCGAACGCGCGCCGTGCCGAGGCATAATTCCCCTGCAGCAAGGGTTCGTCGAACCGCGCGGTCGCCGCGCCGCCCGCGGGCCGCGCAAATCTCTCCGGCAGGTCCTCCGCTTCGATCACGGGGCGGTCATGCAACACCGCGAAACGCTCCACCAGGTGCTCCAGTTCGCGTACATTCCCCGGCCAAGCATAGTGCTGGAGCTGCTGCATCGCGGCCGGGGAAAAACGGCCCGGACGTTCGCGCTGTCCGCGGAAGCGCCGCAGGAAATGTTCGGCGAGCAACGGCACATCGGCCGTGCGACGGCGCAGGGGCGGAAGGGTGAGCGTGATCACGTGCAGACGATAGAACAGGTCGGCGCGAAACCGGCCGGCCTCGACTTCCTTCTGCAGGTCCCGGTTCGTGGCCGCGATGACGCGGGCGTGCGATTGCAGGAGCGCGCTCCCGCCCACCCGGCTGAAGCGGCCGTTCTGCAGCACGCGCAGGAGCTTGGACTGCACGGTGAACGTCATCTCGCCAATCTCGTCGAGGAAGAGCGTCCCCTGGCCCGCCTCCTCGAACCGGCCCTGCCGCCGCTCGGTCGCGCCGGTGAACGCGCCGCGCTCGTGGCCGAAAAGCTCGCTCTCCAGCAGGTTCTCCGGAATCGCGGCGCAGTTCACCTCCACGAGCGGCGCGTTGCGCCGGGGGCTGTGTTCGTGGATCGCCTGCGCGATCAGTTGCTTGCCCGTTCCGGTTTCGCCCAGGATCAATACGCGACTGTCGCTGCGGGCGACCGCGCCGACCATGTCGTAAATGGCCTTCATCGCCGGGTCGTCAGAGATCATCGGCGCGGCCGAGGGGGCGGCGGTGGTGCCGGCGTGGGGATGCTCGCGCGCGACGAAGATCTTCTCGAGCCGCGCCCTGAGTTCATCGGCCGCCACGGGTTTCTCGAGGTAGTCCGAGCAGCCGAGTCGCAGGGCCTCGATCGCCGTCTTCTCGCTGCCGTAGCCGGTGATCATGACGATGGGCAGCGCGAGTCCCTGGCCGCGCACCCGGCGGATCAGGTCGAAACCGCCGAGCTCCCGCATCATCAGCGTGGTGATCAGCAGGTCCGGCGGCTCGGTCCGCAGCCGGCGCAGAGCCCGGAGTGGGCTGGTGCAGATCGTCACCTGGCGGCAATGGCCCCTCAGATAGCCCCGCAGCTCCTGGCAGAAGGCGGGGACGTCCTCGACGATCAGCACGTGTTTGTCGGCCAGGGGAGCGGGGGGCATCGGCGTGACGCAGCGTCAACGGCTGTGGCCGAAATGACAACGCCGGATTCGGGCGCCCCGCCCGCCGGCCGGCGCCGTGCGGGGTGGTTGAGGCTCGCATTCACGCGTCCCCAGCGGTGGCATGACGCGTGCAAGCAGCCCCTGCGATGACTCGTTTCCGCCCGTGTCTCCTGATCCTCCTGCTGGTGAGCGCCGGCTCCTCCGCTCCGGGAAGCGAAGGCGTATGGACGCACGGCGTCGTTTCCTCCGCCCATCCCCTCGCGACCGATGCGGGGGTGCGCATCCTGAAGGAGGGCGGCAACGCCGTCGATGCGGCGGTGGCCGTGGGCCTCGCGCTGGGCGTGGTCGACGGATACAACTCCGGCATCGGCGGCGGTTGTTTCATGCTCATCCGCCGCGCCGACGGGCGGATTTTCGCGCTCGACGGACGCGAGACTGCGCCGGCCGCGGCGACCCGCGACATGTACCTGCGCAACGGGCGGGCCGACACCTCGCTCAGCCAGACCGGCGCGCTGGCGAGCGGCGTGCCGGGCGCACTGGCCGCCTGGGCGCGGGCCGTCCGCGAGCACGGCCGCATGCCGCTCTCGACGCTGATCGCGCCCGCGACCCGCTTGGCCGAGCAGGGGTTCACCGTCAGCGAACTCTACGCGCAGCGGATCCGGGCCACCGCGGCGGACCTGCGCCGGTTCGAGGGTTCGCGCGCAGTGTTCTTCAAGCGCGACGGCGAGCCATACGCCGCCGGGGAAGTCCTGAGGCAGCCGGACCTGGCTCGCAGCTACCGCGCCATCGCCCGCGAGGGCCCGGACTGGTTTTATCGCGGCGAGTACGCGGCGGCGGTCGGCCGCTGGATGCGCGCCCACGGCGGCATCCTCACCGCGGCCGACTTCGCGGCGTATGCCGCGAGGCCGCGCACGCCGGTCCTGTCATCGTATCGCGGATACAGCATCGCGGGTTTCGGGCCGCCCAGTTCGGGCGGGGTGCACGTCGCGCAGATCCTGAACATCCTCGAGGGCTTCGATCTCGCCGGCCTGCGGGCGCCCGGCGCCCGCGAGCATGTCGTCGCGGAGGCCATGAAGCTCGCCTTCGCCGATCGCGCGCACTGGCTGGGCGACCCCGACCATGTCGACGTCCCGCGCGGCCTGCTCGAGCCGGCCTACGCGCGGCAGCTGGCGGCGCGGATCCAGCCGGACCGGGCCCTTGTCGTGGAGGGTCACGGCACCCCGCCCGACGCCGCGCCGCGGTTCTTCGAGAAACACACCACGCACTTCTCGGTCGCGGATGCCGAAGGCAACTGGGTCGCGTGCACCGCCACGGTGAACACCACCTTCGGCTCGAAGGTGATCGTGCCCGGGACAGGAATCGTCCTCAACAACGAGATGGACGATTTCTCCGTCGAACCGGGGGTCCCCAACGCCTTCAAGCTCATCGGCGCCGAGGCCAACGCCATCGCCCCGGGCAAGCGTCCGCTGTCCTCGATGAGTCCGACCATCGTGCTGCGCGACGGACGGCCCGTGCTCGCCCTCGGCGCGGCGGGCGGGCCGACCATCATCACGCAGGTCGTCCTGAACCTTGTTGCCATCCTCGACCTGCAGCGCTCGCCGGCCGACGCGCTGGCGCAGCCCCGCTTCCACCAGCAGTGGCGGCCGGACGAACTTCGGATCGAGCCGGCGCTGCCCGCGGACGTGCGCGCCGCGCTGCAGCAGCGCGGTCATCGGCTCGCGGAGGAAAGGCCCTTCGGGGTTTTGCACCTGGTGGGGCGCTCGGCCGACGGGCATGGCTTCGTCGGCGCCGCGGATCCCCGCGCCGGTGGTGCGGCCGCCGGCTGGTAGAGGGGCCCGGCCGACATGGCAAAGCGTGCTCCACTGCTTCTGCTCCTTCTGGCTGTCGCAGTCGTCGCTGCGCGCGGCGGGGACGCGCCGCCCGCCTTCGATCTCGTGGTCCGCAATGGCCGGGTGCTCGACGGCAGTGGGGCCCCGTGGAGGCGGGCGGATGTCGGTGTGCGCGACGACCGCATCGTGGCGATCGGCCGGCTCGACCATGCCTCTGCCCGCGAGGAGATCGACGCCGCGGGGCGTTATGTGGTGCCCGGTTTCATCGACGCGCACAGTCACGCCTACCCGGCGCTCAGCCGGCCGGGTACTGCGGCCGCCGAGGCGCTGCTGCGGCAGGGGATCACGACGGTCCTCATCAATCCGGATGGCGGCGGCCCGGTCGATCTTGCCGCCCAGCGTCGCACGATCGAGTCAGTGGTACCCGGCGTAAACGTGGTCCAGCTCATTGGACACAACGCCGTGCGCGGCGCGGTGCTGGGCAGCGCGGATCGCGCGCCGGACGACGCCGAGCTCGCGCGCATGGCCGCGCTCGTGCGCCGCGGATTCGAGGCCGGGGCGTTCGGCCTTTCCGCCGGGCCGTTCTACACCCCGGGAGCTTTTTCAAAGACGGAGGAACACATTGCGCTGGCTCGCGTCGCGGCCGAGTTCGACGGCTTCTACACCAGCCACATCCGGGATGAGGCCGACTACACCATCGGCGTCGTCGCGGCGGTCGAGGAAGTCATCCGCGTCGCCCAAGAGGCCCGGCTCCCGGGCATCGTCACCCACATCAAGGTGCTGGGGCCGCGCGTGTGGGGCCTGTCGGGCGAGATCATCAAGCGCATCGACGCCGCCCGCGCGGCGGGCGTCGAGCTGTACGCGGATCAATATCCGTACGAGGCCTCCTCGACCGGGCTCACGGCTGCACTGGTCCCGAGCTGGGCGCTGGCCGGCGGGGTGGGGAAGCTGCAGGGCCGCCTCGCGAATGCCGAGCTGCGCGCCCGCATCCGTCGGGAAATGATCGACAATCTCGCGCGCCGGGCCGGGCCGGCGAACATCATGATCCGTTCGTTCAAGGCGGAGCCGGCGCTGGAAGGCCGGCGGCTCGACGCGATCGCCCGCGAGCGGCTGCTCGAACCGGTGGATGCGGCGCTCGACCTCATCCAGCGCGGCGGCGCTTCGATCGTCTCCTTCAACATGGACGAACGCGACCTGCGGGCGTTCATGGTGCAACCCTGGACCATGACGAGCTCCGACGGCGAACTGGTCGCCTTCGGCGAAGGTGTGCCCCATCCGCGCTCGTACGGGCCGTACCCGCGCAAGCTGCGCCGGTACGTATTCGACGAGGCACTGCTGCCGCTTGAACGGGCCATTCATTCGATGTCCGGGCTGCCGGCGGCGGTGTTCCGGATCCGGGATCGCGGGACCCTCCGCGCCGGAGCGTTCGCCGACCTTGCCGTCTTCGATCCGGCCGCGGTGCGCGATCGCGCCACTTACGAGCAGCCGCACCAGTATGCGGAAGGAGTGACGGACGTGGTGGTCAACGGCCGCGTCGCGCTGCGCTCCGGGCGACTTCTCGCCGGCCGGGCGGGCCGGGTGCTCATTCGGGAAAGGCCGTGACGTCGCGGCGCGTTTCCCCAAGTCATCTAGCCAACCAAGCACCATGAAACGAAACCGTGTAATCCTGCCGGCGCTGCTCGCTGCCGCTTCCGGCCTGTCCGCGCAGACCGCACCCGCTCCGTCCCGGCCCGCCAACCCCGCCGGGTCGGATACTCAGTTGATGGAAGCGTTCACTGTCACCGGCACGAACATCCGGCGGCAGGACGAGGAAAAGACCCTGCCGGTCACCGTGATGAGCCTCGAGGACCTCGACCTGCGCGCGGTGCCGACCGCCGCGGAGTTGTTCGAGACGATGTCCATCGGCGGCCCGATCACGCTCGACGAGGGCAACACGCTCGGGGCGGACGCACGCGGCGACAACACCTCGCTCAATCTGCGCGGCATCGGCTCCGGCAACACGCTCGTTTTGCTCAACGGCCGCCGGCTTCCGCCGCATCCGATCAGCCAGGCCGAGAGCGGCGTGCCGTCGATGGCGGTGAACGTCAACCAGCTGCCGGCATCCGCGCTCGCCCGCGTGGAGGTGCTGCGCGACGGCGCCTCGGCGATCTACGGCACCGACGCCGCCGCCGGCGTGGTCAACTCCGTCACGCGCAGCAATTATGACGGCCTCTCGTTCCGCGCCCGCGGCAGCCTCACCCAGCATGGCGGCGGCAACGACTGGAACGTGGAGGTCACGGACGGCCGCAATTTCAACGGCGGCAAGAGCAACCTCCTGCTCACGCTGGACTACTACCACCGCGATTTCCTCTGGCTCAACCAGCGGAAATTCTCGAGCAACCAGGACATCCGACTGACCCGCCCGGTGCCGGCGCCGTGGAACGGCCTGCCGATCACCGACACCGCGGGCACGGTCGTTCGCGACAACGATTTCGACAACCGCCTCAGCACCGACTCGAGCTACTACGGCGGCTTCGTGCGCGGGGCGTTCGACCCGACGGGAGCGTTCGCCGGCGCCCGCCCCACCGGCAACCGCGGCATCATCACCACGTCGGGCAGCCCCAATGCGACCACGAGCACGGCCGGCATCTTCTACCTGATTCCGCTCGCGGACGGAAACGTCGGGTTCCGGCAGACCCTGCCTTCGCACAACATCGACGACTTCACCGTCAACTGGTATCAGAATCCCAACGACCACAAGCCGATCCTGCCCAAGACGGACCGCTTCAACTTCACCGGCACCCTCCGCCACCGCCTGCGGCCGAACCTCGAGGCTTTCGGCGAAGTGCTGGCCTACCGCGCGCGGTCGATCACCGGCCGGCTGCCGACGTCCTTCGATGCCGCCACGGACCACGCCATCTACGTCGGCGCCGACAATCCATATAATCCGTTCGGTTCGCGCTTCTATCATCCGACGGGACAGAACAACCCCGACGGCACGCCGCGCCTGGTCGGCACGCCGGCCGACGTGCAGTTGCTCACGGGCGTCGGCGTGATCCCGCGCGACTTCAAGCCGCGCCGCATCACGGTTGATTCCGAGGCGATGCGCATCGTCGGCGGTCTGCGGGGCAAGTTCGCGGGCGAGTGGGAGTGGGAGTCGGGGGTGCTGTTCGGCCGCAACAACACGCGCGACGAGGAGGAGTTCGCCGTGCGCGAGAGCAAGCTGCGCGCGGCCCTCGTCGCCTCGGATCCCGCCCGCGCGTTCAATCCCTTCAACTACACCTTCAAGCTCGTGCCGCAGGCGGGGAACGCCGCGAATCCCTACCTCCTGCAGGTCGACCGTCCGTTCAGCAACCCGGAGGCGCTGACGAATTCCCTCTACGAGAATTTCATCCGCGAAGGCCGCACCCAGCTCGCGAGTTGGGACCTGCGCGTCAGCGGCTCGGTGCTCGACCGCTTCTGGGGCGGCGCGATCGGCGTCGCCGCCGGCGCGGAGTTCCGCTGGGAGGATTATCGCGACTGGCGCCCGCCGTATTCCGGCCTCAACCCGCCCGACGCGCCGTACAACGGCAATCCCAACGATCCGACGAACCTGTTCTTCGGCCCGAACGAGAACGATTTCCTCGCGGTCAGCCCCAACGTTAATCTCTACGCCTCGCGCACGATCGCGTCGGTCTTCGGCGAGGTGCTCGTCCCCGTCGTCGGCCGCGCCAACCCGAACCGGTTTGCCCGTTCGCTCGAGCTGACGGTGGCCGGCCGGGCCGAGCGGTTCTCCGATTTCGGCAGCACGGCGAAGCCCAAGTTCGGGCTGCACTACCGTCCCAACGACTGGGCGATGCTGCGTGCGACCGCGGCGTCCTCCTTCCGCGCCCCCAATCTCGTGCAGAGCAATCCCACGCCGCTCCAGCGCTCGGGCAACACCTACAACGATCCGTACCGCGCCGAAGTCACCGGCCTCAACGTCGACTCGAATGCGGTGCCAGTCGTGCTCCGCCAGGGCAACGCCTCGCTCCGTCCGGAGACGTCGCGCTCGTTCACCACCGGCATCGTGGTCACCGCCCCGTTCTACCGGAACCTCACCGTCACGGTGGACTACTGGCGCATCCACCAGAAGGGCGTGATCGACGACGTCACCGGCACGACGCAGCTCATCCGCGACGAGGAGCTGCTCGATGGCGCGGTGCAGAAGGCGCTGGCCGCCGGCACGCCCCTCGGCCAGATCAACCTCGGCAGCGGCACCGCCGACTACGCCGGCAACCCGAAGGTCGTGCGCAACGCCGTCACGCCGGCGGACGTTGCGGCCTTCAACGCCTACAATGCCGGTCGTCCCGCCGTCCAGCAGCGCGTGCCCGTCGGGTCGGTGCGCTCCGTCGTCACCGATTACGTCAACCTGGCCGGCCGCGAGGTCGAGGGCCTGGACTTCGGCGTGGAGCTCCGCCTGCCCAGGACCCGCGTCGGCCAGCTCACGCTGCGCGGCGACGCGAGCTACCTGCTGAAGTCCGAGACCGAAGACGAGCCCGGTGCGCCGAAGGTGAACAACATCAACCGCGACGGCCGCACCCGCGTGCGGGGCAACGTGGGCGCCACCTGGCGGCTCGAGCGCTGGACCGCGGGCTGGTTCACGAACTACTACGGCAAGTACGTCGACACCGGCACCGCCACGACGAAGGAAGTCTACGACGCGCTCGGTCAGCCGGGCTACATCTCGGTGTACGACGACTCCGGCGGCGTGCGCCGCTACCGGTATCTGGTATCCTCATACACCACCCATAACGCGTATCTCAACTACGCGTTCCCGCGCCGGCGCGGCAGCGCGTTCAGCAACCTTTCGCTGCGCCTGGGCGTGAACAACGTCATGGACGAGGAGCCGCCGCTGGCCGACGAGGACTTCGGTTACCGCCGCGGCGCAGGCACCAACGCGCGCGGCCGCACGTTCTACGGCCAAATGACGAAACGCTTCTGAGTGCGCATTTTTTGAAAAAAGTGCGTGCCATCCTTCACAATCCCGTGAACATCGCAGCGATGGCCACGAAACCCAAGAAGTCCGCCTCCAAGAAAAAGAGCGCCAAGCCCGCTAAGAAAAAGACGGGCAAGCGCTGAGGCTCCACCGGTCTTCGGACCGGTTCCCTGAAAATCGCAACGGCGGTCTTCGACCGCCGTTGCTTTTTTTTGCCCGCCCGCCGCGCGGGGTTTTTCGCGTGCGTTTCCCGCCCGCCACGGCAGCGTCGGACTTCCTATGCGCGGGTTGATGCTCTCTCTCGTCCTGGCGGTGACCGCGAGCGCGGTGCCGGTGGAAGTGGCGCCGGTCACGGCGCGGCGCGGCATGGTTGTGGCGGGTCATCCGCAGGCGGCGGCGGCGGGGGTCGCCGTGCTCGAAGCGGGCGGCAACGCCGTCGATGCCGCGGTCGCGACCTCGCTCGCGGTCGGCGTCGCCGAGCCGTACGGCTCCGGTCTCGGCGGGAAGCTCATGCTGCTCTACTTCGAGGCGAAGTCGGGACGCACCTATGCCGTGGACGCGATGGACGCCGCCGGTTCGGTCGACGTCGCCGCGTACCTGAAGCGGCCGGTGGCGGAACGCTCCTATGGCTACGGCGCCGTCTGCGTGCCCGGTCTCGGCGCCGGACTTTGGCTCGCCCACCAGCGGTGGGGCGCGCGGACCTGGGCGGAGAACGTGCAGCCGGCCATCCGGCTTGCGCGCGAAGGTTTTCGCGTCCTGCCGAAGAGCCGCGTGCTGTTCGAGGAAAAGGAACGCGAACTGCGGCGCGGCGACCCGGAGATCGCGCGCCTCTACCTGCCCGGCGGAAAGCTGCCGGCGGTCGGCTCGCTCCTGCCCAACGCGGACCTGGCGCGCACGCTCGAACGGCTCGCGACCCACGGTCGCGACGGCTTCTACCGCGGTCCGGTGGCGGAGGCGATCGTGCGCGCGTCGCAGCGCGGCGGCGGCTCGCTCACGCTGGCCGACCTCGCCGGCTACCAGGCGCGGGTCGCCGAGCCGGTGACGATCGACTTTCGCGGCCACACCCTGTTCAGCGGCCCTCCCCCCACCAGCGGCGCGGCACTGTTCATGCCGGTGCTGAAGGCGCTCGAATCCGATTCGTTCGCCAGCGGGCCGCTGCGCACGGCCGCGCAGCTCGACCGGATCGGCCGCGTGTGGCGTGTCGTTCAGCCGCAGGTCGCGCGGACCGTGGGCGACGCGCCCGAGTCGCGCTTTCGTTTCGAGAAACTCATTGCGCCGGACTCGATCGCGCAGATTCGTGCGCAGGCGTTCGGGCCGCCGGCGGCCAAGAAGAAGGTGGCGCAGGCCGACCGCGGCGAGTGGCCGGATTATTTCGAAAGCGCCGCCGCAGCCACGACGCATTTCATCGTCGCCGACGGCCACGGCAACATCGTGTGCGCGACGCAGTCGCAGAGCCTGCATTTTGGCGCGGGCGTCGTCCCGCCCGGCACGGGCGTCGTGATGAACAATTCGATGAGCAATTTCACGTTCACCGACCCGGCCAGTCTCAACTACCTCGCTCCCGGCCGGCGGCCCCGCTCCACCATCGGGCCCACGATCGTCCTCCGGGACGGTAAGCCTGTGTTTGCTGTCGGCGTGCCCGGAGCCGCCCGCATCCCCACCGCGCTCCTCCAGGTGCTGCTCGATCGCCTGGCCTGGCAGCGTCCGCTCGCCGACGCGATCGGCGACACCCGGATCCACTTCACGGCCGCGCTGCGGCGTGGCGAGACGGAAGCCTTCGAGGCGGAGCAGTCCTTTCCGCATGCCGAGGCGCAGGCCTTGCAGGAGCGGGGATGGCGCGTGAATCTGCCGGAGCGCGCGGGCACGGGCCGGTTCTTCGGGGGCGTGAACGCGATCGAATTCAACGTGGATGGCTCGCTGACGGGGTACGCGGATCCGCGCCGGACCAACGCCGCCATGGGGTGGTGAGCGCCGCCCGGCAGGGAAGGGCAGGCCCGGCTTCGTAAAGAAACGCCGCGCCCCGACAAAAGCCTTGCCAACCCCCTGGGCGCTCTCTGTTTTCGACCGCTCTCCATGCAAAAGACCAAGAAGTCCATTGCCAAGCGGTTCAAACTCACCGCCAAGGGCAAGCTCGTGCGCCGCACGCCTGGCTTTCGTCATTTGCTTGGCGCGAAAAGCACGAAGCAAAAGCGTCGTGCGACTCGCGACAAGCTGGTGGCCGAGGGTCATGCCCGCCCGCTCAAGCGCGCCCTGCCGTTCGGTCTCTGAGTCAGTCCCGACCGACGCGCGTCAACCGAAACCTCGTTCGCAGGTGATATCCCAAGCCGGCCTGCGGCGAACAAAACCAAAGGAATAAACCAACATGGCTCGTGCAACGAATGGTCCCGCTTCCCGCAAGCGGCGCAAGAAGGTCCTGAAGTACGCCAAAGGCTACTTCGGCAACAAGTCGAAGCTCTTTCGCTACGCGAAGGAAGCCGTCCAACACGCGTGGCAGTACGCCTACGCCGCCCGCCGCAAGAAGAAGGGCGATTTCCGCGGGCTCTGGATCGTCCGCCTGAACGCCGCCTGCCGCAATGCCGGCATCAGCTACAGCCGCTTCATCGAGGGCCTCAAGGCCGCCAACATCGAGCTCGACCGCAAGGTCCTGAGCGACCTGGCGATTCGCGACGAGGTCGCCTTCAACGCGCTGGTCAAGACCGCCCAGCACGCGTTGATGGAGAAGGCGGCCGCCGCCAAGGCCGCCGCGAAGCAGGCCTGATTCAGATTCAACGCGAGCCAGCCCCGGCTCGCCTCCCAGTTCAGCTTTCCCGGAGGACGGGCCTCACTCGTGAGGTTCGTCCTTCTTTTTTGTCCGCCCCGGGCGGGTGACGGCGACGTCGAATCCCCGCCGTTTTTCCGTGTCTTCCGCGTAGTCCGTCCGCCAGTCTTCCCCTTCGTTTCCGATGCAAGACCAACTCTCCGCCCTCCTGGCCAAGGCCGCCGCCGAATTGCCCGCGATCGCCTCGCGCCCCGAGTTCGAGGCCGCCAAGGCTCGCTACGTCGGCCCGCACGGCGAGCTCACCGGGCTGATGAAGCAGATGGGCGCCGTGCCCAAGGAGCAGCGGCCCGCGGTGGGCAAGCTGATCAACGAGGCCAAGACGCAGCTCACCGCCCAGCTCGACGCGACGCTGGCCCGCATCGCGCATGCCGAGCTCGCGGCGCAGCTCGGGCCGCCGGTTGACGCCACGCTGCCGTCCCCGGACCCGGGACCGGGCACCTGCCATCCGCTCACGCTGGTGCGCGAGGAGATGTGCCGGATCCTGCGCAAGGTCGGCTTCGTGGTCGCCGATGGACCCGAGGTGGAGACGGAGTACTATTGCTTCGACGCCCTCAACACGCCCTCGGATCACCCGGCCCGCGACGAGAAGGATACGTTTTACTTTCCCGCCTCCGCCCGCTTCGGCAACGTCTCGCGCAAGGTGCCGGACGAAAAGTATCTCCTGCGCACGCACACCTCGTCGGTCCAGATCCGGACGATGCTCAAGGGCCCGCCGCCGATCCGGATCGTCTCGCCGGGCCGCGTCTACCGCCGGGACACGACCGATGCCACGCACAGCGCGAACTTCCACCAGCTCGAGTGCCTGTACGTCGATCGCAACGTGACCGTCCGCGACCTGAAGGCGCTGCTCGACTACATTTTCGCGTCGCTGCTGGGCAAGGATACGAAGACGCGCTTCCGTCCGCACTACTTCGGCTACACGGAGCCCAGCTTCGAGGTGGACCTCTCCGCCACGCACCTCCCGAAGGTGAAAAAGCCGTGGATCGAGATCGGCGGCTGCGGCATGGTCGACCCGACCGTGTTCGAGGCGGTCGGCTACGATCCGGCGGTCTGGAGCGGCTACGCGTTTGGCATGGGACTCGAGCGCCTCGCGATGCTGCTCTACGGCATCGATGATATCCGATATTTCTACCAGAACGACCTCCGTTTCCTGAAGCAATTCGCCTGATCGAACCGGCGGGACGCGGGCAGCGCGTAGCGAGCATGAAGCTCGCAGCCAGCTGCTCCCTGCTCGCCCCCCTTTCCCGCTCCTCGCTACTCCGAGATGAAAATTTCCCTCAACTGGCTCCGCGACTACGTCCCGCTCGATGCGTCCGTCGAAGAAATCTCCCGGGCGATCACGTTCCTTGGCTTCGAGGTGGAGTCCGTCCACCAGACCGGTGCGCCCCGGCTCGAGCAGGTCGTCGTCGGCGAGATCCTCACCCGCGCCCGGCACCCCAATGCGGACAAGCTTTCCGTCTGCACGGTCGACGTCGGCCCGGCCGGCGGGGTGAAGACGATCGTCTGCGGCGCGCACAATTGCGACCCCGGCCACCGGGTGTTCGTCGCGCTGCCCGGAGGGGTCCTGCCGGGCAATTTCCAGATCAAGCAGTCGAAGATCCGGGGCCAGGCGTCCGACGGCATGATGTGCGCGCCCGACGAGCTCGGTCTCGGCGGCGAGCATGACGGACTGCTGCTCATCGAGGGCAAGCCGGCCCTCGGCACTCCGATCAACGACGCGCTGCCTCCGGGCGACACGGTCTTCGACATCGAGATCACGCCGAATCGCCCCGATTGCCTCTCGCACCTGGGCATCGCCCGCGAGCTCGCCGCGTGGTTCAAACTGCCGCTCGCGTATCCGCAGGAGAAGTTCCGCGGCGCGCTGCCCGACGGCGCCGCGGAGCGCCGGGATCTGCTCGCCTCGGTCCGCGTGGAAGCGCCGGAGGACTGCCCGCTCTACAGCGCGTTCGTCGTGACCGGGATCAAGGTCGGGCCGAGTCCCGCCTGGCTGCAGGAACGGCTCAAGGCGGTGGGACTGCGGCCCATCAACAACGTCGTCGATGTCGGCAACTACGTCATGCTCGAGACCGGCCAGCCGCTGCACGCGTTCGACGCCCGCAAACTGGCCGGCCACGAGATCGTCGTCCGTCGCGCCGCGGACGGGGAGAAGATCGTCACCCTCGACGGGCGGGAGCGCACCCTGACCAGCCGGATGCTGGTGATCGCGGATGCGCAGCGGCCGGTCGTCGTCGCGGGCATCATGGGCGGCGAGGATTCCGGTGTCTCCGCCGACACCACCGACCTCGTGCTGGAGTGCGCGTGCTTCAAGCGGCAGTCGATCCGCGCCACCTCGCGCCAGCTCGGGCTCGCGTCGGACTCCTCGTATCGCTACGAGCGGGGCGTCGACCCGCACACCTCGCTCGAAGCGGCTTATCGGGCGGTCGACCTGATCCTCGAGACGGCGGGCGGGCAGGTCGCAGGGCCGGCGTTCGTGGTGGGCGGCGACGTGCCCTGGCTGCGCGAGATCGTCGTCACGCACGACTTCATCACCGACCGGCTCGGCTTCGATGTTCCCGCGGCGGACATGCGCGCGGCTTTCGACGCGCTCGAGTTGACCGTGACCCGCGAGGAGGAGACGAAGGAGCCCGCGCGCGGCCCCGCCTGGACGGTGAGCATTCCCAGTTGGCGCGACGATCTCGACCGCCCGATCGATCTGGTCGAGGAAGTGCTCCGCCTGTACGGCACCGAGAAGATTCCCGCCGACGTCGTGCGCGCTCCGGGCCTGCTGGCGGAGGACGATCCGATCGTCGCCTTCAACCGCCGCGTGACCGATTACCTGGTCGGCCACGACTTCCACGAGTGCGTGAACTATACGCTGCGTCCCGCCCGGGAAATCGCTCCCTGGGTCGAGGCGGCGGCCGCCCGCGAACTCGCGCTCGCGAATCCGTTCGTAGAGGACCAGTCGCACCTGCGGCCGACGCTCGTCAGCGGCCTGCTCGAGACGCTGAAGCTCAACCAGTCGCGCGGGGTGAGCGTTTCGCGCCTCTGCGAGACGGGCCGGGTGTTCCTCGAGCGAAAGGGCCAGACGGTCGAATGCGCTGCGGTGGCGTTCCTCGTGGCGGAGCCGACGGGTGAACGGAGCTGGCTCAAGCGCGAGTCGCCCGATTTCCACACGGTGAAACATCACCTGCACGCGCTTGCCGCCGCCGCGGGCGTCGATTTCGCCCGGCAGCCGCTCGTCGCGACCGGATCGCCCGGGCACGGCTGGCAGGAGGGGCACTCGGTGGGCGCCGGTGACATCGCATACGGCTGGTGCGCGCGCCTCGGGCTCGTCGACCTCGCCCTGGTGCGCGCGCTCGGCATCGAAGGGCGCGTCTACGCCGGCACGTTCGCGATCCTGCCCGAGCGCCTCGCGGCCGATGTCACCCGCCGGCGTTTCACCGAGTTCAGCCAGATGCCGGCGGCGCTGCGCGACCTGGCCCTCGTCGTGGACACCGCGACGCCGGCGGGAGACGTGCAAAAGACGCTGGTGAAGCTCGCCCGCGCCGCCGTGGGCACGGCGTTCGCCGTGGAAAGCGTCGCGGTGTTCGACCTTTACGCCGGCAAGGGCCTGCCCGAGGGCAAGAAGAGCCTGGCGTTCAACCTCGTGTTTCGCTCCCCGGAGCGGACGCTGACGGATGAGGAGGTCAACCTCGTGTTCCAGAGGATCCAGGCCAGCCTCGAGCAGTCCACGCCCTATCTTATCCGCAAGTAAGCCGCCATGTCCCAAGCACCCCAACTCGACATCGACCGCGTCGCGCAGCTCGCGCGGCTCGCGCTGACGCCGGAGGAGAAGGCCACGTTCTCCCAGCAGCTCGGCAGCGTGCTCCACCACATCGAGCAGCTCGCGCGGGTCGATGTGACGGGCGTCGAGCCCACGGCCCACGCCTTCGCGGTGACCAACGTCTGGCGCGAGGACGTGGCGGCGCCGGGTCTCCCGGTCGCCGACGCGCTCCGCAACGCTCCCGCGCAGCGCGACCACATGATCGCGGTGCCCAAGGTGGTCGAGTAGGCGAGGTCCTCCGCATGTCCTCCGAACTTCACTACCAGTCGATCGCCACGCTCGCCGCCCGGCTCGGGGCGAAGGAGATCTCGTCCGTCGAGCTGACGCGCGCCGCGATCGCCCGCACGCAGGCGGTTGAAGGCCGGGTGCAGGCGTTCAACTCGCGCGATGAGGCCGATGCGCTCGCCCAGGCCGCCGCCTCCGACGCCCGTCGCGCGGCGGGGCAGGACCGCGGGCCGCTCGAAGGCATCCCGATCGGTCTCAAGGACGTGATCGCGGTCAGGGATCAGCCGCTGACGGCATCGAGCCGGATCCTGGCCGACTTCGTGTCGCCGTACGACGCGACCGTGACCGTGAAACTGCGGCAGGCGGGTGCCGTATTGTGGGGCCGGCTGAACTGCGACGAGTTCGCGATGGGTTCCTCCACCGAGAACTCCGCGTTCCACCCGACAGCCAATCCCTGGGACCTCACGCGGGTGCCGGGCGGCTCGTCCGGCGGCAGCGCCGCGGCGTTGGCGGCCGGGGAGGCGATCGCGACGCTGGGCTCCGACACGGGCGGCTCGATCCGGCAGCCGGCGGCGCTCTGCGGCGTGGTCGGGCTCAAGCCTTCGTACGGGCTCGTGTCGCGCTACGGGCTGGTGGCGTACGCATCGTCGCTCGACCAGATCGGGCCGTTTGCCCGCACGGTCGAGGACGCGGCGCTGGTGCTGCAGGCCATCGCCGGTCACGACGAGCGGGACTCGACTTCCTTTCGCACCGACATCCCGGACTACCGGGCGGAGTTGCGGACGCGCCGCGGTCCCTGGCGCCTGGGCATCCCGAAGGAGTATTTCGGCACCGGCCTCGACCCGGAGGTCGCCGCCGCGGTCGAGCGCGCGATTGCGTTCTATCGCGCGCAGGGCTGCGAGGTGCGCGAAGTCTCGCTGCCGCACACGCAATACTGCCTCGACGTCTACTACATCATCGCCACCGCCGAAGCGTCCTCGAATCTCGCGCGTTTCGACGGCATCCGTTACGGGCACCGGTCGGCGAAGGCGAAGGACGTGGTCGACGTCTATTTCCAGTCGCGCGCCGAGGGTTTCGGCGCCGAAGTGAAGCGTCGCATCATCCTCGGCACCTACGTGCTTTCGAGCGGCTACTACGACGCCTACTACCTGCGGGCCCAGAAGGTCCGAACCCTCGTCCGGCAGGATTTCCTCCGCGCTTACGAGCAGGTGGATGCGCTCATCACCCCGACCTCGCCGATCCCGGCGTTCAAGCTGGGCGAGAAGTCCGATCCGCTCGCGATGTACCTGTGCGACATCTACACGATCGGCGTGAACCTCGCCGGGCTTCCCGGGATCAGCGTGCCGTGCGGTTTCACCGGGGGCGGCCTGCCGGTGGGCTTCCAGCTCATCGGACAACCCTTCCAGGAGGCGAGCCTGCTCGCGATCGCCCATGCCTACGATCAAGCCCACGACTGGTCCCAGCGCCGGCCGGCACTTTGATCGGTGGCGCGAAGGGAGGAGCCGGCAGCGAGCATCCGGCTCCGCCTCCCGATCCCCGACTCGCTCCTCCTTGCCCCTCACCACCCGCTACTCGCTCCATTCCACATGAACTACGAAGCCGTCATCGGTCTCGAGGTCCACGTCCAGATCAAGACGCGCTCCAAGGTCTTCACGAGCGTTGGCGCCGGGTATGGCCATGAACCCAACACGCTCACCGACCCGGTGGTCCTCGGCCTGCCCGGCGCACTGCCGGTGATGAACAAGGCCGCGCTGGACGCCATCATCAAGGCGGGGCTCCTGCTCGGCTGCCGGATCGCGCCCGTCTGCAAGTGGGACCGGAAGAACTATTTCTATCCCGACTCGCCGAAGAACTACCAGATCTCGCAGTACGACCAGCCGATCTGCCTCGGCGGCTCGGTCGAGATCGAGCTGCCCGGCCCGGCCCGCAACGTCATGGGCGAGCACAAGCGGATCCCGCTCACGCGCATCCACCTCGAGGAGGACGTCGGCAAGCTCAACCACGGCGCGACCGACTCGCTCGTCGACTACAACCGCGCCGGGACGCCCTTGATGGAGATCGTATCCGATCCGGCGATGCACACGGCCGAGGAGGCCTTCGCGTACCTCACGTCGCTGCGCGCGACGATGATCTACGGCGGCATTTCCGACTGCGATATGGAGAAGGGGCAGCTCCGCTGCGACGCCAACATCTCCCTCCGCCCCGTCGGCGAGACCCGGCTCGGCACAAAAGTCGAGCTGAAGAACCTCAATTCGATCTCCTTTGTGCGCGACGGCATCGCGCACGAGATCAAGCGGCAGATCGGCGTGCTCGAACGCGGCGGCACCATCGTGCAGGAGACGCGCGATTACGACGGCATGACGGGCACCTCCCAGTCGCTCCGTTCCAAGGAGGAAGCGCACGACTACCGCTACTTCCCCGATCCGGACCTGATGCCGGTCGTGGTCGACGAGCCCTGGAAACACCGCCTGCAGGGCGAGTGTCCGGAACTGCCCTTCGACAAGCAGCGCCGGTTTTTCTCCGAATACCAGCTTCCTTACACGCTGACCTCCGTCCTCGTCTGGGATCACGTGCTCGCGGATTTCTTCGAGGAGTCCGCGCGGCTGGCGGGCGCCGGCAAGGCGCAGGCCGCCGGCAACTGGATCACCAACGATCTCCTGCGCGAACTCGGGGCGGCGCGACAGTCGCTTGTCGAAAGCCGGGTGCGACCCGCGCACATCGCCGCGCTGGTCCAGCTCGTCGAGAGCGGCACGGTCCTCACCACCGCCGCGCGAGAGATCTTCGTCGAAATGTTCGCGACCGGCGATCAGCCGGCGGCGATCGCGGAGCGCCGCGGGCTCAAGGCCGAGCCCACTGACGCGGGCGAACTCGAGCAATGGTGCCGCGACGCCATTGCCGGCAATGCGAAGGCACTCGCCGAGTTCAAGGCGGGGAAGGACAGCGCGATCAACGCGTTCAAAGGCCCGGTGATGAAGGCCGCGAAGGGCAAGGCCAATCCCAAGCTCGTCGACGAGACGCTGCGCCGGCTGCTGGCGGCCTCGTGAGTCGCGG
>CALFZM010000060.1 GCA_937952235.1 uncultured Opitutia bacterium | reverse complement strand
CGAACATGTGTTACCCTTGTCTTCGGTCCAAAGAGAGGACAAGCCGCTCCACCTTTCCGTGCGGCGGTTCTCATGGGCGATTTGCAGGCCGGTGGCGCACTTCCGTCTCAGCCGTCCTGCGACAACTCCTTCGAGCGGGCGGTGGCGGCGAGGACGGTCTCGCGGATCAGGCCGCGGAAGTCCCCCGCCTTGAGCCGCTGCAGGCCCGCGAACGTCGTGCCGTTGGGCGAGGTTACCTGGTCGCGCAGGATCTCCGGCTCGATCGCCTTGCGCGCGAGCAGCCGGGCGGCACCGAGCAGCGTTTCGACCGCGAGCTTTTCCGCGGCGGCGCGGGTGAGCCCGGCCGCGACGCCGGCGTCGCGAAGCGCGGCGGCGAATTCAAACACGTAGGCCGGCCCGCTGCCGCTCACGCCGGTGACGGCATCGAGGTCGCTTTCCGGCACCTCCAAAGCCTGGCCCAGCGCGCCCAGCAGGGTTGTGACGGCGCTGCGGTCGCCCTCCGACAGCGGCGAGCGGGCGCACCACGCGGTGATGCCGGCGCCGATCTGTCCCGGGGTGTTGGGCATGGTGCGCACGACATTGCGCGCGCGGGGAAACACGCGGTTGAGGCTGCTGAGCCGTTTGCCCGCGAGGATGGAAACGACCAGCTTGCCCTCGGTCCAGGCGGCGAAACGCGGGTCGGCTTCGGCCAGGTGCTGGGGCTTGAAGGCCACGACGAGCGTGTCGAAATCCGCCGTGAGTTCCTCGAGCGTGCGGGCGGCGCCGATGCCGGTGCGGGCGGCCAGGGTGGCGGCCGTGGCGTCGGCGCCCCCGTAGCAGATGAGGTCGGACTTCGCGGCGGCGTGCTGGCCGAGCAGGCCTTCGACGAAGGCGGTGGCCATGTTGCCGGCACCGAGGAATGCGATTTTGGGCATGGTAAAGCGGACACCGCCGGCGGGGCGGCCCGGCGCCGGCCGGCTAGTCGTCGAGGCGGTGCCGGCGCCGCTGCTCGAGCGGGTGCAGGAGCACGGCGGTGGCGCCGCGGCCGGGCGTGTCGGTCATCGTCACTTCACCGCCGAGGTTGCGCAGCGCATGGCGGGCGACGGTGAGGCCCATGCCGACGCCCACGGTGTTCTTCGTGCTCACGAACGGCTCGAACATCTTGTCCCGGATGTCGGCATCGAGGCCGCGGCCGTGGTCGACGATCCGGATCTCCACGAACCTGCCCTCTTCGCCCTTCTCGACGAGTTGGGTGTGGATCGAGATCGGGCGCGGCTCGTGGGCCCGGTTCGTGTACGACTCCCAGGCGTTGATGAGCACCTTGGCGAGCACCTCTTCGACGATCTCGTAGTTGGTGTCGATCGGCAGGTCGCCGAGGGGATTCTCGATCGTGACGGGAGCGGAAAGCCGGTAATCGTGGTGGAAGCGGGCGACGCCGCCCTCGATCAGGCGCTGCAGGCCGGCCTTCACGAACGGCGGGCGCGATTTCACCACCAGCGTGCTGAGCTGCTTGATGATCGAGACGATGCGGCCGACCGCGTCCTCGACGTGCTGCGCGTTCTTTCGCACCTGCTCCGGCTTGTCGTAGTAGGCTTTGACCAGGTCGAGGTAGCCGATGACGACGCCGAGGAGATTGTTCAGGTTGTGCGCGATGCCCTGGGTCACCGCGCCGATCGTGGCGGCCTTGCGCGATTCCT
Organism: uncultured Opitutia bacterium; assembly: GCA_937952235.1. GTDB lineage: Bacteria > Verrucomicrobiota > Verrucomicrobiia > Opitutales > Opitutaceae > ER46. The sequence continues at coordinate 7,183 of CALFZM010000060.1, read as the reverse complement.
CGAGCCGGCGCGTGAGTTCGAGCACCTGCCGGTTGATCTGCACGAACCGGAGCTGCGTCTGCACGCGGGCCAGCGTCTCGTCGAGGTCGATGGGCTTGGTGATATAGTCGACGGCGCCGACATTGAGGCCCTCGAGTTTGCTCTCCTTGGTCGTGCGCGCGGTGATGAAGATGACGGGAATGCCGCGGGTCTCCTCGTTCGCCTGCAGCCGCTGGCAGACTTCGATGCCGTCCATGTCGGGCATCATCACGTCGAGCAGGATCAGGTCGGGTTTCTCCTTCTGCACGCATTCCAGCGCCTCGAGGCCGGTGTAGGCGGCGGTGATGCGGATGCCTTCGCGCTCCAGCTTGCGTTTCAGCAACTGGACATTGATGGGCTGGTCGTCGACGACCAGGACGGAGGGGGCGGGCATGTACGGGGGAGGAAACGGAATCGGGGCGTCCGCGCAAGCCGGACGACGTCAGGCCGCGCGCTGGCGATACGCCTTCACCGTGTTCTGCAGCAGCATCGCCACCGTCATGGGGCCGACGCCGCCGGGCACGGGCGTGATCCTGGCGCAGAGCGGCGCGACGGCGTCGAAGTCGACGTCTCCGGTGAGCCGATACCCGGATTTTTTCGAGGGATCGGGCACGCGATTGATGCCGACGTCGATGACGACGGCGCCAGGCTTGACCATGTCGGCCGTGACGAATCCGGCGCGCCCGATGGCGGCGATGAGCACGTCGGCCTGGCGGGTGAGCGCGGACAGATTGGCGGTGGCGGAGTGGCAGACCGTGACCGTGGCGTTGGCGCCGGCCTTCTTCTGCAGCGCGAGCAGGGCGACGGGCTTGCCGACGATGAGCGAGCGGCCGAGCACGACGACGTGCCTGCCCTTCAGGTCGACGCCGCTGCGGGCGAGCAGCTCCATGATGCCGGCGGGCGTGCAGGCCACGAAGCCGGTGGCGTCCTCCTGGGCGACCTTGCCGAGGTTGAGCGTGTTGAAACCGTCGACGTCCTTCCCGGGGGCGACGCGCCGGAAGACCGCGACCTCATCGATGTGTTTCGGCAGCGGCGATTGGACGAGGATGCCATCGACGGTGGCGTCGGCGTTCAACTCGTCGAGCAGGGCGAACAACTCCGCCTGGGAGATCGTGACGGGCGGGAGGATGACGCGACTCGTGATTCCGATTTCCGCCGCGGTCTTCTCCTTCTTCTTCACGTACGAGACGGAAGCAGGATCGTCGCCGACGCGCACGAGGGCGATGCAGGGCTTGCGGCCCGGGAGGGCGGCCACCTCGGCCTTGAGTTCCGCGACGATGGCGGCAGCGATCTGGTTTCCGTCGATCAGTTCCATGAACGAAGTAGTGAGCAGCGAGTAGCGGGTGGCGAGCAGGGATCAAGCACCGCGTGAGAGGTGTGGATGCTCGCTGCTCGCTACTCGCTAACCGCTATTCCAGACGCAGCGTTTCGACGATGATCACGATGTCCTTCGTGTCGGGCACCGGCTTCGCGGCGCCGAAGACCACGACCTTCTTGTCGATGTACTTCTCGATCTGTTCCGTGAGCAGGAGCTTCGAGGTGTCGACGTAGGCGTAGCGGCGGCCGGCGGCGTCGTTGAGGGCGTAATCGTAAGGGCGGCGGGGGGTGAAGGCGCGCTTGGTCGACACGAAGCGGCCGGCGAACTGCCGGGGCAACACGCTGCCGCTGCCGTCGTCGGTGCTGCTCGACGGCGCCGCCTGGCCGGGGGCGGTGGAATGGGCGGGGGCGGCGGGCGTCGCACCCGAAAAGCCGGCTCCGGCTCCGGCTCCGGCGTCGGCGGCGGGCGGCGGGGCGGCTCCGACCTGGATGAACCCGGTCAATTTCTTCTCGAGCGAGAGCTGCGTCCATTTTCCCTTCAGGCCCGAGATGCTCGTCTTGTCGCCCTTCTCGGCGATCGTGAGGACGGGGGCGTCGGGCTTCGGTGCGAGCCGGATGGGCGTGCCGGGTTTGACGTCGAGACTCTTGGTCAGGTCCTTGTTCTCAACGTAGCCCTCGAAGGGGCCGGGCAGCTCGATGGCGACCCAGCCCGGGGCGAGGGCGGCAGGGGCGTTGAGCGCGGCGTTGGGCTCGGTGCCGGCGGCGAGCACGGCGATGGCCGGCGAAGCGGCGTCCGGCTTCGTGTGGACGGCGGTGGGGGCGGTGAGCGGGGCGCCGAAGAGGCTGGAAGCGGCGGCGGCGGCGAGGGCCAGAAGACGGGCGGCGGAGCAGGGCTTAGGCATCATGTTCGGCGGGAGCGGGTCGGAGGGAGGAGGCGGTGGCTTCGAACGCGGCCCGCGGCGTGCGCGGGTTGCGGAAAAGGGATTCGATTTCCTTCGTAGAGAGCGCCTTTCCGCCCCGCAACGGGATTCCCTTCAACGGCAGCGCGCCGATCTGGTACCGGCGCAGTCGCTTCACGTCGAACCCGAGGGCGGTGAACACCTGGCGGATCTCGCGCTTCTTGCCGTGGTGCAGGTGCACGTCGAGGTCGGTCGACGCGCCTCCGGCTTCCGCGTTGATGAGGGCGGCGCGTTCCACCTTGAGGCGCTCGCCTTCGATGACGACGCCGCGCACAAGCTGGGCGAGGCGGGAGGCGGGGAAAGGTTGCTTCAGCACGACGTGGTAGCGCTTCACCACGAGGTTGGACGGGTGCATCAACCGGTGGGCCAGGTCGCCGTCGGTGGTGAGGATCACGAGGCCCTCGCTGTCGAGGTCGAGGCGCCCGGCGCAGAAGAAGCGAAACTTGTTCAGCTCCCGCGGGAGCAGGTCGAAGATGGTCGCGGCGTGATGGGGATCGTCGTTGGAACAGACGAGCCCCCGCGGCTTGTGCACGGCGAGCGTGACCTTGGGCTGGGCGGAGGTGCGCACGGGCTTGCCGCTGACCGTGACCCGATCGATGCCCGGCGTGATTTTCTGTCCCGGCGTGGCGGCCTGGCCGTTGACCCACACCTCGCCCTGGGCGATCAGCGCCTCCGCGGCCCGGCGCGAACACACGCCGGCATCGGCGATGAATTTTTGCACGCGGATCGGTTCGGCGGAAGCCATCGCGCAACTGGGCGGCAAATCGACGGTCGCTGCAAGCCTGTGGAGCGGATCGGCCGGCCTCGCGCGGCTTGCCAAGCCGCTCCCTCCGGGGCTAAGTCGCGCCTCGGGTGTCGAAGGCGCGATTGCCGTGCGCGTTTCCCCATGAAAAAAAGTCCCGCTTCCCGTCGACGGTTCATGGCCCATTTTGCCGGCCTGGGCCTGGGCTCCACGCTGCTGCCCGGGGTGCTGTGGGCGCAGGTGAACCAGGCGGGGCAGGGGCGCGTGACGGCGGAGATGTTGCAGGCGGCCCTGGCCCTGGCGGGGCTGGAATTCGATGCCGAGGCGCGGCAGGCGATGCTGCGGGGCGTGAATCAGAACCTCGAGCGGTACGAGAAGCTGCGGGAGATCGAGATCCCGGACGACGTGGGGCCGCCCTTTCATTTTTCCGCCCTGGTGCCGGGCATGACGGTCGATCGCACGGTGCGGCCGTTTCGACCCAGCACGGTGCGCGGGTTGAAACGTCCGGCGCAGCTCGAGGACGTCGCGTTCTGGCCGGTGCGGCACCTCGCGGAGCTGGTGCGGACGCGCCAGGTCACCTCCGTCGAGCTCACGCGGATGTACCTCGGCCGGCTCCACCGGCTCGACGCGCAGCTTCACTGCGTCGTCACGTTCCTCGACGACCACGGCCTCCGGCAGGCCGCGCAGGCCGATCGCGAGATTGCGGCGGGCAACTATCGCGGGCCGCTGCACGGCATCCCGTGGGGTGCGAAGGACATCATCGCCGTGAAGGGCTATCCGACCACCTGGGGGTCCGCGGTGTACCGCGACCGGGTGATCGACACGGATGCGAGCGTCGTGGAGCAACTGCGCGAGGCCGGGGCCGTGTTGATTGCGAAATTCACGACGGGCGAGTTTGCGCACGGCGACCGGCACCTGCTGGGGCAGACACGAAACCCGTGGAACCCGGCGCTGGGGTCGAGCGGTTCGTCGGCGGGATCGGCGGCCGCGACCGCCGCGGGCGGCGTGGCGTTCGCCCTTGGCTCGGAGACGGCCGGTTCCCTACTGAGCCCGGCGCTCGTGTGTGGCGTGACGACGTTGCGGCCGACATTCGGGCGGATCAGCCGGCACGGCGTGATGGCGCTGTCGTGGACGCAGGACCGGATCGGCCCGATGTGCCGGCACGCGGAGGACTGTGCGCTGGTGATGCGCGCGCTCGCGCGTCCGGACGGGCGGGACCTGAGCGTGACCGACGTGCCGTTCAACTGGGACGCGCGGCTCGACGTGCGGCGGCTGCGCATCGGCTATCTGCAGGACGGTTTCGAGAGCGCCTCCGGTCGCAATCGCGAGAATGCCGCCCAGGTGCTCGAGGTTGTCCGCGCCCTCGGCGTGACGCTGGTGCCGGTGGAGGTGCCGCGCTTTCCCTATTACACCGCCGCCCTCGGCGTGGAAAAGGCGGTGTTCCACGAGCGATTGTTTCGTTCGGAGCGGGCGCGAGGGATCAGCCGGCCGGATCTGGCGGCGGGGTTCCGCTCGCCGCGGACGATCAGCGCCGTCGATTACCTGGTCTCCCAGCGCGTGCGCACGCTCCTGATGATGAAGCTGGCGGAGGCGACCGCGGAGGTGGACGTCTGGCTTTCGATCGGCACGCACTCGAAGGGGGGTGCGATCGCGGAGGACGAGACGCCGACGCAGCGGCACTGCGAGATGGCGAACCTCGCGTGCTACCCCGCGCTGGCAGTGCCGAGCGGTCTCAACGAAGCGGGCACGCCCACGGGCGTGGCGATCTACGGCCGGCCGTTCGCGGACAGCGCCGTGCTCGCCCTGGGCAAGGCGTGCCAGGATGCGCTGGGATTTCATCGCGAGCAGCCGACGTTGCGGGAACGGACCGGGTAGGTCGGAGCGGTCCCGCGCCGCGGTGCCCGCGCGTCGCCGGCACTTCCTCGCTTGCCTGCGGTGGAAGGCCCAACCTTGATCCGGGGAAATCCCATGTCCGCCCCTGCCGCCGGCCCGGAGGCCGCTTACCACAAGGATCGTCCCTTCCCCGCCCGCCTTTCTGAAAGCCGCCTGCTGAACAAGCCGGGCTCCGTGAAGGAGACCCGGCACTTCGTGGTCGACCTGCGCGGCAGCGGGCTGCGGTACAAGGCGGGCGATTCGCTGGGCGTGTTCCCCTCGAACCGGCCCGAGGAGGTGCGGGAGATCCTGGAGCGGCTGGGAGCGACGGGGGACGAACTTGTCACGCCCGCCGCCTTGAAGCTGCCGGCGCCCGCGACGCTGCGCGGCGTGTTGACGGACCGCCTGGCGCTGTCGAAGCCGACGCGGCGTTTTCTCGAGGTGCTCGCGGGCAAGGCGACGGATGCAGGCGAGAAGGCGCGACTGTCGGGCCTGATGGCGCCGGAGTCGAAGGACCTGCTGGCGACGTACCTAGAGGAGCGGGAGTTTGTCGACCTGCTCGCGGAGTATCCCAGTGCGCGGCTGGCGCCCCAGGAGTTCGTGGATCAGCTGCGCAAGCTGATGCCGCGGCTGTACTCGATCGCGTCGTCGTCGAAAGTGCATCCGAGCGACGTGCATCTCACCGTGGCGGTGGTGCGGTACGAGACGAACCGGCGGCAGCGCGTCGGCGTGTGCTCCACCTTCCTGGCGGACCGCGCGCAGCTGGGCGTCACGCCGGTGCCGGTGTTCGTGTCGGATTCGCACTTCGGTCCGCCTGAAGATGGCGCCAGGGACTGCATCATGGTGGGACCGGGCACGGGTATCGCGCCGTTCCGGGCGTTCCTGCAGGACCGGGTGGCGTCGGGGGCGACCGGCCGGAACTGGCTCTTCTTCGGCGACCAGAAGCGCGGCACCGATTTCCTGTACGAGGAGGAATGGAACGACTACCTGGCGAAGAAGCAGCTCACGCGGCTGGATACGGCGTTCTCGCGTGACCAGTTGCTGAAGATCTACGTCCAGGATCGCATGCGGGAGAACGCGGCCGAGCTCTGGCGCTGGCTCCAGGGCGGCGCGGGCTTCTACGTCTGCGGCGATGCGAAGCGGATGGCGAAGGACGTCGACACCGCGCTCCATCAGATCGTCGCCGAGCAGGGCGGAATGGCGATCGAGCAGGCCGCCGAGTACGTGAAGGCGATGAAGAAGGAGAAGCGCTACCAGCGCGACGTGTACTGAGCGGACGCCGGCGTTGCGCCGCAGCCGCTGAATTTTCTCCTCGCTACCCGCTGGCCGCTGCCCGCTACGCTGGACCTCTCATGCTTACGTTCACGAATCGCACCGCACTTGTCACCGGCGCCGGCCGGGGTATCGGCAAAGCCATCGCGGAGACCCTGGCGCGGCACGGCGTCACCGTCATCTGCGTCTCCAAGTCCGCCGACTCCTGCGGCGCGACGGCGGCCGCGATCACGGCCGCTGGTGGAAAGGCGAAGGCCCTGGCGGTCGACGTGGCGGACGGCGCGGCGGTGGCGCGCGCGGCGGACGAACTGCTCAAGGAGTTTCCCGCGATCGACATCCTGGTGAACAACGCCGGCATCACGCGCGACGGGCTGCTGTTTCGCATGAGCGAGGCGGATTGGAACGAGGTACTGACGACCAACCTCACGAGCTGCTTCCACTGGACGAAGCTGCTGGGCCGGCCGATGACCCGCGCGCGGTGGGGCCGGATCGTCAACATCACCTCGGTCAGCGGCGTGATGGGCAACGCGGGCCAGGCCAATTATTCGGCCGCCAAGGCGGGCATGATCGGGCTGACGAAGACCCTGGCGCGCGAGTTCGCCGGCCGCAGCGTGACCGTCAACGCGGTCGCGCCCGGGTTCATCAAGACCGACATGACGACGGAGTTCGTGAACAACCCCGAGGCGTCGGCGCGGATTCTGGAAGCGGTGCCGCTCAAGCGTTTCGGCGACCCGGCCGACATCGCGAACCTCACCGCTTACCTGTGTTCCGAAGAAGCCGGATACATTACAGGACAGGTTTTTAACGTTGACGGTGGAATGGCGATGTGAAGCCTCCGCTAGTCCTACGCTTCCCTCTTTCATTTCGCAAAATGGCCGACCAAAAAACCATCGAACAACGGGTCAAGGAGATCATCGTCAATCAGCTCAACGTGAACGAAGAGCAGATCACCCCGACGGCGTCCTTCCTCGATGACCTTGGGGCTGATTCGCTCGATACGGTC
>CALFZM010000059.1 GCA_937952235.1 uncultured Opitutia bacterium | reverse complement strand
CCTTTCGCGCGGCACCGCGGAACCGCCGGGCACCACTCACCCGATTTTCGGGTCAATTTCGCGATGCCGCGCCAACGAGCCAAACCAAGCCAGGGCCAACCGGTGCCGTGCACCTGCTTTGTGCTTCATACCTACGAAGGGTTGGTGACGGCGGACGCCTGGAAAGTCTCCACTCACGTCTGCGTCATCTGCGGCACCGAGCACTTCTCGGAGGCACATCCGGAGCTTATGCCGCGGCGAAACAATGTGCCCCCGCCCAAGCCTTCCGCTTGACTGGAGGCAGGGCATCGGCCTCCGCATCACCGATGAACACGGCCGCGCTGGAAGGTGAGGCGTCAGCCGCATGGGTATACGTGGCTTCACCCCAGCCACAGGATGCGGACCCAGCCAACCCTCCGGTTTCCCTTCACATCGCCGCTGAGCCCGGCCGCAGGCGAAGGTGGAGCGGCTTGTCCTCGAGCCGCTGCGGGCGGGTCCGTCGCACGTCAGCCGCCTGGGGACAGGCGGCTCCACCCTGGATTGTCATACGTGCGCTCCTTCGCAGGCACGAAGTTCACTCCCGCCCGAGGATGCGGCGATGGATCGCCTGCTTGCGCTCGGCGAACGTCTGCCAGCGGTGCAGCAAGCCGGTCTCGATCCTCTGGATCACCGCACTGTTGCAGGGGTGATCTCGCATCGCACGCGCCAGGCCGGCGGCGGCCCCGACCTGGCTCACCGGCCCGCCCGTCCGGCCGAGCAGCGCTTCCGTGACCAGCCGATCGTTGGGATCGGCGATGCCGAGGTCCATCACCGCGGGATAATGCCGGTGATTGACGAGGTGCACGATCGTCGAGACGCCATCGGGCCGCCGGCCAATCTGCAGGCCCATGAGGTTGCGGACGACGCGCTCGTGCTGGACGTGGATGCGTACCTCCCGTGGCGGCGGATCGCGATCCATGCAGTCGGGATAAACCTCCGCAAACGCATACGCGTAGGCCACGAGCAGCCCGTTCGCCACGCTGGCCTCGGCGGCGATCTCGCGCCGGAGTCGCCGGAACTGGTCGGCCGAGCGCGCCCCGCCGGTGAACTTCTCCACGAGATCCGGCGTGTAATCGATCTGGTCGAGGAATCCGAGCTGGGTGAGAAAGGGTTCCCGCCACTCGCGGTCCATCGCCTCCACCGCGCGCTGGTCATCGCGCCAGAGGGCGTTGAGGTAGCGCGCCCCAGGATAATCGGGACCGAAGGGTCCGTCGCCGGTCCGCGCCAGGAACTCCGCCCGCTCGAACTCCCGCAGCTTCGCATGCCGCCGCGCATCGAGCTCACGCCACTCCGGCGACGCTTCCGGATCGAGATAAACCGCGAACGCGGCGCCGAAGGCCCACGCTGCCGGCTTGGTGGAGATCGCCTCCACCTCTCGCGTGAGCGCCGCGCGCTCGGCCGCATACGAGGCGGCCCGCCCCGCGAGAAATTCCCTCAGAAACGCCGCGACCTCCGGACGGAAGCGGAGCACCTGCAGCAGTTCCCCTTGTGCCGAGAGCCAGGCTTTGCCGCGGAGGAGCTGATCCATGCCCGGAATCGAGATCGGCACGTCGGCCCGGGCGCGGGCCACGAATCCCGCGACGGTGGCGTCGAGCACCTCGGCCTGGCGACGGACGAGCTCGGCCCGATCCGTCGGGGAGACCTTGGCCGCATCGGCATGGGCGTGCAGGCTGACCAGCCGGCGGAGCGCACCGGCGTCGCCCGCGAGCGCGGCGCGGCCCAGCCCCTCCACCTGCGCGAGCAGGCGACGGCCTTCGTTCCGGCTCTTCAGGGCAGCCAGCTGCTGCCGGGTCTCCTCGCGTTCCCGCGGCAGGAGGTGGGCGACGAGTTGCGTGGACTTGAGTTCGTAGTCGGCGACGCGCGCGGTCTCCGTCTCGGCGTCGAGGTCGCGCACCGACCGCAGATTCCAGTCGGCGATCAACTCCAGCGCGAGTCCGCCGAGCGCGGCTTCGACCGCGTCAAAACCCGGCCGGCTTTCGAACGCCCCGGTGAGCGCATCGACGAGGCTTCCATTGCCGAAAGGGGTGCCGTTGAGCCGGCAGGCGCCGACCTCCCGGGCGATGGCGATGCGTTCGGCCGACGTGAGGGTCGCGAACGTCCGGCCGAAATGCGGCACGAAGAAACGCGGCCGGAAAAGATTGGCGGCGGGGATGGCACCTTCGAAATCCGCCACCGATCCGCCCAGCGCCGTCAGCTGGGCGGTCCACGCGGCAATCCGCGGCGGGGTCGGCGCCGCGGGCTGGGCGCGCGGCGCCGCGGCCGCGCCGCGTTTACCCGCGATGAGCTGCTGGTTCATCGCCGAGCGCACCTCGCGGACGCGATTCGCCAGTTCGCGGATGCGCGCGGCGTCCTTCGTCTTCGCGGCCTCCTGCATCTGCTGGTTGAGCGTCAGCAGCTCGGCCTGGTAGTCGCGGGCTGGTGCCGGGGCTGGCGGCGGCTCGACATTCGCCGGCGAGACGGCCGCGACGGCTGGGGCCGCGCCGGCGCGCCGCTGCTGCAAAAATTCCTGCGCGGCCGCGTAGTCCCCGGCGGCGTAGGCCTCGGAGAGGCGGCGCAGCAGATCGGATGACCCGGCCGCTCCGACACCCGGCAGGCGCGGCGCGCCGATGACGGCGGACAGCTCGGCGTCGAGCGCGGGGCCGCGAACCGCCAGCAGCGGCGTCACCTGCCGCATCGCGCCCGTGTAAACTCCCGCGAGCCGCCGGCCATCAGCGTCGAAGACGATGAGGCAGTCATAACCAGGCCCCCCGCGCGAGAAGCGCCGGGTTACGCGCAGGATGCCAGTGTCGGGGAAATACTCGCCTTCGACCGTCTCGACCACCGCCGCGGCCTGCCTCCCCTGCCGATCGCGGGAAACCAGTTGGGCCGTCCAGGTACCGGCCAGGCGCTCGCCCGGCTGAGCCGCGCGGGGTGCGGGGTTGCGGGTGGCCGCTGCCGGCGAATCGACGGCGCGTAGTTCGAGCGTGAACTGCCGGGTGCCGGGCACGCCTCCGGCGCGTTCAAGGCCGGTCCACACGGTGGCGATTTCGGGTAGGGACGGATGAGCCGCACAGCAGGCGGGGACGACCAGTGCCAGCGCAAGGACGAGACGGCGGACGGGAGGAGCCATGGCGGGAAGAACGAGCCGGACGGTCGCCGGCACCCGCTTTGACGTCCCTTTCCGGAGATCAATTCAACGCTTTTCGGCGCGCCGCCCGCGCGGAGGCGCAGGGCAGCGGAGGCAAGCCAGGTACCGATGAAATCGAAAGGCAGAGGGGCATGAGCTCAAGGCGCTGCGGCTGGAGCAGTCGAACGCCCAGCCGCCTGGGGACAGGCGGCTCCACCGCTATCACGGGACGACCGGCGTCGCCTGGTACGACACGACCTTCCAGCCGCCGGCCGCGCGCGCGTAGACCGTCGTCGTCGTCAGCACGCGTTTGTTGAGCTGGCCCGCCTTGGTCTTGAACTCGATCGTGGCGCGCCCGGCCACCACGGCCGTGTCGCGGCCCGCCACCCGCACCAGGGGTGCGGGATCATAGGTGATGGAGAGGTAGGTGAGATTGCCCGCGGCAAGGGAGGCGAGGTAAGGCTTCTTCCCGTCGATTTTCCCGGCGGAGTGGACGTACACCAGATCGTCGGCGAAGAGCTGCTCGAGGGCCTTGAGGTCGTTCTTCAGCAGCGCCTCGATGCGACCGGCGTCGAGCTGCCGGATCTCCGCCTCGATGGCGCCGGTGCCGGCGGCCGGGGCCGAGATGAGGCCGCAGGCGGACGTGAACGCGAGGACGAGGGCGAGCCGGAAGACGGTCTTCATGGGGATGACGTCACTGTGTCGCAACCGCCGGCGACCCAGTCGAGCGCGAATCGCGGCTGGCTGCCGCGACGGCGTCCCTGGAACGAGCAGCCTGGGGACAGGCTGCCATCGGCGCCGCGTCAGAACTCGGTGCTGAGCGAGCCGACGATCTGGCGGGGCTGCGCGAACGTGTCGCGATCGACGCGGTAATGGCGATCCGTAAGGTTGCGCACGACGAGGCTGACCGTGGCGGGCCGCTTGAAGATCCGCGTGCGGTAGCTCGCATTGGCATCCCAGCGGTTCCACGCCTCGGACCAGCGCAGGGCGTCCCCCTCCCGGCGAGGCGCCATGTAGATGAAGGCGAGTCCGGTCGCGAGCCCCTTGAGCCGGCCGTCCTGCACCTCGTAGCGCACGTAGCCGTTGCCCGACCACTTCGCGGCGTTGGGCGTGCGTCGTCCGAGCAGGGTGTAGGGGGCATTCGGGCCGGTGTTGGCGGCGAAGGTCTGCGCGAGCGGAGTGGCGACGGTGGTGGGATTCACGGCCACGATCTCGGTCTTGTTGTACAAGCCGCCGCCGCCGACCTGCAGGCCGCGCCACGGCCGGGCGTAGAAATCCAGATCGAGCCCGCGCGCGCGCTCCGCACCGCTCAGGTCGAGGAAGCCCACGGCGCTGTCGGGATCGGCCGAGCTCTTCGCACGCGAGACGTTCTTCTTGTCGATCACGTAATAGGCCAGGTTGAGCATCACGCGATTCTGGAACAGGTCCGTCTTGAGGCCGTACTCGAAGCTGCGGCCAAACTCGGGCTCGAGCAACTGACCCCACGGCTTCGAATCGAGATCCGGGGCGGGCAGGCCGTCCTGCTGGTAGCGCGTGAGCAGCGTCGTCTCGCGCGCGGCGGTGCGGGCCGGTTGGAAGGTGACCCGCGGGTTCACCGACTGGCTGTAGAGCACGTACGCGGTGACCGGGTCCGTGATCCGGAAGGAGAGACCAGCCTGTGGCGTGAGGCGGGTGCGGGCTCCTTCGATCGTGCTGGTCACGGTGCCGTCGAAACCGATCGGGTTGGTGCCCGGATTCTTCGTGCTGTTGCGCGCGGAGACGTCGTCGTAGCGTCCGCCCACCGCCAGCCGGCCGCGGTTCTTGAGGAACGTCGCCGACCAGTTCGCGTAAAAGGCATTGCTGGTGAAACGCTGGTCGTTGTTGGCGCCGTTGCTGGTGAACGCCGAGAGCGGACCGAGGTTGCGCGCGGCGAAGGCATCGCGGGCGGCCGTCGATTCCGCGCTGAAGATGTTGTAGAAGTAATCGACGACGTTGGGCACCTGCGTGTTCGTGCCGGGGAGGGTGTAGAGGGTGGCGCCGGCGGTCCCCAGCGCCGGATTGCGGACGAACGTGCTGTTGTTTTCCCAGACGCGGTCCTGGTTGTGCTCGAAGCCAGTGAGCAGCGTGTTCTGCAGGGGGCCGGTCTTGAAGCGCGTGACCAGGTCGATCTGGCCGTTCACGCGCCGTTCGCGGCGGTTGTTGCCGATCCAGTTGACGCGGCGCCAGCCGGTGACGCCCGGGACATACGCGAGCGTGCGGACCGACGGGTTGTAGGCGTAGGGCACGCCGTTGAGCAGGCGGGTGTCGGCGAGCGGGTCGCCCGCCGCCGGGTTGGCGCCGCGGCCGATGAACTCGTAGGTGAACCGCGCCTCCGGGAAGGGATCACCGCGGGAGTTGTCCAGGTTCCAACTGTTGAAGCCACCGAGCTGGGCGACGCTGGGATTGGCCTGGGTCCACGGGTTGATGAGCCCCGTGCCGCCTTCGCGGATACTGGACCGCGCGCGGCGGTGGTAGGCGAAGTTGAGCCGGAGGTCCATGGCCTGGTTCAGGCGCTGCGTGGCCTCGAGTTCCCAGACGACGGGTTTGTAGTCACGATAGGAGGATGGACTGTCCTTGATGAAATCCGGGCCGACGCTGTCGACCCACTGCGGCGTATCCACCGGATCGAGCTGGTTGAACGGATAAAAATATGCCGGATCGCCGCCGCGGTTGATCGCGCCGGTCGGCTTGAGGGCCAGGCCTTCGGCCGGGCGGATGTCGTCATGCGTCCAGCTAAATCGCACCACCACGCTGGTATGCTGAAACGGCTTCCACTGCACCATCGGCGCGATCGAGAGCCGGTCGAGGCTGCGCTGACGCTCGCCCTTCTCGACCGTATAGAACGTGGCGCCAAGGCGGTAGTTGAAAGTCTTCGCCTGATTCAGCGGACCCGTGGTGTCCACTTCCGAGCGGAAGAGGGCGTCACTGCCGGCGCTGAGCCGCACGGTGGTTTTCCGCTGCGGCGACGGGTTCTTCGTGATGTAATTGATCACGCCGCCGGGCTGCGTCTGCCCATAGAGGAGAGCGGCCGGGCCCTTGAGCGTCTCGACGCGGGCGATCGAGTTCATGTCGGGCGTGGTCAGGCCGCGCACGCCGTTGCGCATGGCGGCCGAGCTGTCGAAGCCGCGGATGTTCACCTGGGGGATGAATTCGTTGAAGGTGCGGGCCGTGCCGGGCATCACGTCGAGCACCTGCTCGAGATCGAACAGCGCGCGGTCCACCATGAGCTGCTCGGTGACGACGTTCATCTGCATCGGCAGGTCGCGGATGGCGACGTTGGTGCGGGTGGCGCCGAGCGTGTTGGTCGCCTGGTAAGACCGGTCGTCCTCCGCGACGACCTGGAATGGCGAGAGCGTGATCGGGTCGTCGGCCGCCGGCCGCGCCGCCGTGGGCGTTGGCGCGGGCGCGACCTGGGCGAGCGCCGCGGAGACGCCGGCGATCGCAAAGAAGACAACAAGGCGCGCGAGCAGCGCGCCCGGGGGAATGGGGGAGTTCATGAGGGTTTGGGTGGGGGCCCGTCAGGCAGGAACGGGCAGCCGGCGGGCAGGGACCGGCCGGAGGGATCGCACGGCACCCGGCGGCGGACGTCAAAGATCGCGTGGTCCTACCTGTAGAAAAGCGGCTTGACCCGGGACCCTGCGCGTGCGGTTCCGGGGCGGTGCGGATGCGTGTCACCCTCCGGGATCTCGCCCGGGAAACCGGTCTCCACTTCACCACCGTGGGTCTCGCGCTGCGCGGCGACGCGCGGGTGCACGCGACCACGGTCGCGACGGTCCGGGCCGCCGCCGCCCGCCTCGGATATCAACCGGATGCGCTGCTCTCGGCGCTGTCCGCCTACCGGCACCGATCGCGCGCGTTCCAGGGCACCATCGGGTATCTGCTGCCCGGTCCGCTCGGGAGCATCCTCGCCCGCAACGACGGCTACGGCATCACCCTGCGGTCGGCGGAAAGCGCGGCGGCGGCGATCGGCCTGAAAATCGAGCCGTTCGATGCCTTCGCTCCCGGTCTCGGCGCCGCGCGCCTGGCCCAGCTGCTCGAGGCCCGGGGCATCCGCGTCCTCGTCCTGGCCCCGTTGTACGCGCCAGGTGAATACCCCGCCCTGCCGTGGGAACGGTTCTGCCCGCTCACGATCGGCTATTCCGTGCTGCGGCCGGCGCTGCATCAGGTGGGGCCCCATCAGGCGCGGGCGACGCGGGAACTCGTCGCGACGCTGCGCGCCCGCGGCTATCGGCGGCTCGGGCTGATCATCGATCCCAACGCGAACGTCCGGACCGGCTACAACTTTCTTGGCGCCTACCTCGCGGAGCAGGAGATGCAGCCCGCCCGCCAGCGGCTCCGGCCGTTGATCGTGGCCGCGGACGGGGCGCGACTCGAAACGCTGCGCTCGTGGTTGCGCACGCAGCGGCCCGACTGCGTCATCGGCACGGGCCCGGAGTACCTCGCCGACCTGACCGCGCTGGGGTTGCGCGTGCCGGAGGACATCGGCTTCGCGCTCACGGGCATCCGTCCGAGCCAGCCGCGGGTCGCGGGGATGGACGAACGCTGGGATGGCATCGGCCAGGCCGTCGTGGATCTCGCCGCCTCGTTGCTGAGAAACCCCGAGGCGGGCATCCCGCGTTTTCCACGTTTCGTGCTGGTGGAAAGCCGCTGGCACGAGGGGGCCACGGTCCGCCCGGCAGCGTGACCCGCGGCAGCGCTCGCGCCGCCCGAGGTTTCGCGATTTGACCCCGCCAGACCGAAGCCAAAGCCTCCGCGCCACACGACTTCCTCCGCGCCTCCCGGCATGCCTTCCCGTCCTGTCCCGTCCCGTCCCTGGCTACTCGCCGTGCTGCTCGGCCTCGCGGCGTTCCTGGTGCTTACCCTCCGTTATTCGCCGAACTGGGTGGCGTTCGGCTCGCTCGTCCGGGAAGCCACGGCCGACGTCACGACGCCCGCGACCCAGGCTGCCGTCGAAAGCGCCATCCTCAGCGGTTTCTCGGCGCGGGGCTTGCACGTGATCCGCCAGGCCCGCGATCTCAGCACCGAGATCAGCGACAGCACCCACAAGATCGTGCGGTGGCGCCTGCTGCCGCCGGCGGTGGGTCACTTGCTTGGCCTCCCCGCGGGGGGCACGCTGGCGCTGGCCCATCTCGGTTGCCTGGCATGGCTGGTGGCCCTCACGGCCCTCGGCCTCCACCTGGCGCGGGCCGCCGGGCGGCCGGCGTGGGAGGCAGCCTCGCTCGCGCTGGTGGCGGGAGCGAGTGCACCCTTCTTTGCGTCGATGGGACTGCTGGGCTACTACGATTCGTGGCTGGTGCTGGCATTGCTGGCGGCGGCATTCGCGCCCAGCCGGGCGTGGGTGATCGCGGTCTGCGTGCTCGCCCCCTGGGTGGACGAACGCTTCGTCATCGGGCTTCCCCTCGCCCTCCTGGTGCGCTGGCTGCGGCTGGAAAACGGAGCCGGCTCCGCCTGGCCCTGGCTGCGACGCGAGGCGCTCGTGCCACTGGTGCTGACGTGCGCCTACGCCGCGCTGCGCCTCTGGCTCGGCGGCTCCGGCAGCTCGCAAACCGTGGCGGAGTACCTGCGGCAGTTCGTCCTCAACCCCAGGATCAGCGCGGGCGACCGCCTCTTCGGCGCGTGGTCGGGACTGCTCGCCGGCTGGGTGCTCGTGGCTGCGGCCGTGGCCCTCGTCGGCACCGGCCGCCGGGAAGGGCGGACGCTCCGGATGGGATTGCTGGCGGCGGCAGTCGCCGCCACGGGCCTGGCCGGCCTCTTCACCGCACTGGACCTGAGCCGGTCAATGGCGCTGCTCACGCCCGTGGTGCCGTTGGGGTGGTCCCTCGCCAGCCGCCATGCGGCGTGGCGTCGCGGGCGGGTTGCGCTGCTCCTTCCGCTCGCGACCCTCGTCGTACCGGCGTATCACGTCATGGGTTCGGCGCGACTCGAGGTAGACGACTTCTTCGGGCCGTCGGTGCCATTGCTGACGGCGCAGAACAACCTCGGCCTGCTTTACGACCAGGGTCGCGAGGTAGCCCGCGACCTCACCAAGGCGGTCAGGTGGTACCGGAGCGCCGCCGATCACGGCCACGCCGAGGCCTTGAACAACCTCGCGAGCAAGTACATCAAGGGAGAAGGCGTGCCGCAGGATTTCCCCCGGGCACTGGAGCTGCTCAAGGCGGCGATCCGACAGGACAACCTGTCCGCGATCTACAACTACGGGTTCCTCCACGCCGAGGGCATTGCGGTGCCGCGGGACTACGCGATCGCCGCCCACTGGTTCCGGCGGGCCGCCGACCGCGGCCAGGCCAGCGCGATGAACAACCTCGGCGCGCTGTACCTCGACGGCGCGGGCGTGACCAGGGACCCCGCCGAGGCGATCCGCTGGTTCACCCGCGCCGTGGCGAAGGGCCTAGCGACCGGGGCGCGCAACCTCGGCAAGGCCTACCAGTCAGGCGCCGCCGTACCCCGCGATCTCATCACGGCGTACCAATGGTTCCTCATCGGTGACGCGATGGGCGACGGCCCGTCGGGCGAGGCGGCCGCCGCCCTCGAGACAGCCCTGGGCCCGGCAGAACGGGCCGAAGCCAGGCGGCGCGCCCAGGCCGCGGTGCTCGAGCTGCAGCGGAGCTCCTGAACCAGACTCATTGGACTTCAAATCAGCCATGAGAACGGCCGCACTGAAAGGTGGAGCGGCTTGTCCTCAAGCCGCTGCGG
>CALFZM010000058.1 GCA_937952235.1 uncultured Opitutia bacterium | reverse complement strand
GAGCCATCCGGGTTGAAGATGCGCAGCCCGAACTCGCTCAGTTGCGACGGCAGCGGGCCCCAGAGGATGCCGTCGGAGCCGACCCCGAAGTTGCGGTGGCAGATGACGCGGATCTGGTCGACCGTCGGCGCCGAGGGCCAGGCCGGAAAATCGGCGGGGTTCAGGACGATGTAGTCGTTGCCGAGGGCGTGGTATTTGTGAAAGCGCATGCGCGCGGGAAAATGCCCACGATTCCCGCCAAAAGGCACGAAAAAAGTCCCGGCGCCCGGGCGCGCGCGCCCGTCGGATATCAATTCGCCGCGGCGGACGCAGGGAGCTCCGCCGGGTCGACGTAGCCGAAGAGCCGGCGGCGCTTGATCGCGGCGGCGACGGGTGCCGGCACCATCGTCTCCCACGATGCGTCGTGATCGCGGATCCGGCCGAGCACGTCCTGCGAGAAGATCCCGAGCACGTCGGGATCGAAGCCCACGATGCTGTCGATGTAGTGGTTCTCCAACAGGTGATCGTAGAGGTTGCGCAGGTGGTTCGCGACGTGGACGTTCTTCGCCGTGATCATCACGTTGCTCGCGAAGGCGTGCGTCACGTGGGAACCGGCCGGGGCGGTGCCGCCGGCGGCGCGATAGCGGTCGTACGCCTCCTGGCGCATCGGATAGATGTAGAGCTTCACCGCCTGACGGAACATGCGGCCGAACGACTCGAGGATGCCGCCCTCGAGATGCTCGTAGTACTTCTCGTTGAAGATCTCGAGCAGGTTGTTGATCCCCATCACCACGCCGATCATCTCCTTCGTGTAGCGGCGGAAGTAGGACGTCAGCCGGTAGTACTCCGGGTAATTGGAGATCATGGTGGTGAACCCGAGCTCGCTGAGCAGGTCCGCGCGCTGCAGGAAATCCGGGGCGTTGAGCGCGCCGGAGACGAGGAGGTTGTTCATCGTGATCTCCATGATGACCACGATGTCCTTGTCGCGCACCGCCGGCTCCTGCACGAACTGCGCGGTCGCGCAGTTGAGCATGTCGACGTTGACGTGCGTCACCGGCCGGAAGCTGCCGCGCTCGACGAGGATCGCCCGCTTGTAGAATACCTCCGAGGGCTGGATGACGGTGCCATTCGGACCGAACAGCACCGCGTTGGTCAGCCCGAACTGCACGAGGTAGAGCGCCATGAGCCGGTTGTCCACGCCGGCGAAGGCGGGGCCGAGGAACTCGAGCATGTCGACCTCGAGCCGGGCGGCGCCGAGATTGTCGACGAGCGACTCGATGAACCGGCGCGGGTCATCCCGGTAGAAGAAAGCGGCGTAGAGCAGGTTGGTCCCGGCGATACCCAGCGCCTCCTGCTGGGACAGGTTGTCCTTGTCCCACATGCGCACGTGAAGGATCACGTCGTTCGGCGGCCCGCCGGCCTCGGTCTGAAAGCGCACGCCCATCCAGCCGTGCCCGTCATTGGTTCCCTTGAACCCCTTCGTCGCGACGGTGTTGGCGAAGACAAAGAACATCGTGCGCTCCCCGCGCGCGGTCGCGAGGCGTTCGAGCAGCAGGCTGTACTCGTGCTCCAGCATCAGGTTGAGCCGCTCCCGCGAGACATACCGCGGCGCCTTGCCGTAGATCGCGTCGCTGAAATTCATGTCGTACGCCGAGATCGTCTTCGCGACGGTGCCCGAGGCCCCGCCCGCCTGGAAAAAGACCCGGGCGACCTCCTGGCCGGCGCCGATCTCGGCGAACGTGCCGTAGCGCTTTTCATCCAGGTTGATGGTGAGCGCCTTTCGGTTGGTGGTGAGCAGCTCCTTCTTTTCGCTCATGGGGGCAGAATGTGGTCAGGCAGGGGGAAGGCGCAATCCGTCCGTGCCCGGGCCCGGTCGGGAACGCGCCGAAAGCGTGTCATGGGGCGCCGCGGCGCGCCCGCGGCCGGCGGCGTAAACGCCTTCCGATAAGCATCGCCCGCGGGCTTTCGACTGGAGGAAAAGCGGAAACCGGGTACGGTCCGCGCCACGCATGAAGAATGTTTTCACCTCGATGATTGGCGCGCTGTTCGCGCTGGCGATTTTCACGGTCGGGTGCGGATTGCTCTTCATCGGGTTCTTCGCCGCGCTGGCGACGCTCGGCGGCGGGGAAAAGGCCCACCCGCCGCTGGAACGCGGCGCGTACCTCGTGTTCGACCTCGCGACGAATATCACCGATGCGCCTCCACCCGTGGACCTCAGCATGTTCGGTGCCCGCCGCGACTCCGTGCAGCTGCGGACGGTCACGCGGGCGCTGCGCGCCGCCGCCCGCGATGAGCGGATCGCGGGGGTCTTCATCACCGGCGACCTCAACCCCGCGGCGTTCGGCTCAGGATATGCCGCGCTCAAGGAAGTGCGGGGCGCGCTGGAGGCCTTCCGCGAGTCCGGCAAGCCGCTCGTCGGCTACCTCACGCAGGCGACGACCAAGAGTTACTACCTCGCCTCGACCGCGTCCGAACTCGCGATCGATCCCTACGGCCTGGTCTTCATGCCCGGGCTTGCGTCCGAGCCGATGTTCTTCGCCGGGGCCTTCGAACGCTTCGGCATCAACGTGCAGGTGACGCGCGTCGGGAAATACAAGTCGGCGGTGGAACCGTTCACCCGGCGCGAGATGAGTCCGGAAAATCGCGAGGAGGTCCAGAAGCTGCTCGGCGACATCTGGAGCGGGATGCTGGCCGACATCGGCCGCTCGCGCAACGTGACGCCCGCGCAACTCCAGGCCACGGTCGATGCCGAGGGGCTCATCATGGCGCGCATCGCCAAGGAGCAGGGCCTGGTGGACCGGCTGGCTTACCGCGACGAGATCTTCGATGCCCTCAAGGCCCGGACCGGTCGCGCGGGCTCCAAGGAGTCGTTCAAGCAGATCACGCTGGAGGATTACGCGGCGGTGGCGAAGGACGTCGCCGACGCGCCGGCGGCCGACGCACCGGCGGCCGGCAATGCGCGCTCCGGCCGGGTGGCGGTGGTCTACGCGGAGGGCGAAATCGTGGACGGCGAGGGCGATGACGACCAGGTCGGTGGATCCCGTTTTTCGCGTGAGCTGCGCAAGCTGCGCCACGACGAGAATGTGAAGGCGGTGGTGCTCCGGGTGAACAGCCCGGGCGGCAGCGCGATGGCGTCGGAGGCAATCCAGCGCGAGGTGCGACTGATGAAACAGGTGAAGCCCATCGTGGTTTCCATGGGAACCTATGCGGCCTCGGGCGGCTACTGGATCGCGGCGTACGGCGACCGGATCTTCGCGGAGGCGAACACGATCACGGGCTCGATCGGCGTCTTCGGGCTGCAGTTCGACGTCAAGAAGATGGCGAACGACCTCGGGATCACGTTCGACAGCGTGAAGACCGGCAAATTTGCCGACGCCCTGACGATCTCGCGGCCGAAGACGCCGGAGGAAATCGCGGTGCTGCAGCGGATGATCGACTGGATCTACGGCGAGTTCGTGGCCAAGGTCGCGGAGGGCCGCAACCTGACCCCGCAACGCGTCGAGGAGATCGCGCAGGGCCGCGTGTGGTCGGGCACCGACGCCCTGGCCGTCGGCCTGGTCGACGAACTCGGCGGCCTCGACGCCGCCATCGCGCACGCGGCGGAAAAGGCCGGCCTGGGCGGCAACTACCGGTTGCTCGAGGTGCCGCGGCAGAAGGAGCTCATCGAGGTCATCCAGGAGTACCTCGAAGGGGTGACGCCCCGGTACGCCAGTTCGCACTCGCTCGTCGGCCGCATTGCGGCGCGGATCGAGGCGGAACTGCAAACGTTGCGCGCGTTCAACGATCCCCAGGGAATTTACGCCCGGCTGCCTTACCGGCTCGACGTGCGGTGACGGCGGGCGCTTCGCCTCTCTTTCCATGTCCACATCCACCACCACGCAACTGACCCGCGCGGTCGCCGCGACGGCGATTCCCGCCGGAGACGGGCAGACGCTTCCGTCGGGGACGGAGGTCTTCATTGTCCAGACCCTCGGCGGCAACGTCACGGTTCGCACCGACCGCGGCCTGTTTCGGATCGCGGCGGAGGACGCGGACGCCCTTGCCGGTTACGTGCCGGCGGCGGCCGCGGCCGGCCCGGCGCCGGACGCCTTCAGCGAGCAGGCGGTGTGGGACGCCCTGAAGACGTGCTTCGATCCGGAGATTCCGGTCAACATCGTCGACCTCGGGCTGATCTATGACCTCGCGGTCGAGGAAACACCGGCGGGTGGAAAATCGCTCGAAGTCAAGATGACGCTCACCGCGCCCGGCTGCGGCATGGGGCCGGTGATCGCCGAGGATGCGCGCCGGAAGATCGCCGCGCTGCCGTCGGTGGAGCAGGCGAAGGTGCACATCGTCTGGGATCCGCAGTGGACCCCGCAGATGATCTCGGAGACCGGCCGGAAGGCGCTGGGAATCGAGTAAGTCCTGACCGGGGGCTGCGCTCGGTGCGCAGCCGCGGGGCTGACGGAACGGCGCCCTTCGAGCTGCAAGCGCGCCTCAAGTAACGTGGGCGCTCAGCCTCATGCGGTTCTCCTTCAGACCAGCCACGAAGACGGCCGGACCGAACGGTGGAGCGGCTTGTCCTCAAGCCGCTGCGGAACGGTCCGTCGCACGTCAGCCGCCTGGGGACAGGCGTCTCCACCGCAGGGGCATGAGTCCCGCTCAGAGCGGGATCGAAAACGCAAAGACGCAAAGAAAAGCAAAGACTCGCGAGGGGAAACAGAGCGAGACTTCGCGTCCCTTTGGGACTTTGCGTTTTGGTTGGGGGCTACAGACTACTTTCTAGGCCGTCACGGTCTCGAGCGAGCAGCCGTCGGCCGCCTCGGCGGCCGGCGTCTCGCAATTGGGCCGGGCGATGACGCCCGGGTAGGGCTCGGACGAGAAGGCACGCCCCGGCTCGGCGAGCAGGTGGCGGTCGCAGACGGCGAAGAGTTCCGCCTGCGTTTCCGTCCGCCGCATGTCGTGCAGGAACGCGCCGGTCGGATCGACGCCCTGGCCGACGAAGTTCAGGTACTTCTTCATTTTGTTCACGTGCAGCCGCTCGGGCAGGTCGGCCGGGCGGGTGGCGTGAAAAAGCCGGTCGACGTACTCGCGCACGTCGCCGAGCGATATGACGGGCACGGGCCGGCCGGCAAACGCTTCCCGGCACTGGCGGAAGATCCAGGGATTGCGGATGGCGTGGCGGCCGATCATCACGCCGGCGGCGCCGGTCTGGCGGAGGATCGCGGCGGCGCGCGGAGCGGAGGTGACGTTGCCGTTGGCGAGCACCGGGCAGCGCGCGCGGGCGACGGCGTGCGCAATCGCGTCATAGTGCACCTCGCTCCGGTACATCTCCTTCACGGTGCGGCCGTGCACGCTCAACAGGTCGACGTCGTGGGCGTTGACCACGTCGAGCAGCCGGTCGAAGTGCGTCGTATCGTCGAAGCCGATGCGCATCTTCACGGTGAACAGGCCGGGAACCGCGGCGCGCAGATGGCCGAGGATGCGGTCCACCTGGTCCGGCTCGCGCAGCAGGCCGCCGCCGACGTTCTTCTTGTAGACCTTGGGCGCGGGGCAGCCGAGGTTGAGGTCGATGCCGGCGATCGGATGGCGCAGCAGTTCGTCGACGGTGCGGGCGAGATGGCCGAGATCCTCGCCGATGAGCTGCGCGAAGACCGGGCGGCCCGTGGTGTTCTCGTCGATCGAGCGCAGGATGTGCTTCTCGGGCCGCGATTGCGCATGCACGCGCAGGAACTCGGTGAAGAAGTAGTCGGGCGCGCCGTAGTGCGCGATGACCCGCATGAAAGCCAGGTCCGTCACGTCCTGCATCGGGGCGAGCGCGGTGAGCGGCCCGCCGGGCTGCTGGCCCGAGGGGAGCGAGGGACGCGGGGCGGCGGCGCGCATGCTCCGGTCAGGTCGACTCTTCTTCGTCCGCCTGCTCGGCCTGCTGCTTCAGCACGCGCTCGAGGATCTCCGTCATGTCCTCCACCGAGTCGAAGACCGAGCGGGCGACGTGGATCGGCCGCTTGTGCTGCAGGGCGAGCACGATCGAGTCGCTCGGCCGGGCGTCGAGCTCGACGATCTTCTTGCCCAGCTCGTTTTCCATTCGCAGCAGGATGCGCGCGAAGAACGTGCCCTCGCGGGCGTCGTTCACCACGACGTGGTCGAGCTGCGCGCCAAGCCCGAGCAGCAGGCTGCCGATCAGGTCATGGGTGAGCGGCCGGTCCTTCTTCACTCCGCTCAACGTCATCTGGATGGCGTTGCCGACAAAGTGATCCACATAGATGACGAACGTCTTCTCCTCGTTGCCCAGGAAGACGGCACAGCCGTTGGCCGTGGGCATGACCCCCTTGATCGTGACGAGGACGACGTCGTTTTGCATGGCGATGACCCACAGTGCACCCATCCGGGATGCGGTGCAAGTGGGGACCCGTGCGCGGGCGCCGCCGATCAATTGAAACCCAGCAGGCTGATGCCCCAGGCGCGCGCCTGCTCGAGGACGGCGGGCTTCTCCAGCATGATCACCTTCCGCGCTTCCAGCGCGGCGCAGGCGATGTTCGCCTCGCGCATGGTCTCCAGCGTTCTCAGCCCGAAGCAGGGCACGTCGAACCGCCAGTCCTGGCGGGTTTTCACGGTCTTCACGAACAACGCCTCGTCCGTCTTGAAGCCGCCGGCGCGGCGCAGCATCTCGTCGGTGCCCTCGAAGGCTTCGACCGCCAGCACCGTGCCCTTGCGGACAACGCAGCCCTGGCCGATGTCGAGGCGGGCGCACTCCCGCGCGATCTGGATGCCATGGTCAAGGTAGTCGCGCTCGATGGGAAACTTGCGACCGGTCATGCAGCCCTCATTGGCGAGCTGGTCGTCGAGGAACGAGCGGGCGTCGAGCAGCGTGACGCCGAGCTCCTCGATCTCGCGGGCAATGGCCCCGAAGATCGTCTCGGCGTTCCGGCGCTTCAGGCCGAGCAGGATGCGGGTGGCCTTGAAGTCCGGATGCAGGCCCCGGAAAAGGCGGCGCGGGGTGATCTGTCCGGCCATGAGCGCGCTCCCGGCCCCGAAATCGCGCAGCGCGTCGAGCATCCGGCCAAGCTGTCCCACCTTGAGGAGGCGGTGATGCTCCGGCGTGAACGAGGCCAGCAGCTCCGGCCGCGTCTCCTCCTCGAAGGCCACGAGGCGCAGCGGTACTCCGGCCGCGCGCACCGCCGCCGCGACGAGGATCGGATAGACGCCCTGGCCCGCGATGAGGACCAGCGGGCGCCGCGCGTCGAAGCCGGCAGGGAGGAACGCGGAAATCGGCATGGCGGCGGCGCGGTATCCGCTACTCCACGACGATGTTGAGGATCTTGCCCGGCACGAACACGACGCGTTTCACGGCCCTGCCCTCGAGGTGCGGGGCGACCTTGGGATTGGCGCGGGCGAGCGCCAGCGCGTCGTCCTGCGTGGTGCCGACGGGAACGAGCTGGTCGCCGCGGTGCTTGCCGTTGACCTGGAAGACGAGCTTCACCTCGGTCGCCGTCAGGCGCGCGGCGTCGTACGCCGGCCAGGGGGCGGCCATGACCGACCCGCTGCCGCCGAGCCGGCTCCACAGCTCCTCCGCGATGTGCGGCGAGAACGGCGCGAGCAGTTGCAGGAAGGCCCGGGCCGTAGCGGTGCTGACCGCGGGCGCCTTCTGGAGCGCGTTGGCGAAGATCATCATCTGCGAGATCGCGGTGTTGAACCGCAGCCCTTCGATGTCATCGCCGACCTTCCTGATCGTCTCGTGCAGCAGCTTGGTCAGCTCGGCGGGATCGGCGGCGGAGTCCGACACCTTCGGATTCACCTGCCCGTCGGCGCCGATCAGCTCGCGCCAGACCTTCTGCAGGAAACGGTGCACGCCTTCGATGCCCCGAGGATTCCACGGTTTCATCGCCTCGAGCGGGCCGAGGAACATCAGGTACAGGCGCAGCGTGTCGGTGCCGTGCGACTCGATGATCGTGTCGGGATTCACCACGTTGCCGCGGCTCTTCGACATCTTCTCTCCGTCCTCGCCGAGGATGATGCCCTGGTGGAAGAGCTTCTTGAAGGGTTCGCCCTGCGGTACGACGCCGAGGTCGAACAGCACCTTGTGCCAGAAGCGCGCGTAGAGCAGGTGCAGCACGGCGTGTTCGGCGCCGCCGACGTACAGGTCGGGCGTGCCCCAGTAACGCAGCGCCTCGGGCGAGGCGAGGGCGTCGGCGTTCTTCGGATCGAGGAAGCGCAGGTAGTACCAGCACGAGCCGGCCCACTGCGGCATCGTATTCGTCTCGCGGCGACCGCGCACCCAGCCGTCGCCGGCGGGGAGCGGCTGCGAGGCGGGCACGGCCGCGCCGGTGGTGACGTTGAACCAGATTTCCAGCCAGGCGGTTTCGTTGGCGAGCGGGCTCTCACCGGTGCCGCTCGGCAGGTAGGATTGCACGTTGGGCAGCTCCAGCGGCAGGGCGCCGGCGGGAAGGGGCAGCGCGTAATGGACGGCGCCCTGGTCCTTGAACGTCACCGGCTCGGCCGGAAGGTCCTGGCCGCGAAGCGCTCTTGCCTTCGCGTAGTCGGCGGCGCTGACCCAGACGATCGGAAAGGGCTCGCCCCAGTAGCGCTGACGCGAGAACAGCCAGTCGCGCAGCTTGTAATTCACGGTCGCCTTGCCCACGCCCCGGGCGGCGAGGTCGGCGGTGATCTTGCGTTTCGCCTCCGGCCAGGGCAGGCCGTCGTAGCCGGGCGAGTTGACCAGGGCGCCATCGCCGACGTGCGGAAGCTTCGTCTCGCCGCTGCCGGAGGAAATCACCTGCACGATCGGCAGCTTGAACTGCGTCGCGAACTCGAAGTCGCGCTCGTCGTGCGCGGGGACGGCCATGATCGCGCCCGTGCCGTAGCCCATGAGCACGTAGTCGGCGACCCAGATCGGCACGCGCTGGCCGTTGACCGGGTTGAGCGCGTAGGCGCCGCTGAAGACGCCGGACTTTTCCTTCGCGAGGTCAGTACGTTCGAGGTCGCTCTTCGCCGCGGCCTTCCTGCGGTAGGCTTCGACGTCGGCGCGATGTTCGGGCGCCGTCAGGGCGTCGACGAGCGGGTGCTCCGGCGCGAGCACCATGTAGGTGCAGCCGAAGAGCGTGTCGGGCCGCGTGGTGAAGATCTTCAACGGACCGAGCGCCCGGTTCTCGAGGTCGAAGAGAATCTCCGCGCCCTCGCTGCGACCGATCCAGGCCTCCTGCATCCGTTTCGTGGATTCGGGCCAGTCGACCTCCTTCAGATCGGCCAGCAGCCGCTCGGCATACGCCGTGATGCGCAGCACCCACTGGCGCAGGTTCCGTCGCTCCACGGGGAAGCCCCCCACCTCGCTCTTGCCATCGACGACTTCCTCGTTGGCCAGCACCGTGCGCAGCTCCGGGCACCACCACACGGGGCGCTCGTCGACGTACGCGAGGCCGCGGCGGAAGAGCTGGAGGAAGATCCACTGCGTCCAACGGAAATACTTCGGATCGGTCGTGTCGATCTCCCGGTCCCAGTCGTAGGAAAACCCGAGCGCCTTGATCTGCCGCTTGAAATTGACGATGTTGTTCTGCGTGTTCGAGGCCGGGTGGGTGCCGGTCTTCACCGCGTGCTGCTCGGCGGGCAGGCCGAAGGCGTCCCAGCCGATCGGATGCAGCACGTTGAAACCCCGGGCGCGCTTGTAGCGGGCGAGAATGTCGGTGGCGGTGTAGCCTTCCGGATGGCCGATGTGCAGACCCGCACCCGACGGGTAGGGAAACATGTCGAGCACGTAGAATTTCGGCTGCGACGACTGGTTCGAGGCGCGGAACGAGCCATTGTGCTCCCAGAAGGATTGCCAGTGCGGCTCTATCTCATGGAAGTTGTAGTCAATGCACTTGGTAGCCATCGTGTGAACCCGCCACAGTGAAACCTTTCCCCGCCCGGTCAATGCTTGCGCTGTACGCTGGAGGAGGGAGCACGGAGCAGGGGCCGGGCCGGCGTGGTTTCGGACGCTGGCTCGTTCCGCTCCTCGTGGCAGGCGCATGGTTTTCCACGGTCTCCCCGGCCGGCGCCGCGATGAGCCGCGGCTTCAACCGGCTGCTCGAGGCCGTGGTGCGGATCGACGTGCGCGAGGTGGCGTTCGAAGGCGGCACCCGCCGCTACGCCGCGAGCATCGGCTCGGGCGTGATCCTCACGGCCGACGGCGTGGTGCTGACCAACGCGCATGTCGTCAGCCCGCGGGCGGTGGAGATCAACGTCACGCTCTCCAACCTGGAGCGCGTCGGCGCCCGCCTCGTCGGCTGGGACCACTGGACCGACCTCGCCGTGCTGCGGCTGGACCTCGCCGAGGTGCAGCGGCGCGGCTTCAAGCTCGCGCACGCGCAGTTCGGCGACAGCCGGAAGCTCTTCCCGGGCCAGGTGGTGTTCGCGGTGGGCACGCCGCACGGCCTCACGCGCACCGTGACCCGCGGCATCGTCTCCAACACGAACCGCTACTTCGAGGACACGCGCGGCATCGGCGGCTACGAGACCGGCACGTTCAACACGTGGCTCCAGACGGACGCCGCGATCAACCCGGGCAACTCCGGCGGGCCGCTCGTCACCGACGACGGCCGCGTGATCGGCATCTCGTCGCGCGGCTACATGGGCGCGAACAACCTCGGCTTCGCGATTCCCTCGGCCACCGCGCGGGAGGTGATGGAAAAGCTGGTGCGCGACGGCGCGATCGTGCGCAGCTACGTCGGCCTCGTGCCCGGCGCGCTGCAGGATCTGGAAAACTTCTACGCGCTCGAACTCAACACCGGGGTGCTGGTGAACAGCGTCGATCCCGGTTCGCCCGCGGCGCGCGCGGGTCTGCGGCCCGGCGACATCGTGCTTTCGCTCAACGGGGCGAAGGTCGACGGCCGGTTCCCCGAGCAGTTGCCGCCGATCCAGCACCAGATTGCGGGCCAGCCGGTCGGCTCGAGCCTCGCCCTCGTGGTCAAGCGTGGCAGCGAGACGCGCCCGTTCACCGTGGTGACCGAGAAGCTCGAAAGCCGGGTGGGGGAGGAGTGGGCCTTCGAGCGCTGGGGCCTCAGCGTGCGGAAGGTGTCGCGCGCCTACGCCCGCGAAAACCAGCTCGACGACACTACCGGCGTGGTCGTGATCGGCGTGCAGCCGGGGTTCCCCGCCGAGAGCGCGGGGATCACGCGGGGCGACGTGATCACCAAGATCAACCAGGACCCGATCGGGTCGCTCGAGGTGCTGAAGTCGGCGCACGCCGCGTACGAGGCGAAGCCGGCGCCGATGCTGCTCGAAACCGAGCGCAACCGCCGCGTGTCCCTCTTCCTGCTCAAGCCATGAGGTGCACCCTGCTCCGCCCGCTCCTGCTTTTCCTGACTCTGCTGTCGGCGGCGGCCGCGGACGATCTGCCCACCCTGTGGGCGGAGCGGGTGAAGTCGGTCGTGGCGGTGGAGTATGTCGTCGAGACGGAAGTGGCGCGGCAGCCGTCCGCCGCCATGGGCACGGTCATCGATCGCGAGGGCACCGTCATCCTGCCTTCCGGCGCCATCGACCCGCGCACGCCCGTGTGGCAGTTGAAGGATTTCAAGGTATACCGCGCGGGCGACCCCACTGGCGTGGCCGGGGAGTACCTCGGGCAGGAGGCGTTCACCGGCTGGCATTACCTGCGGGTGGCGGCGGAAGCGCGGGCGGCGCTCGTGCCGGTCACGGCGTTTGCGGCGTCGGGCGACGGCCGTGCGGTGGCGCTGGCGGATTTCGTCTGGGGCATCGGGCTGCGTCCGAAGGACGAGGACTTCATGCCTTACATCCTGCAGAGCCACCTGGCGCTGATCCAGTCGCTGCCGCAGCGGACCGGAATTGCGCAGCAGGAAGTCGCGGCGCCGGGCCTGCCGGTATTCGATCGCGCCGGCGACCTCGTGGGCGTCGCGGGGCCTTCCGGCGGCCAGACGTTCCTGCAGATCACCCGCACCGGCCGGCCGACGCCGGTGATGCTGATCAACGTCGAGGAGAGCAGCACGTTCCTGCTCGCGGGTGAAGTCCTGCCCCACCTCGATCGACGGCCACGGAGCCCGTCCGGGCGTCCGCTCGCCTGGCTGGGCGCGTATGGCCTCGAGCCGATGGACCGAGAGGGGGCGAAGTACCTCGAGCTTTCGGCGCAGGCGGGCGTGGTGGTGAGCGAGGTGCTCGAGGGCAGTCCGGCGGAAAAGGCCGGTCTCCGGGCCCGCGACATCCTGCTGGCGCTTGATGGCCGGCCGCTGCCGCCGCTGCGGCCGGACCGGGTCGTGGTGCGGTTCATCGAGCGGGAAATCGAGCGCCGCGCGCCGGGCGACCGGCTCACGCTGACGGTGCTGCGCGGCCGCGACCGGCTGGAGATCGCCACCGTCCTGGGCGAAGAGCCGAAGCTGATGCGCGAGGCCGAGCGCAAACACTTCGACCGCATCGGGGTGACGGTGCGCGAGTTCGTGTACGGCGACGCCGTCGAGCGCCGCGTGAAGGTCGCGGACGTCGCGGGCGTCGTGGCGCATCATGCCAAGCCCAGCGGGCCGGCGGCCGTGGCGGGTCTGAGGCAGGACGACTGGATTCGCGAGATCGACGGCGTCGAAGTGCGGACGTTCGCGGACGCGGTGGCGCGGTTGGCGGGGATCGAGAAGGACGAGGCGCGCGCCGAGTTCGTCCTGCTGGTGGCCCGCGGTGGCGAGACCGCGGTGCTGCGCGTGAAGCTGAAGTGACGCCGCGCGAAAAGTCGGGGACCGGCCGGCAGACGGCGCCGGGTTGGGCCGGCCGCTCCCGCGGTTTCGAGCAGGCATGGCCCCGTTGGGCGGGCTGCGTTGTGCGCAGCCGCGGCGCAGACGGAGCCGTGCCCTTCGAGGATTCGGCTGCACGATCGTGATTTTGCTCTGACGCCAAGGCCGGAGCGATGGCCGCGCCGACTCCGCGATTACCTGCCGATTGCGCCGGGAGCGGAGTGGAGACAGGATGAACAGGATAAGCAGGATGAAAGCCCAAGGAGGGCGTTGATCCGCTTACTGGGTGCGAAGGCCCGATCCTTCCATCCTTTGAATCCTGGACATCCTGTCCAAAGTTTGCGCCGGGCGTTCCGGGCAATCGGCAACACGATCACTCATTTTGTCCTAGTCGCCGGCCGGGCTGGCATCGCTGGCCCAGACGATCAGCCAGCCGCTCTGGTCGTCGACGAAGACCATCGTCGAGGCGTTGTTGCCGGGTGCCTCGACGGCGTCGACGTGCGCGATTTGTTCGGCGGCAAACGTCGGCGCAGGTTCGACGAAGAAGGCGAAGGCGAGCGCGGCGGCGGCCCCCAGCGGCACTGCAATCCAGGCGAGGAGCGACCGGCTCCAGCGCGGCGACTCCGTCGCACCCTGGCGAATCCGCCGGCGCACGGCGTGCCATTCCCGCTCTGCATCCGGGACGCGGACTACCGCCGCTTCACGTCTCCAGGAGGCCAGGGCCGCCGTCAGGTCCGCCTGCATCCGCCGGCAACCCGCGCAGGTCGCCAGGTGCTGCGCGAGCGCGCCCGTCGACGAGTCGCCCGGTGACGGCTCGCGTCCGGAGAGGATTTGGTCCTGGGCCTCACGGCAGTTCATGGGCGAGGAAAGCCGGGCGTATTTCAACGCCTCCAGCCATCGCGGCCGTCGTAACCATAGGCATAGGCGCGGGAGCCGTGAGGCGTTTCGACCCAGACCCGGTCCGTGCGATAGGTGTAGTAACCGGGCTCGCAGGTGCGGGCCGGCCGGCCCCAGCGATCGTGCCGGACGATCCAGCGCTCCGGCACCCAGGTCTTCACCACCACGTCCTTCCAGTAACCGCGGGCCGGCGCGACCACGACGGGTGCGGGCGGGCATGCGGTCGGAGGGGCGTAGGCGACGACGGGCGGTGCGGGCCGGTAAACGGGGGTGCCGATATTCACTCCAATGCTGAACCGGGTGTCGGCCCGGGCTGAGGCGACGGCGAGGGTCGCGGCGGCGGCAAGCAGGGCGAAGGTCGAGGTCTTCATGGTGAACGAGTGAGTTGAGCTGCCTCTTCGACGCCCGGCTTCGTTCCCTTATTCACCGCAATTCTCCACCGCTGATTTCATCGCGCAATCAACAGGATGATAGGCGTTTCCCTGTCATTGCTCGGCCGCCGGCCGAGCACGGCGGGAACGCCGGATTGAAGCGTGAGCACCGTGTTCATGACGACGGCGCGACCGCTGAGCCATTGGACCTTCAGGCGGATGCCGCGGCCCCCGCTGCGTTCGCCTTCAAGCTCGAGCCGGTGTCCACCGGCGAGGGTGACGGTCGCGCGCCCTCCGGCGGAGATGGCGGCGGCCCCTTCCCCGACGTACCGGAACGAGCTCAGCGGCAGGTTGCGCTGCAGTTCGGCCTCGTAAGGGGCCAGCTTCGGGTCGGCCTCGCGCTTGAGATTGGTGGCGTTGATGAGGATGGCGCGGACCGTGGCGTTGTCTGCGGCGGGGAGTCGGGTCGCGAATGCCGCCAGGGCGGCCGCGACGACGAGGGCGAAGGGAACGAGTCTCATGGCTGATCTCCTAATTTTTGCACCAGCATGCGCCGGGCGTGGAACAGGCGCGACATGACCGTGCCCCGGGCAAGGCCGGTCTGGGCGGCGATTTCTTCGTATGAAAGTCCCTGGATCTCACGCAACGCGAGCACCACGCGATGCTTGGGCGGCAGGGAGTTGATCGCACGCTCAAAGCGCGCGTCTCCTTCGCGCCGTTCCAGCGCCTGGCGGGGATCGCTGGCGTCCGAAGCCTCGGGAGCGGCCTCGACGCGGTCTCCGCCGGCGGCCTCGTCGCTCGTGCCGTCGGTGTCGGTGCGGAACGGGATGAAGCGGCTGAACCACCGCTTCCGGCTGCGCAGGTGATCGATGGCGCGGCGCGTGGCGATCGGGTGCACCCAGGTGGAAAACTTTGCCTCGCCGCGAAACGTGCCGAGGTTCTTCCAGACCGTGAGCCAGATCTCCTGGCAGACATCCCGCGCGCTGTGCTCGTCCCGGAGCATCGCGCACACGTGTCGGAAGACAGGTTCGTAATGGAGCCGCATGAGCGTCCCGAAGGCCTCCTCGCCGCCTGCCTGGGCCTGCTGGATGAGGTCCCGCTCGGCTTCGGGAGTGATTTCAGTCGCGTCGGACACGGGGGAGCTCGGACAACGGGCGGCACGATGAGTTGCGGCGCGGTCATAGTCCAGTGCGACGGTCTTCCCCGTCGAGGTATTCAGCCTGCCCGCGGCGATGCCCGTTTGCAGCTTGGCGGGCCGGCAAAAGGCGGTTTGCTCGGGCCGACACACATGTTCACCGGCATCGTCGAGGAAACAGGCAGGGTGCTCGCGTTCGAGCCGCGCGCGG
Source organism: uncultured Opitutia bacterium (assembly GCA_937952235.1). Lineage (GTDB taxonomy): Bacteria > Verrucomicrobiota > Verrucomicrobiia > Opitutales > Opitutaceae > ER46. Next base: position 6,114 of record CALFZM010000058.1, on the reverse strand, counting down.
AGGCGTGGAGCCTCGCTGTCGCCGCCCAGGCGACCCTCGCGGACCTGGCGGCCGGCGACAGCATCGCGGTCGACGGCTGCTGCCTCACGGCGGCCGCGTTCGACGCCACCTCGTTTCGTTTCGACGTGTTGGAGGAGACGCGGCGGCTCACTCATTTTGCGACCCTGCGGCCCGGCGCCCTGGTCAACCTCGAGCGCAGCCTGCGCTTCGGCGGCAAGGTCGGGGGCCATTTCGTCACGGGGCACATCGACGCGGTCGGCGAGGTCGAGGTTTTCGAGGCGCGCGGCAAGGATCATTTCCTGCGGGTGCGCTTCCCGGAGGAGTACGGCCGCCACGTCGTGCACAAGGGCAGCATCGCGATCGACGGCATTTCGCTCACGCTCGCCGAGGTCACCGCCCGCACGCTCGCAGTCTGGATCATCCCGCACACGATCGCAGTCACGAACCTGCGGGAGAAACGGCCGGGCGACCGCGTGAACCTCGAGTTCGACCTGCTGGGCAAGCATGTCGAGAAACTGCTCTCGACCCGCACGACCTGACGCGATGCGGCACGCCCTCCAGGCCCTGGCGGAAGAATTGCGCCGGCTCAAGGGAGCCGGAATGAAGACGGTTTCCGTCTCCGATGAATCGCTCGCCGCCCTGCGCCGGGTCGTGAAAGCGGGTCCGGTCGCCGTCGCTCGAGGAGCGATTTCCACGGCCGGGCCGGTGCCGGTGGCGCCCGCGCGCGAGGCGGCGCCGGCGTGGTCCCCTCCGCCCCGGGAGGCCGGGCCCGCTACCCCCGTCGCCGGCTCGTCGCCCGGCCTGCCGCCGGCGCCGGAGGTCGTGCTGCCCGGGGGTGACAAGGCCGCGCGCTGGGCGGCGCTGCTCGAGCGCGTGGTCAACGACCCGCATTGCCGGGCCAACGTGCGCCCGGGCAAGAAAGTGGTGCTGGGCGTGGGCTCGCTGGACGCGCGAATCATGTTCGTCGGCGAGGCGCCGGGGGCGGAAGAGGAACTCCAGGGTGAACCCTTTGTCGGTCCCGCGGGTCAGTTGCTGACACGCATGATACAAGCCATGGGACTCAAGCGCGCCGACGTGTACATCGGCAACATCATGAACTGGCGGCCGCAGCTTCCGACCGTGGAGGGGCGCGAGCAGGTGGGCAACCGGCCGCCCTCCGAGGACGAGATGCGGTACTGCCTTCCCTACCTCCGGGCGCAGATTGACGTCGTGGCGCCCGAGGTGCTCGTGGCCCTCGGCTCGACGGCGGCGCAGGGCCTCCTCGGCTTCGGCGCATTCAAGGCGCTCGGTGAGGTGCGCGGCCGCTGGCACAGCTTCGCCGGCCGGCCCCTCATGATCACGTACCATCCGAGCTATATCCTGCGCAACCAGTCCAATCGGTCCAAGCGGATGATCTGGGAGGACCTGCTGAAGGTCATGGAGCGCGCCGCACTGCCGGTCTCGGACAAGCAACGCGGCTACTTTCTCGAAAAATGAAGCGCGCGCGATGGCTGGCAGTGCTGGTCGTGGTGGCGGCGGCGGGCGCAGCGGAGGTCCGGTTCGATTTCGACCGGCTGCGGGAGCGGGCGCGGGACCTCGCGACCCGGCCCTACGCCAAACCGGCGGGAGAAGTGCCGGGCTGGTTGCGGCAACTCACCTACGACGACCTCCGCCGGATCGAGTTCGACGGGCGCGAGTCGCTCTGGCGGCCGGACGCCCGCTCGTTCCAGGTGCAGTTCCTGCACCCGGGATTTCTCTTCGACAAGACCGTCCACCTGCACGAGGCGTTCGATGGCCGGGACCGGCCGATTCCGTTCCGTCGCGAGTATTTTCAGTATCGCAGCGTGCGCAGCGGAGCGGTGCCGGACGACCTGGGCTTCGCGGGATTCCGTCTGATGTATCCGTTTGCCGGTCCGGGCACGCCGCACCTCGAAATCGGCTCGTTCGCCGGCGCGAGTTATTTCCGCTTCCTGGCGGAGGGCACGGCCTACGGCCTTTCCGCGCGGGGGCTGGCGGTGAACACGGCCGAACCCGGGCCGGAGGAGTTTCCGCTGTTCACCGAGTTCTGGCTCGAACGCCCGGAAAAGGACGCGACCGCGATGAACGTCTACGCGCTGCTCGACAGCGAGAGCGTCACGGGCGCCTATCGCATCGCCATCTCGCCGGGCCGCACCACCGTGACGCACGTCCGGGCGGTGCTCTTTACGCGGCGCAACCCGGCGGTCTTCGGCGTGGCGCCGTTGACCAGCATGTTCTGGCACGCGGAAAACTCCACGGTGGCCCGCGATTTCCGGCCGGAAGTGCACGACTCCGATGGACTCGTGCTGCACACGGGCGCGGGCGAATGGATCTGGCGGCCGCTGGTGAACCCCGCGCACGTGCGGGTGGCGGCGTTCGCGGACGAGAACCCGCGGGCGTTTGGCTTGCTCCAGCGCGATCGCGATTTCGAGAGCTACCAGGACCTCGAGGCCCGCTATCATGCCCGGCCCTCGGCCTGGGTGGAGCCGGTGGGCCGCTGGGGCCGCGGCAGCGTGCGGCTGGTGGAGATTCCGACCACCACGGAGTTCGACGACAACATCGTGGCGTTCTGGGTGCCGGAGAAGCTCCCGGCGCCGGGCGAACCGATCGAGGTCGAATACCGCCTGCACTGGTCGCTCGACAGCTTGCGGCCGCCGGCCGGCGTCGTGCGCGCCACGCGGCACGGCAAGTCCGCCGCGTATGAGCCGGGCTTCGAGCGCTTCGTGGTCGACTTCGAGGGCCGGTCGATCGAGGCACTGCCGGCGGAGACCAAAGTGGAGCCGGTCGTGACGGTGGGGGCGGGAGCGGCGCTGCACCATGCGACGCTGCAGAAGAATCCCTTCAACGGCACCTGGCGGCTCGCGTTCACCGTGCGCCCCGATGGCTCCGGCCGGCCGGTCGAGCTGCGTTGCTATATGCGCGGGGCGCGGGATGCGCTGTCGGAGACCTGGTCCTATCTGTGGCAGCCATGAACGCGGCAATCACCCCGGAGCGTGACCCCGGCCGGCTCGCGGCCGCGGGCGAGGCGCATGAGTTTCGTCCGCGCACCGGCACGATGGACGAATGGAACGCCGCTTACGTCCGCGTCGAGGACTACCTGCGCGCGCACCGCATCCACAACCGGCTCCATCAAAGCCGGCTGATCCAGCAGGTGCTGGCGCGGGCGGCGGCGCGGCACGAGGCGGAGCCCGCGCGCAGCCCGACGGTGCTCGCGGCGGAGGAGACCGAGGCGATGATGGACCAGTGGTTCGCGGAGGTGCTGGAGGTGCGCGGGCAGCCGCACGAACGGATCGCGGTGGATGGCCGGCTGGGATTGTTGTTGAGCGACGGGCCGCAGCGGTGGCCTTACGCATTTCTCGACCACCGCGAGGTCCCGCCGGAGTTCGGGGCGGCGCTGCGCGCCGGCGTCATCCAGGGCGGACCCGACATGGCGGTGTCGAGCATGGTGCCGCGGCCGATCGATCTCGGCCCCATCCCGGAGGTCGCGGGAGAAACGTTCGAGCGCATCGAGCGCTGGCCGCTCCTGCGCGCCGCGGTGCTGTGGCTCGTGTTCGCCGGGGCGCTGGCGGGAATTTTCTATGTCACGCGCTGACGCGAAGCCGCGGGCGGCGGCTCCCGGTGGACGGCTGTATCTCACCGACGCGATGGACGCGCGCCGGCTCGGCCGCCGGCGGCTGTTGTTCTTCACGTCGATCTTCGGGCTGACGGCGCTCGCGACGTGGTTCATGGCGGACCTGCTCTGGCGCGGCGGGCTGAGCGGAGTGGAGATCGCGCTGCTGGGTTTGTTCGTGATCCTGTTCGCGCACGTCGCGGCGGGGTTTTGCACCGCGTTCGTCGGCTTCTACGTGGTGAACCGCGGCGGCGACAGCTCGCGCATCACGCGCATGCTGCCTCCGGGGGAGGACGGTCCGCTCGCGTCGACCGCGGTCGTGATGCCCGTCTTCAACGAGGACGTGAGCCGCGTGTTCGAGGGCCTGCGCGTCGTCTACCGGTCGCTGCAGGAAACGCGGAAGATCGAGCACTTCGACTTCTTCGTGCTGAGCGATTCGAACCAGCCCAACCAGTGGATCCAGGAGGAAGTGGCCTGGCTGGAGCTGTGCAAGCAGGTCGGCGGCTTCGGGAAAATTTTCTATCGCAAGCGGCGCCAGTCGATCAACAAGAAGGCGGGCAACGTCGCGGACTTCCTGCGCCGGTGGGGCCGGCGTTACCGCTACATGATCGTGCTGGATGCGGACTCGATCATGACCGGCAAGGCTCTGGTGCAGCTCGTGGCGCTGATGGAGCGAAATCCGAACGTCGGCATCATCCAGACGGCGCCGCGGATCGTGAACGGCGAGACGCTGTACGCGCGCCTGCAGTCATTCGCGAGCCGGCTCTACGGGCCGCTGTTCCTCGCGGGATTGAACTACTGGCAGCAGCACGAGGGCAATTACTGGGGCCACAATGCCGTCGTGCGCGTGCAGCCCTTCATCGACCATTGCGCGCTGCCGGACCTGCCGGGGAGCGAGCCGTTCGGAGGCCGGATCCTGTCGCATGACTTCGTCGAGGCCGCGCTGATGCGCCGGGCCGGGTGGGGCGTGTGGCTCGCGGGCGACATCGACGGCACCTACGAGGAGGGACCGCCGACGCTGATCGACTCGGCCAAGCGCGACCGGCGGTGGTGCCAGGGCAACCTGCAGCATGCGTGGCTCCTGACGGCGCGGGGGTTTCGTCCGGCGAACCGCTTCCACCTGCTCATGGGCGTGATGGGCTACGTGTCGTCGCCGCTGTGGCTGCTGTTCATGATGCTTTGCACGGTGCATGTCTTCGCGCTCGTCACCGCGCCAGCGGGCGCGAAGGCGGAGGAGCTGGCGGGGTCGTCGCTGTCGGCGGCGCAGGTCGACCTGCCCGTCGCGCTCATCCTCTTTGCGCTGACGATGCTCCTCCTGTTCCTTCCGAAGCTCGTGAGCGTGATCGTCACGTTCGGCCGGCCGGAGGAGGCGGAACGATTCGGCGGACGCCGCCGGCTGCTGTTGAGCGCGCTCGCGGAGACGCTCCTCTCGGTGCTGCTCGCGCCGGTGAACATGATTTTCAATTCGAAATTTGTCCTCTTCACGCTGCTCGGCCAGGGCGTCTCGTGGGTCACGCAGCGCCGGAGCACGGAGGGCGACGGGACCGACTGGCGCGAGGCGATCATCACCCACGGCGGACAGACCGCCTTCGGCGTGGTATGGGGCGTCTGCTCCTACATCATCTCGCCGCCCTTCTTCTTCTGGCTCAGCCCCGTGGTGGTGCCGCTGGTGCTTTCGATTCCCGTGTCGATCGTGCTGAGCAAGACGAGCGTGGGGCGGGGGGCACGGGCCTGGGGACTGTTCCTGACGCCGGAGGAAACCTTTCCGCCTTACGAACTGAAGCGGTTGCACCAGAATCTGACGGAGTGCTACCGGCACCTGTCGCCGATCGAGCCGCTCCGGGGCGATTACGGGCTCATGCAGGCCGTCCTCGATCCCTACGTGAATGCGCTGCACGTGGCGTTGCTGCGCCAGCGCCGGCAGACGGAGGAGTCGCGCGAGTGGTTCCTGCAGTTGCGCGAACGGCTCCTGCGCGACGGGCCGGGGCGCTTCTCCGTGAAGGAGAAGATGGCGCTGCTGCTGGATGCCGAGTCGATGATCGTCCTGCATCGCGAACTCTGGACGCGGCCGGCGGCCGAGCTCGCCGAATGGTGGCGGCTGGCGATGCGCCAGTACAACGTGCTCACGGGGGTGCCGACGACGGCACTCTACCGCTGAGCCAAGACCCTTCAACAAGGTGGAGCCGCCTGTCCCCAGGCGGCTGACTTTCGATGGATCCGGCCGCAGCGGCTCGAGGACAAGCCGCTCCGCCTGCCATCGCGGCCGTTTCTCGCGGGTGATTTGAACGCCAACGGCATCGTTGGCCGAGCAGCCGCGAGGTTCCTCAGCCTGCTGTCCCGAGCACGGCGCGCAGCGCGGTGGCGGAGCGCTCGAACTCGGCTTTCACCGTGGCAACGAGTGCGGCGGCGTCGGCGAGCCCGTGGGTGCGGGCGTGGTGCTCGAGTTTCTCCGCCGCCGTGCGCAGGGCCACGGCGCCGATGTTGGACGAGCTGCCTTTGATGCTGTG
>CALFZM010000057.1 GCA_937952235.1 uncultured Opitutia bacterium | reverse complement strand
GAGCTGGAAGGACCTCGAGCAGGTGCAGGAGGACTACCGCAAGCTCGGGTGCAAGAGCTACGTCATCGGCGACGTGAACTACGAGGAACGGCGCGCCGAGACGCTCGAGCAGATCTACCTCCGCCGCGACCGCGGCTGGTTCGCCGCGGAGGCGTTCGAGAGCGCTGCTGAGCGCGTCCGGATCGAGAAGGCCAACGTCTACGCCGGCGGCAAGCTCGCCGGTAAGACCGAGCGCGACGGCCACTTCGTCCCGAAGCTCGTCATCTCCGCGTACGAGTTCAAGGTGGAGCTCGAGAAACGGTTCACCGGCGAGATCGGGAACTGGTTCACGTACCAGCTCCCACTCGCCGCGAGCGAGCAGGAGGTCGAGGAGCAGCGCGACTACTACCGCCAGCTCCTGGACGAGCGCCGCGTGCCGCGCAAGGTGCGGCGTCCGGGCAAGCCGCCTTTCGAGTTCCGTTCGAAGAACGGCTTCAATCACGCGTTCGACTGCGAGGTCTACATCCTCGCGCTCTTCTGGACGCTGCAGAAGAGCCGGTCGGCGGCCGCCCGGCAGGGCAGCGCCGGCGGGGAGCGCCGCGCGATCGAGGTCCGGCGGTAGCGCGGTTGGGCGCCCCCTACGGTGCCCCTTGCAGGCCTTTACAGGATGCCCACGGACACCGGAGGAGAGACCATTGCCGAACGGCTGAAGCGCCTGCGCTCGGAGCTGACGCGGGTGCGTGAGACCATCGCGCGGGCCGAGAACAACGGCGCCGCGAACACCCTCGGCGGCGTGGCCGTGACTGAGATCGCGTATGAGCGCGCGCTCGGCCGGCAACGCGAGCTCGAGCAGGCGATCGGGCAACTCGAGGCGCGGCTCGGCGGCAGCTCCGTCCGGCCCGGCCTGGCGCAACTCCACACTCGTTTCGACTGACCATGGCTGAGCTGCTGAAACTCGGCCGCCCCGAGAATGCGTCCAAGACGATCGTCTTCTCGTCGTACTACGACGCGGCCGCGACCACGAAGGAACAGGACTACGGCAACTTCACCGCGATCGTCGCCGAGGACTTTTACTTCTCGTCTTCGCTGCGCGCCGTGGCGCTCGGCCGCCTGCGCCGGGAGGTCCGCAACAATCCGTACCTGGCCGGCCTGGTCGGCAAGTACCCGGAGGCTGTCGGCTACGCGACGCTGCGCTCCACCACCAGCGCGCGCGTCTACAACGGCGCGAAGCAGAAATGGTGGAAGCGGATCGCGAAGCGCATCACTTCGACCGGCGATTCGATGCGCACGCTCGAGAAGATCGTGAAGCTCGAGATGCTGCTCGCCGGCGAGATATTCCTCGTGACGCGGATCGACGGCACGGTGCAGGTGATCCCGTCTGAGTTCTGCGGTTCGCCGAGCTCGGCGCCGGCGATAGCCCGGGCTGATGGCGGTAGCGAGGTCAACGGCATCGTTTACGACAAGGCCGGCAACCGCGTCTTCTACCGATTCGGTCGGATGAAGAACGGCGTCCTGTCGTACTCGGAGTCCGAGCTCGTCCCGGCGGATTTCGTCCGCCACGTGTTCGACAAGGACCGGGTACAGATGGGCCGCGGGCTGCCCTGGCTGCTGCCCTCGCTTCGTACGGCGCGCGACCTGTACGAGATCACGCGCAGCAAGACGAAGCAGATCAAGGACGCCAACAGCCTCTCCGGCTTCATCGAGAAGCAGAATGCCGCGGACTACCTGAAGGGCCTCGATGCGACACCGGCCAACGACGCCGGTGCGCCGGAACCGGAGGACGCCTCCGCTCCGGCCGATCGCGTGAAGAGGGATGGCCACCCGGTCGTCGTCGAGTTGAAGCCCGGCATGTTCATCGCCCTGGAGCCGGGCGAGAAGATCTCGTCGCTCATGTCGCATTACAACGCGAGCGACTACAAAGAGCTCATTATGCTCATGCTGCATGCCATGAGCTCGCCCGTCGGGCTGCCCGTGGAGCTGTGGTTCTCCGGCTTGGGTGACGTGAACTACTCCGGCTACAAAGGCCTCGGCGTGCAATGGGATGGCCGGCGCGCCGACGTCATCGAGTTCCTCGTCTCGTCCTTCTACGATCCGCTCTATCTCTGGCGCGTCGGCAAGGCCGTCAACGAAGACGAGCTGCCGAAAAACCCCGACGGCGATGAGGAGGCGATTGAGTGGGTGTTTCGGCGCACGCCGATTCTCGATGACGAGAAGGCGGGCAAGTCGAACAAGATCAAACTCGAGTCCGGCGAGACCGATCTCGCCGCCATCTGGGCGGAGCAGGGCTATACCGAAGAGGAAGTTTTCGAGCGCCGCCGCCAGCTCTGGATCAAGGCGCAGATCGCGGCCGGCGAACTGAGGGAGGGCGAGGATCACGCCGGGGTGAAGGTCCCGCTCGATTTCCTCCTGCGCAATGAACTGCCGGGCGAGGTCACTGTGCCACACATCCCCGACGGCACCGGCACCAGCAGCCAGGTGGATCCGGATGCGGTGCAGGAGTCGGCAGACTCGGCTGCCACCTCGGCGCGCGAGGCGGAGACCGCAGCAACCGAAGCCCGGGCCGTGCTCGAGCAGCTCCGGGCCGCGCTTGCCCGCCAGCAGCAACTTCCCCGCCCATGAGCAAACCAACCGCCAACTTTCGCCGGCTCTCCTTCGCGGTCGCCGGCTTCAACGTCGACCGCCAGGCCGGCATCCTGAAAAACCTCTGCCTGCTCGCGGCCAACCGGGAGGCGAAGGGCCACGGCATCTACGTCGACGCCGAGACGATCAAGACCGGCCACGCGATCCTGGCGGAGCGGAAGCAGCTCAAGGGCGCGATCCGGCACCTGAGCTGGGACGAGTATTTCTCCAAGGGCGCCGACCGTGTGCTCGATTTTCCCGGCTGGTTCGCCGGCTTCTCGATCAAGGGCGAGCAGCTCGTCGCGGAGAAGTTCGAGTTCTACGAGACGTTTCGCAACGACCCCGAGCAGTCCAAGAGCTTCGCCCGCATCATGGAGATGGCGGAGAAAACGCCGGACCTTTTTGGGCTGTCCATCGAGGCGTGGGGCTACGTCGTGTTCGTGGCGGAGGACGGTAAGGAGTACGGCACGAAGCCGGACGGCGTCGCGCTCAAGTATGACGGCGTGCCGGCGCTGCGCATCACCGATCTCTTCTTCGCCGCGTTCGTCGACGAGCCGGCCGCGACCGACGGGCTCTTCGCCCGTTTCTCGACCAAGTTCCCGGCGCTCTCCGCCCTGTTCGGTGGCAAACACGACCCGGAGCGCGACGCGCTGATCGCGCAGCTCCGCGGTTTCGCCGCGGAACTCGAGGCCTCGGGCGTGACCCCCACGGTGCCCCTTTCCGCCCCTATCGAACCTACCTCGGAAAACTCGATTATGAAAATCATCGGCCTCCTGAAGGCGAAAATCACGGACGCGCAGCGGTTCGCCGCGGCGATGGCCATCGTGGGCAACACGCCCGAAGACAAGCTCGCGTCGCTGTCGGTCGCCGACGTCGAGGCGCAGCTGCAGGCGGCCGACCTGGCTGCCGCCACCGGCGAAGTCACGCGCCTCAAGGCCGAGCTCGGCACGCGTGACGCGAAGATCACCGAGCTGTCCGCCGATCGCGATCTCTGGAGGCAGAAATACGAGGCGCTGAAGGCGTCGGGCCGCGGCGCCGACGTCAATCTGGGGGCTCCGGAGGGCGGCAACGCCGGCGCCGATGAGCCGAATCCGTGGATGAGGGCCACGCTCAACCGCACCCGCCAGGCCGAGATCCTGAGCAAGGATCCGGAGCGTGCCAAGGCCCTCAAGGCGGCGGCCCAGACGGCGAATGCCGCCGCGGCCAAGGCCGTCGCGTTCTCCTTTATGCGTGTTTCCAACACCCGCTTCTTCGCGACCGGCCTTGCCGCGATCGCTCTCGTGGTCGCGCTCTTCGTGGCGCTCGCCGTCCTCGTCGGCCCCGCTCCCGCGGCGGCGGTGATCCTTGCCCTCAATGTCTGGGCTTCCACCCGCGGCGCGCAGATCTATGGCGCCACCGAATGGACCAAGATCGCCAACCTCTGGGTGCCGGAAGTCATCCAGGAGGCGATGGCCGAACCGGTCGTCGACCGGACGGCGTTCATCGACTCCGGGGTCGTGGCTTCCAATTCGGAAGTGGTCGCCGCTGCGAGCGGCCCGGGGACTGACATCTCGATCAAGTACGTGATCGATCCCGATCACGCCGACCAGCTGCAGCAGGAAGACACGGCGCCCGAGATGCGGAAGATCACCTCCGGTTCCCAGCGGGCCGCGATCTTCAACCGTGTCTCGCCGCTCGGTGCGACCGCGCTCTCCGGCATCATCTCCGGGATCAAGCCCGGCGGCGACATCCTGAGCGTGCTGCTCAGCAAGATCCAGGGCCTCCGGAAGCGGCAGCGTCACCGGCTCGTCATCTCCGCGCTCTCCGGTTTGTTCGACGTCACGGCTGCGCCGAATGCGGTCACGGGTGCGTTCAAGGCTCTCCGCTACGACGCCTTCTCGGAGACCGGCGCGAGCCCGTCCAGCGACTACCTGATCGACACGACGAAGCTGCTCTACGCCCTGGCGCTCCTCGGCGAAAACAAGGACTTCATGATCGATGGCGCCATCGTGATGCACAGCGCGATCGAGGCAGCGCTCGTCGACCAGGAGCAGATCGACGTCGTGCGCAACTCGGAGGGTCAGATTGTTCTTCGGCAGTGGAAGGGCATGCAGGTCTTCGTCAGCGACAAGCTCGTGCGCAACGGCGGCGTCTCCGGCAAGGTGTACTACACCTTCCTCTGCGGCCGCGGTTCGATCGCGATGGGCGACAAACCGCAGGTCGTGACGGACGTCGCCGGTGAGGTCGCCGCGCTGCAGCTCGATCTCCGCGACATCGCGAAGAACAACGTGGCGATCTACGATCGCACTCGGTTCATCTGCCACCCGCAGGGTGCCAAGTGGGATCCGGAAGCCGGCGTGCCGGCCGCGGCCGACGCCGGGCCGAGCAACGCGGAACTCGAGGACGACGCCAATTGGGCGCTCGGTGCCGCCGACATCAAGAACACGCGGATCGTCTGCCTCCGCACCAACGGCTGATTTCCGCCGCGTAACGCCGACGGGCAACCCGGCATTCAACCGCCCGGCCGGCGCGCTCATCGCGCGTCGGCCGGGCGCAATCGCAACCTCCTCGTCCTCCCATGCCTCTCTCCACCATTCGCCGCGGCAAGATCGGCTCGCGTCGGCAGAATCAGACGCTCGCCGAAGTTGCCGCCGAACTCGCCACCAAGCAGCCCCGCACGGGCAACACGTTCACCGTAGCGATGGTCCCGGCCGCCGCCGACAACGTCGGCCGCGTCATCTACGTCTCCAACGGCTCCGCCGGCGCCGCCTGCGCCGCGATCTCGAACGGCGTCAATTGGAAGGTGCTCGCCCTGGGGGCGAACATCGCCGCCGCCTGAATTGCCATCCTCGTAAGTCCTGCCGGCGCCCGTCGCCGGCAGGATGAGTCTTTTTCTACACCATGCCCACCGACACAAACCTTGTTCCGCGCGGCCTGGCCCGCGCGGAGGCCGAAGAAAAGGCCGCGGAGACTTTTCGCCGCGAGACCGAAGAGCGCCAAGCCCTCGAGCGTGCGCAGGCCCGCAATGCCGTGCAGCTGAAGCTCGAGCGCCTCGCGCGCAAAGATCCCAACATCCGCGATCTCCTCAGCGAGTACACCGCGCTGCGCGAAACGCTGAAGGCGGAGCAGGAGCGGAGCGCGCTGGCGGCCCGGACTGCGGAAGAGCGGTGCGCGCAGCTCCAGCAGGAGCTCGCCCTGGCGCAGGACTCCTACGCTGCCGCCAGCCGGCAGGTCGATGACTCCACCTCGGCGCTCGCGGAGCTTCGCGACCGTGTGCGCGTGCTCGAGGCGGAGAAAGAGAAGCTCGCCACCGATCTCGAGGAGGCACGCGCCGATGCGGG
>CALFZM010000056.1 GCA_937952235.1 uncultured Opitutia bacterium | reverse complement strand
GCATTGAACTTCGCGTCGTAGGCCGGGCCCGCGCGATCCGGGGCGGCCACGCTGGCCTCGAGTTCGGCGAGGTTGAAGGCGATCGCGGCCTTGATCTGCTCCGCCAGATAGAGGTCCTGGCCGGTTGCGTGCGCGAAGAGCGCATTGATCAGGTGCAGCCGGCGCAAATCGTCGCGGGAGCGGGGAGGCATGAGTGGAAACCCGCGGGATCGCGCGGCGCCGGCGCCGACCGGGTCGCGCCGCGGCCGGGCGGCTCACTCCGGCGCCTTGGCCTTGGGTTTGCCGAGGGTGCTGATCTCGTCGACGAACTCGGCGACGTCGCGGAATTCCTTATACACGCTGGCGAACCGCACGTAAGCGACCTGATCGACCGTCCGCAGCCGCTGCATCACGCCCTCGCCAATGGCGCGCGAGGGGATCTCCTTCTCGAACTGCGCCTCCATCGCGTCCATCACGTCCTCGACCAGCATGGCGATCTGCTCGCCGTCCACCGGGCGCTTGTGGCACGCGGCGCGCACGGCCCGCACGAGCTTGTCGCGGTCGAAATCCTCGCGCCGGCCGTCGCGCTTGATCACGACGACGCCGTCGCGCACGAGCGTCTCGGTCGTGCTGTAGCGATAGCCGCACTCGAGGCATTCCCTCCGGCGGCGAATGGTCGAACCCTCCTTGCTGATGCGGGAGTCGATGACCTTGTCCTCGATCGAGGTGCACTTGGGACAGCGCATGGGTCGAAATCAGCCCGCGGACCACGCGGAATACATGGCAATGCCAGGGTTCATTGCGGTGTGTTCCATGGGCCTCAATTCAGTTTCAGGAAATTCTCCAGGATCCTCATTCCGCCTTCCGTCGCGATGCTCTCCGGATGAAACTGCACGCCCCAGATGGGCAGGGTCTTGTGGCGCAGTCCCATGATTTCGCCCTCCGCGGTCTCCGCGGTGATCTCCAGTGCCGGGGGCAGCGTCTCCCGCTCCACCAGCAGCGAGTGGTACCGCGTGGCCTGGAAGCCCTGCGGCATGCCCTGGAAAACGTCGGTGTCGCGATGCCGGATCGGCGAGGTCTTGCCGTGCATCAGCCGGGAGGCACGCACCACGCGGCCGCCGTAATAGTGGCCGATGGACTGGTGGCCGAGGCAGACGCCGAAGATCGGCTTCCGGCCCTCGAAGGCCTTGATGATGTCGAGCGTGACCCCCGCCTCCCTGGGCGAGCAGGGGCCCGGGGAAAGCAGCACCCGTTCCGGGTTCAACGCCACCGCCTCGGCCGGAGTGATCTCGTTGTTGCGAAACACCCGCTGCTCCACGCCCAACTGGCCGAAGTACTGGACCAGGTTGAACGTGAACGAATCGTAGTTGTCGATGACGAGCAGCATGGCGCGCGGAGGGTAAGCGAACACGCGGATTGACAGCGGGGTCAAGCGCACCGGTAGGTTTCCCCGCCGCATGGCCGAACACTTCCAGCTCCTGCTCACCGACACAGCCACGGCCGCCCGGCGCGGTCGATTGCGGACGCGGCACGGGACGATCGAGACCCCCATCTTCATGCCGGTCGGCACCCAAGGCACGGTCAAATCGATCACGCCCCGCCACTTGGAGGAGATCGGCGCGCAGATCATCCTGGGCAACACCTACCATCTGAACCTGCGACCGGGCAGCGAACTGGTGCGCGATCTGGGCGGGTTGCATCGCTTCATGGGTTGGGACGGCCCGATTCTCACGGACAGCGGCGGCTTCCAGGTTTTCTCGCTGGCGAAACTGCGCGACATTCGCGACGACGGCGTGGCCTTCGCCTCCCACCTCGACGGAAGAAAGCTCTTCCTCGGGCCGCGCGAGGTGATGACGATCCAGCAGAACCTGGGCAGCGACATCGCGATGGTGCTGGATGAATGTCCGCCCTGGCCGTGCGAGCGCGACGCCTGCGCGCAGGCGGTCGCGCGCAGCCTCCGCTGGGCGCGCCAGTGCCGCGAGATCGCGGCGGAAAGCGGCTTTTTCGCCGCCGGTCATCACGTGTTCGCCATCGTGCAGGGCTCGACCTTCGACGACCTGCGCCGCGAGGCGGCGGAATCGCTGGCGGCGCTCGACTTCCCCGGTTACGCGGTGGGCGGCGTGAGTGTCGGCGAACCGGAGCCGGAAATGCTTAAACAGGTCGGCGCGACGACGCCGTTTCTACCCGCGGACAAGCCGCGCTACACGATGGGACTCGGGACGCCGCCGCAGTTGCTGAAGATGATCGCGCTGGGCGTGGACATGTTCGATTGCGTGCTGCCGACGCGCGTGGCGCGCAACGGGCTCGTCTTCACCCCCGACGGCCCGATGAACCTGCGCAACGAGCAGTACCGCGCCGATCCGCGGCCAATCGTGGAGGGCCTCGCGAACTACACCGCGGGCTTCTCGCGGGCGTATCTCCGGCATCTCACGCTCGCCGGCGAGATCCTGAGCTGCACGCTGCTCACGATTCACAATCTGCACTTCTACCTCGATCTCATGGCGCAGGCCAGGGCGCACCTCGAGGCGGGGAACTACGGAACCTGGCACCGGGCGTGGATCGATCGCTACGAGGCCGGCGCCGCCGCGCGACTCGCGGGCGCCGTCTGACCTGCCGCCGGACCGGGCAGGGCGGCGGCGTGGCTGACGTCGTGGGGACGTGATACAAAATCCCCCGGCTGATACGATCTATTAGATCGGTCCCGTCCGTCTGCGGGGAGCCGCACTCTCACAGGGGAAAACGCACCCGGGCGGCGCGCGTGTCCTCTGCTCGGGCGTCCGTCTGACGATCCGGCGAAGCGCCCCGCCGCCGGTTCCTTGATGTGAGTCAAGGCCGCGGCCGGACTTCGAGAGTAGGTTCCAAGCCTATGGAAACGACATCGCGCTCCGCATTTCGACTCCGCGATCACCTCCGCCTCGGTCTTGTCGTGCTCGGCATGAGCGGTGTGCTCGCTTTCACGGGCTGTGGCACGAGGGAACAGGCCGAGTCTGCGGCCAAGGCCGCGCCCAAGCCCGAGGAAATCCTCGCCAAGACGCCCGAGGTGCACGGCGTCGAGGTCAAGTCCGTCGAGATCACCAAACCGCTGAAGCAGGACTGGGTCGCCGCGGGCCGGGCGATCTACGACGGCAAGTGCCTCGCGTGCCACAAACTCACCGGCGACAAGGTCGTCGGGCCCGGCTGGGCCGGCGTCACGAAGAAGCGCCAGCCGGTCTGGATCATGAACATGATCACCAACGTCGACATGATGCTCGAGAAGGACGCCGAGGCCCAGAAGCTCCTCGAGCAGTGCCTGGTGCGCATGCCGAACCAGAACGTCACGGTCGAGGACGCGCGCAAGATCCTCGAATTCATGCGCCACAACGACGGCGAATCCTGAAGCCCCGCGACCCCAACCCTTCCCAACCGATCATCATGAACACGCGGACATCCGTTCTCCTCGCGGGCGCGCTGGCGCTATCCGGCAGCGCCTTTTTCACCGGCTGCAAACCGAAGCAGGTCGTCGTCGCTCCCGTGCAGAGCGGCGTGGCCGAGAAGGTCTACGTGCCGCCCGGCAAGCACGACGAGTTCTACAACATCGTCTCCGGCGGCTTCAGCGGCGGGGTGGCCATCTACGGCCTGCCGTCCGGCCGGCTTTTCCGGCAGATCCCCGTCTTCTCGGCGCATCCGGAGTCCGGATACGGCTATAGCGAGGAGACCAAGGCGATGCTCAACACGTCCTACGGCCCGCAGCACTGGGATGACCAGCACCACACGTCGCTGTCGACGACGAAGGGCGAGCACGACGGCCGCTGGATCTTCGCCAACGCGAACAACACCCCGCGCATCGCACGCATCAGCCTGCAGACGTTCCGCACCGAGGAGATCATCGAGATCCCGAACAGCTCGGGCAACCACTCGTCGCCCTTCGTGACCGAGAACACCGAGTACACGGTCGCCGGCACGCGTTTCGCGTATCCGCTCGACGACGAGGGCTCCAGCCCGGACGTGCCGATCAACACCTACAAGCAGAACTTCAAGAGCACGGTCAGCTTCGTCGCGGTCGATCCGCAGCATGGCCGGATGAACGTCGCGTTCCAGGTGCTGCTGCCTGGCGTCGACATCGACCTCGCCCGCGCCGGCAAGCTGAAGTCGCACGGCTGGGTGTTCTTCTCCTGCTACAACAGCGAGCTCGCGCACACGCTGCTCGAGGTCAACGCTTCGCAGAAGGACAAGGACTTCATCGTCGCGATCAACTGGAAGAAGGCCGAGGAGTACGTGAAGGCCGGCCAGGGCCGCAAGTCGCGCACGAAGTACTACCACAACGTGCTCGACGAAGGCACGCACACCGCCACTTCCACCGTGAAGGAGGAGGTCATCGTGCTCGACGCCGCGAAGCTCCCGGGCCTCGCCTACCTGATGCCGTGCCCGAAGTCGCCGCACGGCTGCGACACCGATCCGACCGGCAGCTACATCGTCGGCAGCGGCAAGCTCGCCGCGCTCATCCCGGTCTTCTCCTTCGACAAGATGCTCGCGGCGATCGAGAAGAAGGACCACGAGGGCGAGTTCATGGGCCTGCCCGTGCTGAAGTACGAGTCGGTGCTGCACGGCGAGGTCAAGAAGCCCGGTCTCGGACCCCTCCACACCGAGTTCGACGGCAAGGGCTTCGCGTACACGTCGTTCTTCGTCACGTCCGAGATCGTGAAGTGGAACATCCAGACGCTGCAGGTCGTCGACCGTCAGCCGACGTTCTACTCCGTCGGCCACCTCACCGTCCCGGGCGGCCCGACGACGAAGCCGCACGGCAAGTACGCGATCGCGTACAACAAGATCACCAAGGATCGCTATCTCCCGACCGGTCCCGAACTCACGCAGTCCGCGCAGCTCTACGACATCACCGGCGAGAAGATGAAGCTCCTGCTCGACTTCCCGACGGTCGGCGAGCCGCACTACGCCGAGGCCATTCCGGCCGCGCTCGTGGCGCCGAAGTCGAAGAAGTTCTACAAGATCGAGGACAACAAGCACCCGTACGTCACCAAGAGCGAAAAGGACGCCCGCGTGGTGCGGGAGGGCAATGTCGTCCGCGTGTACATGACCTCGATCCGCTCGCACGTCGCACCCGACAACATCGAGGGCGTGAAACTCGGCGACACGGTGTACTTCCACGTCACCAACCTGGAACAGGACTGGGATGTCCCGCACGGTTTCGCGGTCAAGGGCCTCGGCGCCGAGCTGCTCATCATGCCGGGCGAGACGGCCACGCTCAAGTATACGCCCACCCGCGTCGGGATCGTGCCCTTCTACTGCACCGACTTCTGCTCCGCGCTGCACCAGGAGATGCAGGGTTACCTTCGCGTCTCGCCGGCGAACTCCACCGTGCCGCTCAAGTTCGGCATCGGCGACACCGCCCCGTAGTCGTTCTCAAACCAAACTTCGCTCGCTGCGCGCGGCCGGCCACCCCGGTTCGCCGCGTCGCGGCGGCGCCTGTCCCTGCTTCCCGATGCAACCGCTCGCTCCTCTGGTCCGTGTGATCCTGGGTGTCGCCGCGCTTTCGATCAGCGCCGCGTATTTCCTCCCCATCTGGGAAATCCAGCTGTGGGCGCCCCAGTATCCCGAGGGGCTGAACATGAAGATCTGGCTCAGCCGGATCAGCGGCGATTTCGAGATCATCAACGGCATCAACCACTACATCGGGATGAAGACGATCCGGGCCGAGATGTTCCCGGAATTCAAGATCATGCCCTGGCTCGGCGGCGTGCTGATCGG
>CALFZM010000055.1 GCA_937952235.1 uncultured Opitutia bacterium | reverse complement strand
GGTCGAGGCGCACCACCCCGACGCCGCATCGGACCTGGAAGCCGCCGCCATCGAGGCCGGCGCAAACGAGTTCGAGCCGCTCACGCACGCGCAGAACGACGATATTCCCGAAGGCGCGGCCGGCGCCCGCTTTCTCACGGATCGCAGCGCGGTCCACGCCGCCGCCACCTGGCTGAAACAGAACGGCTGGACGGTGACCACGGCCGAGCTTGGCTACGTGGCGAAAATGTTTCCGACGCTCGACGACACCCAGCGCGGCGAGGTCGGCGAGTTCCTCCAGGCGATCGAGGATCACGATGACGTCCAGCGCGTCTGGGCGGCCGTGAAGTAGGCGCCGGCG
The DNA here is from genome assembly GCA_937952235.1 of uncultured Opitutia bacterium. Taxonomy (GTDB): domain Bacteria; phylum Verrucomicrobiota; class Verrucomicrobiia; order Opitutales; family Opitutaceae; genus ER46. The sequence goes on along the minus strand of CALFZM010000055.1, from coordinate 6,059 downwards.
CCGGCCGGCTCCGCCCTCAGGCCCGCTGGTCCGGAATGATGCCGCCAGGGTGGAGCCGCCTGTCCCCAGGCGGCTGACGTGCGGCGGACCGGCCCGCCGCGGCTTGAGGAGAAGCCGCTCCACCTTTCCGTGCGGTTGTTTTCCTCGGCGATTCGAGGGCCAACGCCATGAGTCCGCTCAGCGCCGGAAGATCAGCTCGCGCGAAGGCTCGCGGCCGTGGCCGGTGAGCACAAGGCGGTCGTCAAGCACGCGGGCGAAGGCCCAGGCGGTCGTGTCGCGTGTCTCGACCATGCCGCGGAGGGTGACATAGGGCACGCCGTCCCGCTCCCCGAACGCGCCGGCGTGGTTGTGACCGTTGAGCCAGGCGACGATGTGAGGGTGCCGGTCGATCACCGCGAGCACCTCCGCGGCGTTCCAGACGTTGTGCTCGTTGTCCGGATACACCGGATGGTGGGCGCAGACGATCACCTTGAGCCCGGCCGTGCGCGCCGCCGCGCAGGTCCGGTCGAACCACGCGAGCTGCTGCGGGCCGATCGCGCCGTTCCAGGGCTTGGCCTGGCGAAGCCGCGCCGCCTGGAGGCGGGCGAGCTCCCCGGCGGCGGCGGCGTGGGCCGCGCTGCCCGGCGGATGCGCGTAGGTGCTGACGTCGTTCGTGTCGAGAATCACGAATCGAACCCCGCCCTGGTCGAACGCGGCATGGCGCGCCGGCTGCCCCAGGCGCGCCGGCACATCGGGTTTCCGCGCGTCCGCGACATCGAAATCGTGGTTGCCGAGCACCTGGTGCCAGCGGTGACGGCTCCGCTCGAGCGGGGCGAAGATGGCGTCGAAGCTCGCCCAGTCCCGCTCGATGAGGTCGCCCAGGTGCACGCAGAACGCGAGCGGGCGGGCATCGGCGGCCGCGACGGCCTCGGCGAGCCGCGCGCGGGACTCGCGGTAATACCGCGTGCCTTTCGCGTCGATGTCGGCGTATTGCGCGTCGGCGACCAGGCCGATTTCGAATCCGGTCGTTCCGGCGCTGCGGGCCGGGCGGGGCAAGGCGGCCAGGCCGGCTGCGGCGCCAAGGAAGCGGCGGCGCGAGATGCGGGGTTTCATATCCCCGGGGTGTAGCCGGGGACCGGACCGAAGGCGACTATCTTGTCGGCCCCCACGGGGACTGACTGCCTTCGGGCGAGCCGGTCCGCAGCAGGGCGTAGACGGTCGAAAGCAGCACCTCGGGACGAAATGGCTTGGGAATGAAGGCGTCGGCGAATTCCGCCAGCGGCCGGGCGGCGGCGTCCGCCGGGGACGACATGCCGCTGAAGGCCAGCAGCCGCACGCCGGGCGTGTGCCGGCGCAGCGCGCGGCAGAGCGCCTGCCCGTCGAGATTGGGCATCTCGATATCGGTGATCACGAGCCGGATCTCGGCGGCGCGGCGGGCGAAAATGATCGCCGCCTCGGCGCCATCGGCGGCGACCAGGGTCCGATAGCCGCTGCGGCCGAGGATCGTCTGGGTGATCTCGCGCACGTTCACCTCGTCGTCGACGATGAGGATGAGTTCGCCCTTGCCCGGCGGCAGCGGACGGGCCGCGTGCGCGGCGGCGTCGGTCTCCGGGCCCTCGACCGCGGGGAGGTAGACGCGGAAGCAGGACCCCTGGCCCACGGCGGTGCGCAGGGTCACGAAACCGGCGTGGCTTTCGATGATGCCGCGCACGGTGGAGAGCCCGAGGCCGGTGCCCTTGCCCGCCTCCTTGGTGGTGAAGAAGGGTTCCCAGATGCGATCGAGCACGTCCGGCGCGATCCCCGAGCCCGAGTCCTCGACCTCGACCACGACGAACGCCCCGGGCCGCGCGCCCTCGATCTCCGCGGCGCCGGCGAGATCGAGCATCCGGTTCTCGGCGCGGAGCCGGAGCTGGCCGCCCGACGGCATGGCATCGCGTGCATTGACGCAGAGGTTGAGCAGCACCTGGTGCACCTGCGTCGGATTGGCCTGGATCGGCCAGAGGTCCGCCGGTACGGCCTCTTCGAGGCGGATCGATTTGGGGAAGGTGCCGTTGATGACGAAGGCGATGTCGCGGATGACGTGCCGCACCTGCATCAGGCGCCGCTCGCCGGTCGCGCCCTGGGCGAACGACAGGATGTGCCGGACGAGATTGGCGCCGCGCTCGGCGCTCTGCTCGAGGGCGGAGAGCAGGCTCAGGGCGGAGGAGTCGTTCACGTGATCCCGCAGCATCGGCGCCGCCAGCAGGATCGGCGCGAGCATGTTGTTGAGGTCATGCGCGATCCCGGCCGCCAGCATGCCGATGTTCTCGAGCCGCTGCGCCCGCAGCAGTTGTTCCTCGAGCCGCTTGTGCTCGGTGATGTCGGTGTTGATCGAAAGCCGCGCCTTCGGCCGGCCGGCCTCATCGCGGATCAGCGACTGGCGGGACTCGATCACGAGGGGCTGCCGCAGGCGGTTGGCGAGCCGGATCTCGCCGGCCCACTCGCCGCGCGTCAGCGTCTCCTCGCGCAGCACGGGGGCGTCGCCGCCGAAGATCTCGGCGGGCCGGTGGTGCAGCACCTCGTCCCGGCGCCAGCCGAACACGCGCTCGGCGCCCGCGTTCCAGTAGATCATGCGGTCGTCGAGGTCGGTGATGAAGATCGCCTCGCGGGCCTGGTTGAGCAGCTCGGTCAGCTCGCGGCTGTGCAGCTCCGCCTCGCGGCGTTTCACGCGGTCCTCGGCCTCGCGCAGGATGCGCGCGATCGCGTTCGGCAGCCGCTTCATCCGGTCCTTGAGCACATAGTCCTGGGCGCCGGAGCGCAGCGCCTCGACCGCGCGGTCCTCGCCCATGTTGCCCGAGACGAAGATGAACGGCGTGTCGGGCCGGACCTCCCGGGCGATCTGCAGCGCCTCGAGGCCGTTGAAGGTGCGCAAGGCGAAGTCGGACAGGATGAGGTCGTGCCTTTCCTCCGCCAACGCCTCACGGAACGCTCCGCGTTCTGAGACGCACGTGATCTTGCACCCCGGCCATTCCCGCAGGATCAGGGCCCGGACGAGTTCCGCATCAGAGGGGTTGTCCTCGAGATGGAGAAAGTGCATCGCGCGGCTCAGAGGAAGAAATAGCGGTCGCCCCCGCGGAGATAACCGTCGCTCGGGGGGCGATAGGCGAAGCGCCACACGGTGGCGTAGCGGGACCAGGGGCCGGGGATCTCGCTGTCGCAGATGACCTCGGGAACCGGCGCCGCCAGGTGCGGGCGGGACGTGGCGCGCCGGCAGAAGAGTTCGTGTCCCTCCGCGCTGGCGAAGAACACCAGGCGGCGCTCGAAGACGTTGGCCGGAGCGCCCCCCGCGCCGGCATGGCGGTTCAGCCAGCGGGCGCGCAGGATCCACTCGTGGCGCGCGAGCTCGAGGACGGCCCGCTCGCAGGCGGCGCCGACGGATTCCTCGGCGGCGTGACCGTAGACGTGGCCGCCCCACTCGGTCTGCGCGTGGGCGATGACCGTGACGCCGCCGAGCGGGCCGGCGATCGCCAGGGCGTTCACGCCGGGCCAGTCGGTGGCGATCGGCTGGCCCGGAAGCCGGCCATCCCACCACCCGATCAGGCAGAAACGCTCGACCGCCTCCAGGACGGCCGAACGCCGGGCCTGCCGGGCGAGCAGGCCGGGGAAGGCCGCCAGGCCGTTGGACGACGGGTCGATCGTGAAACCGAACTCGGCCGCACGGTCGGATCGCGCCGTGGCATCGCAGGCCCAGCGCTCGAGGGCTTCCGAAACGGCCTTGTGCCGGGCCACGACGGGCAGCGGGTCGATGCCCGTGCCGTCGGCGTCGCTGTACAATTCGGAAGGGCCCTTGCGGACGAGCCCGGGCAACAGCGTGGCGTTGGCGAGGATCGTGCGCTGGCCGCGCACGGGAAAATGTCCGGCCTCAATGCGCCGGACCGGCCCGCCGTGCTCGGCGAGGACGTTGCGGTACTTGAGGCCGGCGAGACTGAGCATCGGATCAGTCGACCTTGGTGGTGAAGAAGCACTCGCTGGAACACGAGGGCGTCGCACCGGAGGCGTTGGCGGCTACGTCAGGCTGGGCGACGCTGACGGGATCGAGGGTCTGCGCCGCGCGGGAAAAACCGGCCGCAAGCAGGCCGGTGGAGAGGATACCGAGGAGGAAACGAAGACTGGATTTCATGGCGCGGCCACTCTCGGCGCCCGGGCTGTTTGCCACTAGCCGGCAAATTACCGGGATTCCGGTAGATTTTTAGATTGCAGTCGCCAGCGCCGTCCCTCCGCGCCTAGCATTCCGGCGCTGAATCCGCGCCGTTCCAGTTTCTGCTGCACGCTGCGTGCGGCCCTCTCCGGGCTGCTGCTCCTCGGCGCTTCGGCGGGAATGTCCGCAGCCGTGGCTCCGACCTCGGGCTACCCGCTGGTGCGCGTGTACGGGAGCCAGGAGGTCGGCGCCGACAGCATCGGCTTTTCCGCCACGCAGGACGAGCAGGGAATCCTGTACGTCGGCAGCCGCAACGGCGTGCTGCGCTTCGACGGCGAATCCTGGCGCGCCCTGCCCGTGCCGGAGGCGCTGGTGGTCCGCGGGCTCGACTTCGATCCCGATGGCCGCATGTGGGTCGGCGGATTCGGGGATCTCGGGTGGTTCGAGCGGCCGGCCGATGGCCAGGCCCGGTTTCACTCGCTTCGCGCCCACCTTCCGCCCGAGGGAGCGGGCGTCGGAGAGATCTGGCACGTGTTTTCCGATCGCGCCGGCGGCGCCTTGTTCGTGGCCGACGACCGCATCCTGCGCTGGGACGGACGGGCGTTCACCGTCTGGCCCATGCCGAACCGACGGCGCCTCGCCGCCTTCCGCCTGGGCGGGACCGTTTATGTGCATCACCTGCCCACCGGCCTCCACCGCCTGGACGCATCGGGCCCGACGCTCGTGATTCCCGCGTCCCTGCTCGGCGACGGCGCCGTGCTCTGGGTCGAGGATCGCGACTCGCACTGGCTGCTCGGGACCTCCAAGGGCGTCGTGCGCTGGGAACAGGGACGCCTGACTCCCTTCGCACCGGAAGTCTCGCGCTATCTCGTCCGCCATCGCCTCACGCAGGCGGTGCGCCTGCCCGGCGGACGGACGGCGTTCGGCACCTACGAAGGGGGAATCGCGCTGATGGCGCGCGACGGCCGGCTCGAGGGCATCCTGGCGGAGGAACAGGGCCTGCCCTCCCGGGTCGTGCGCTCCCTGCTTCTCGACCGCGGCAACCAGCTCTGGGTGATGTCGACCTCCTCGATCTCACGGCTGGATCTCGTCAACCCGACGCGTTTCTACGACCAGCGCGCCGGCCTCCCTGTCCAGCCCTATCACGCCATCGCCCAGCGCGGCGGGCGGGTGGTGGTGGCGGGAGAACGCGGCGTCTTCGAACTGGATGCCGGCGGAAGCTGGTTCGTGCCGCTGAAACTCGGCGCGGAGGTCGCGCACGACATTCGTTCCACCGAGGACGAGCTCTACGTCTCGCAATCGATGGTGCTGCTCCGCGTGGACGGCTCCGGATCGGCCCGGATCCATACCTCCGCGCACGACGTGTTCGCCGCGGTCCCGCCCGACCGGCCGGGCGGCGATCTCCACCTCTTCGATCATCGCTCCGTCGTCGCCCGTTCGGCCACAGGCGCGACGCGCGTCGTCGTGGAGGAACTCCCGGACTACGGGCGTCACCTGGTGGTGGACCCTGACGGCGACCTCTGGATCGAGTTGCGGCTGGCCGGCGTCCGCCACGCGCGCCCCTCCCGGCACGGACCCGTGCGGGCCACCGCCGTGCCCGAGCGGTTCGGGCTGCCGGCCGATCTCGCGCGGGCCCTGGTGCGCGGGCGGAGCGACGGCACGCTGCTCATCGCCGGGCAGCAGGGCGCGTGGCTCCGTTCTCCGGGTTCGTCCACGTTCATTTCCGTGGCCGGCTGGCCGGCCCGCCCGATCGCGGCCGCGACGGAATTCGCGGCGGACGGCACGCTCTGGACGGTGCACCCGGCGACCGACCGGCTCGCCGCCGTCGCCGGCCGCGTGCACGTCGACGATGGCATCCCGCGCTGGGAGGCGCGCGACGTGCCGGGGCTCTCCGAGATCGGTC
>CALFZM010000054.1 GCA_937952235.1 uncultured Opitutia bacterium | reverse complement strand
TACGAGATTTCTGCCTGTCTCGTGGGCTCGGAGATGTGTATAAGAGACAGGCGGCGATCCGCGCCGCCCGCTCGATCTGCTCCCGCGTCGCGTCCGGATGCCCGAACGCGATGTTCGCGGCGACGGTGTTGGAGAAGAGGAAGCTCTCCTGGAAAACGAGGCCGATGTTGCGGCGCAGGTCGTCGAGGTCGAGCTGGCGGACGTCGAGACCGTCGATCAACACGCGGCCCGCGGTGGGATCGAAGAAGCGCGGCACCAGGCTCATCAGCACGCTCTTGCCCGCGCCCGTGGCGCCGAGGATCGCCACGCACTCGCCCGCCTTCACGGTCAGGTCCAGGTCACGCACCACCGCCTCCGCCCCGTCGTACGCGAACGAGACCCGTTCGAATGCGACCTCCCCGCGGAGGCGCGGCCGGCGGACCGCCCCCGGCGCGTTCTTCACCTCGATCGGGGCGTCCAGGATCTCGAACACCCGCCGCGCCCCGATCAGCGACTGCTGCACGGAGTTCACGATCGTCGCGAAGCTGTTCACCTGGCCGGAGAACTGCTCGAGCAGGCCGGCGAACACGATCAGGCCGGTGCCGAGCGGCAGCCGCCCCTGGATCACCAGCCAGCCGCCGTAGCCCAGCAGCACCAGCATGTTGATGCGCGTCAGGAATCCGATCGCGGGCGAGAAGAGGCTCACGCGCCAGAAGATGATCCGCTGTTGCGCGAGCACCGCGTCGTTCGCCGCCTGGAACCGCGCCCGGTCCTCGGCCTCCCGGCCGAAGGCCTTCGTCACCGCGATGCCCTGGATGCTTTCCACGAAGGTCTGCACCATCTTCTCCACCAGCGTGCGATTCTGCGCGTATTCGGGCTGCGTCCGCCGCGTGTGCCATGCGGTCAGGACCCAGAGCAGGGGCGTCGTCCCCAGGCAGGCGAGCGTGAGCGTCGGGCTGAGGTTGACCATGTAGACCAGGTAGACGGAGAGGGAGATCACCATGATCACGCTCTGGATCAGCACCTGGTCCACGAACATGCGCACGCTCTGCACGTCGCTCGTCACGCGGGTGATGATCGAGCTGGTGTTGTTCGCGTCGAAGAAGCGGAAGCTCAGCCGCTGCAGCTTGTCGTACACCTCGCCCCGCAGGTCGACCACCAGCAGCTGCTGCACGAGCCGGTTCACCTTCACCGCGTACGCGTAATTCAGATACGCCCGGCCGAACGCGAAGACGAGGATCAGGCCCGCCAGCAGCCCGAGCACCTGCAGGTATGGCCAGGAATCCGGCAGCGTGAGATGCAGCACGTTGTCCGCCAGCGGTGTCCCCTCCAGCCGGTGCCGGATGTAGTCGATGCCGACCCCGGTGAGGCTCAGCCCGAAGATGCCGAGGGTGAGCAGCACGAGCTGGATCGCCAGCACCTGGAGACACTGGAGCCGGTAGCGCCACGCCAGGCCGAAGAGCCGCCGCACCAGCTCGCCGTTCGAGAGCGCGGGCGCGTTCATCGAACTGGTCGGAGCGTCGGCCATGGACGGACGACGCTATCGCGCGGCGCCGCGCGCGCACCAGACATTTCCCGTCGCGACCCGCCGCTCCGCCCTCAACGCGGACCCCCCGGATCGATCCGCCGGCCCTCGGTGCCAAACTGCGTCGTGGGAGACACGTAGTTCTGGGTGGTTCCCGGCGCGACGTTGATCTGCGCCGGCGCCGGCATGACCTGCGGGGCCGCGGGCGAAGCCGCAGCGCCCGGCTGCAACTGCTGGGCGGCCTGCTCGCGCAGCGCGCGCCGCCGCGCCACCTCCGCCGCCACGGCGTCGAGCCGGCGCTGCTCGTCGGCCGGCGTGGGATTGAGGACGACCGCCTGGGTCACCGCCGGCGGCACGTTGGCCTGCGCGCCCGCCGGGGCCGGCAAGACCTGGGGCGCACTGCCCGACGAGACGATCTTCGGCTTGCGCATCGCGAGCGTCAGCGCCCGGCCCTGAAATTCGAGCTCCAGCGTGTTCTGCTCCGGATCATGCCGCTTGGCCGTCACGCCGAACTCCCGGTCGGCCTGGTTCAGCATCACCCAGATGCCTGTTTTCTTCGCCGGGTCGTAGATCCGGTAGCGCGTGCCTTCGCTCGTCTCCATGTACCCCCGGAACTCGAGCGGCTGGTCCGCCGCCGGCGCCGCCGCGGCGGCGGCGCCCGCCGCGGGCAGGAAAGGAGATTTGGCTGCGAGCTGACCCCATGCCCCCCCGCCGCCCGCCAAGCCCGGGGCGGTCAGGACAGCCAGGAAGGACGCGATGCGGCGGGACAACCTCACGGGGCAGGACCGTAGGCCGCCTCCCGGACGCGTCAAGCGGCGGGCACCAGACAGAGCGGGGCAAGACGGGCGGCACTTGACTGGAAACTCTAAAAGCGCTAGCAGTTTCCTACGTTTATGAAGCATTCCGTGGTTACTTCAGCCGGGGTCGATGCCGCCCTCCCGCCGGAGCGCATCCTGTCCCAGGCGCGGGCCGACTTCTTCGTGCAGGGTTACAGCCGGTTCACGATGGACGCCCTGGCGGCCGAGCTGGGCATGAGCAAGAAGACGCTCTACCTGCACTTCGCCGGGAAGGACGCGATCATCGCCGCGGTGATCGACCACGTGGCGGCCGAGATCCGTGCGGAGGCCGACGCCCTCCTCGCCGATCGCGGGCTGAACCTGGCGGAGAAGCTGCGCGCCTTCATCGAGGGCATGATGCAGCGACTCGGGGCGCTGGGCCCCGCCACGTTGCGCGACCTGCAGCGGTTCGCGCCGGCGCTGCATCGCCGCCTGGAGACCGTGCGGGCGCGCACCCTGCCCTACGTCTTCGGACGCTTCATCGAGGAAGGCCAGTCCGGCGGGCTCATCCGCTCCGAAGTGTCCCCGGGCTTCGCGACCGAGTTCCTGCTCCAGGCGATGCAGGGCCTGACGCAGGCGAACGTCCTGGAACGGCTGCACCTGGCGCCGCGCGACGTCCTGGCCCGGGCGATGGATCTCTACTTCGGCGGCCTCCTCACCGCCGCCGGCCGCAAGCAATATGAGAAACTCTTCCCCAGCTGACTCGCTCGCGCTGGCACCGTCAGGCCAGCCGCGACGTCGCCGCACCGCCGGTGGCGCGCTCGCCGGCTGGGGACTCGCGCTGCTTGCCCTCGCCGGCTGCGCCCGCCCCACCGCACCCGGCTGGCAGGGCTACGTCGAAGCGGAGTTCGTTCACGCCGGCGCTCCGCTGGGTGGCCGGCTGGAGCGCCTGGCCGTGGCGCGCGGCCAGCGGATCGAGGCCGGTGCGCCGCTGTTCGCGCTCGAGCAGGCCAGCGAACTCGCCGCGCAGCGCGAGGCCTCCGACCGCCTGCGCGCCGCGCAGGCGCGGCTCGAGGACCTGCAGAAAGGCGCCCGGCCGAGCGAGCTTGCCGCGCTGGAGGCTCGGCTGGAGCAGGCCCGGGCCGCCGCCGAGCTTTCCCGCCGGGAGCTCGCGCGGGCGGAGCAGCTTTCGCGGTCGGGCGTCATGCCGGCCACCGAGTTCGACCGGGCCCGCCTCACCCACGAGCGCAACGGCCGCGGCCTCGAGGAGGCGGCGGCGCAGCTCGCCACCGCCCGCCTCGGCGGCCGGGCCGACGTGATTGCCGCCGCGGCGGCCGAGGTGGCGGCCGCCACGGCCGCACGCGACCGCGCCGAGTGGGCCGTGCAGCAGCGCACCCAGACCGCGCCGGCCGCGGCGCTCGTGCACGACACGCTTTACCGCGAAGGCGAACAGGTGCCGGCCGGCGCGGCAGTCGTGTCGCTCCTGCCGCCCGGCAACCTCAAGGTGCGCTTCTTCGTGCCGGAACCGGATCTGGCGGCCGTGCGCCCGGGCGCGCCGGTGCACGTGACCGTGTCGGGCCGCCCGGCACCGCTCGACGCGCGCATCGCCTACGTGTCGCCACGGCCTGAATACACCCCCCCGGTCCTCTACAACCGCGACAACCGGGCGAAGCTCGTGTTCATGGTCGAGGCCGCGGTCGCCCCGGCGGTGGCCGCGGAACTCCACCCGGGCCAGCCCGCCTCGGTCGCCCCGGCACCCTGATGTCCGCGCCCGCCCCCGACCTCGCGATCGACGTCCGCGGCGTCACCAAGCGCTTCGGCGGCCGCGCCGTGGTCAACGGGATCGACCTCCAGGTGCGCCGGGGGGAGATCTACGGCTTCCTTGGCCCCAATGGCTCGGGCAAGACGACGTTCATCCGCATGCTGTGCGGCCTGCTCACGCCCGATGCGGGCGCCGGCACCTGCCTCGGTTACGACGTGCGGCGGCAGCAGGACGAGATCAAGCGGCACGTGGGTTACATGACCCAGCGGTTCAGCTACTACGAGGACCTCAGCATCCGGGAGAACCTCGACTTCATCGCGCGGGTCTACGACGTGCCGGACCGCCGCCGGGCCGTCGACCGCAGCCTCGAGCGGCTCGGGCTGGGCAAGCGCAGCCGGCAGCTCGCCGGCGAGCTCTCGGGCGGGTGGAAGCAGCGGCTCGCCCTGGCCGCGTGCCTGATTCACGAGCCGCAACTGCTCCTGCTCGACGAGCCGACCGCCGGCGTCGATCCCAAGGCGCGGCGCGATTTCTGGGACGAGATTCACCGGCTTGCCGGCGAGGGCCTCACCGTGCTGATCACGACGCATTACATGGACGAGGCCGAGCGGTGCCACCGCCTCGCCTACCTTGCCTACGGGAACCTGCTCACCCGTGGCACCGTGGCCGAGGTCGTGCGCGACGCACGGCTCACCACCTGGACCGTCACCGGCCCGGAGCTGGCCCGCATCGGGCGAGTCCTCCGCGGACAGGCGGGCGTGGACCAGGTGGTGGCGTTCGGCAACACGCTGCACGTCAGCGGGCGCGACGCCGCGGCACTTGACGCCGTCATCGGCGGCGTGGTGGACGACGCCCACACGTGGACGCGAGGCAGCGCGAGCCTCGAGGACGTGTTCATCAGCCTGATGGACACCGCGCGCGACAATTTCGCCTGAGCGCCATGCCCCGCTTCACGTTTCACCGCCTCTGGGCGATCGTGCTCAAGGAGTTCGTGCAGATGCGGCGCGACCGCGTGACGTTCGGCATGATGGTGGGCATCCCGCTGATGCAGCTGATGCTCTTCGGCTTCGCGATCAATTCCGACCCGCGTCATCTTCCGACGGCGCTGCGGCTCGGCGACGAGGGACCGTACGCGCGGGCCTTCGTCGCCGCGCTGCGCGAGAGCGGGTACTTCGCCCTGACCCGCGAAGCGGCGAGCGAGGCAGAGGCCGCGGCGTTGCTGCAGCGCGGCGAGGTGCAGTTCGTCATCAACATCCCGCACGATTTCACGCGCCGCCTGCTGCGGGGCGAGCGGCCCGCCATCCTCCTGGAGGCCGACGCCTCCGATCCCGCGGCGACGGGGCCCGCCCTCGCGGCTGCGCGCGCTCTCGCCGATTCGATTTTCGACCGCGATCTGGACGGGGCACTGTCGCGCCTGCGGGCCCGGCCCGGCCCGGTCGAACTCCGGGTCCATGCGCACTACAACCCGGAGAACATCACCCAGTACAACGTCGTGCCCGGACTGATGGGCGTGGTGCTGACGATGACGATGGTCGTGATCACGGCGCTCGCCATCACGCGGGAGCGCGAACGCGGCACGATGGAGAACCTCCTCGCCACGCCGGTGCGCCCGTTCGAGGTCATGGTCGGCAAGATCATCCCCTACATCGTGGTGGGCTACATCCAGGTGACGTTGATCCTGCTCGCCGCGCGCTGGATCTTCCACGTGCCCCTCGTGGGCAGCCTCGGGCTCGTGTACGCGGTGGCCTTCCTGTTCATCGCCGCGAACCTCGCGGTCGGCATCACGTTCTCCACCCTGGCGCGCAATCAGCTCCAGGCGGTCCAGATGGCCTTCTTCTTCTTCCTGCCGTCGATCCTGCTCTCCGGCTTCATGTTTCCGTTTCGCGGCATGCCGGAGTGGGCGCAGTGGCTCGGTTCCTGCCTCCCGCTCACCCACTTCCTGCGCATCGTGCGCGGCGTGCTGCTGAAGGGAAGCGGCCCGGCCGACATCGCGCCGGAACTCTGGCCGCTCCTTCTGTTCGTCGCCGTGGCGATGGCGGTCGGCGTGAAGCGGTACCGACAGACGCTCGATTGAACCCTGAAAGGCAGCTCAGCTGCGAGGGCCCGGCTCGTCCCCGGAAGCGGCCCGCGCCAGGTGCACGGTCTGGGTGGGGAAGGCGAACGACAGGCCGCGCTTCTCCACCGCCCTCATGATTTCCCCGTTGATCCTCTGCCGGCAGCGCATGGACGCCTGGAAGTCGTTGCTGGTCGTCTCGTAAACGAGCCAGATGTCGAGGGAGGACGCACTGAAATCCCGGAAGAAGACCATCACACCCGCGGCGTCGACCTCGGGCTGCGCGGTGACGATGCGCCGGATCTCGGCGACCATCTCCTCCATCTGCGCCGGCGACGAGTCGTAGGTCAGGCCGATGACCTGCTCGATGCGGCGGCGGGTGAAACGCGAGAGGTTGGTGATCGTCTCGGCCGCGACCGTCTTGTTGGGAATCACCATCAGCGACTTGTCGACGAGCCGGATCCGGGTCGAACGCAGTCCGATGTCCTCGACCACGCCGACGTTGGTGCCGATGCGCACGGCCTCGCCGATCTTGAACGGCTGGTCCACCGCGACGACGATGGCGCCGAAGATGTTGGCGATCGTATCCTGCGCCGCCAGGGCGAAGGCCAGTCCGCCGATGCCCAGGCCGGCCAGGATCGCCTTCACGTCGTAGCCGAGGCTCTGGATCGTGAGGAGGACGCCGAAGACCAGGAAGATGGTGAGGACCGATTTCTGGATCCACGGCATGAACGCGGCCACGCTCGACGAGCGGCCGCGGGCAAGCTCGGTCACGTGATCGAGCACCGCGGAAAGGGCGCGCCACAGGCCCCAGAAGATCACGAGGGAGAACGCGACCCTCGATCCGTACTGGATGTAGGAGTCGAGCTGCACCGGCAGCTTGAGCACCTTGAGCGCGGCGAACATGCCCACGATCATCACGAAGGCGGCCACCGGGGCCTCGACCGCAGAGAACAGCTTGTCGTCGAGGGTCGTGGACGTGCGGGCCGCCAGCCGCCGCAGCGACGGAAAGACCAGCAGGGTCACGATGCGGCGCGCCAGCAGCGCCAGCACGAAGAGCACGGCGCTGATCGCATAGTGCGTGGCGGAGTTTCCGCTGGTGCGCACGTCGAAGAGCTCGAGCAGGAGATCGACGAGGTGCTCCAGGAAATCGGGCGTCTCCGGCTCGGGCACCACGCCCGACGCCACGGCCGCGGCCGCCTGCTGGGTGACATCCGGCGCGCCCGCCGGCGCTGCATCAGCTGCCAGGATACGCAGCGGGAGAACGAAACCGGCCAGACCGCACGCCAGCGCAAGGAGCAATCGCATCATGGGCCGCGCAATCAACGCCCGCGGCCCGGGATGTCAAAGTCCGTTTGCCGTCGCCGGCCAGCTCAGGTCGCGGGCTCGGAATCGCCGGCGGCGCGCCGGCGGTGCAGCCATCCGTAGAGGAAGATCGCGAGCACGAACAACCCCTCGACGCTGTAGCGGAACCAGTTGTAGGCGGTCAGGGCGTTGGCGGCGTGCACGACGGCCGCCCATTTTGGCATCAGCCAGTCGGATACGATGCGGTCGGTGAAGATCATCTCGCCCGCCACCTTGCCGAGGATGGCGGCGCCGATGAACACGATCACCTGGTACCGCGCCATCAGGCGGGAGATGAGGTTGCTGCCGAAGACCACGAGCGGAATGCTGAGCGCGAGCCCGAAGACGATCAGCGCGAAGCTGCCCTGGGCCGCGCCGCCGACGGCCATGACGTTGTCGAGCGACATGGTGACATCGGCCACCAGGATCATCCACACCGCGCCCCAGAGGGACGTCGCACCGTGGCCTTCGCCTTCCCCGTCGCTTCCCTGGCGAAGGAGCTTGAAGGCGATCCAAAGGATCAGGAGACCGCCGACGAGCTTGAGGTACGGGACGAGCAGGAGCTGCGTGGTGACCGCCGTGAGCCCCGTGCGCAGCAGGACCGCGGCTCCGGCCCCGAGCAGGATGCCCAGCTTGCGCTGCTGGGGCGGGAGGTTGCGCACCGCGAGCGCGATGACGACCGCATTGTCTCCTGCCAGGACGATGTCGATCCAGACGATGTAGAAGACCGCCACGAACCACTCCCACGCGGTCTGGGGCTGGGCAACGAGGGTCGCGGCAAGGGTCAGCATGGCCAAACCGCCACTGCATTTCGCGCCCCCGGGGGCGTCAACGGCAAAGACCCGCCCGCTCAGTCCGCCTCGCGCCGGGTGGAGTCGAGGAAACGCCTTCCCCACTCCGGGCGCGGCAGCGGCCGCTCCCGCCAGGGGCCGAAGAGGCGGTGCCGGCTGCGGGCGACCAGGCGGTAGCCGGCATCGCGCACCGCGTCCGGCAGCAACGCCAGCACGCATGCCAGCGCGCGCGCCGGCCGCCCCTCCGTCGCCCGCACCGGTTGCGGACGAGATGCCGGCTGC
>CALFZM010000053.1 GCA_937952235.1 uncultured Opitutia bacterium | reverse complement strand
CCCGCCCAGCCCGCGCCTCCGTCCGCCTTCTTCCGGCGTCGGCTTCCGGCCGCGCAGCCCGCCTCAGCCGGACTGGCCGTTGCGCCCCGGGCGATTCGCGTTCACTGTTTTTCCGCTCCACCCCCGATCTCCGTCACCGTCCCATGCGTCTCTCCGCCGCGCACCTCCTTTCGTCGCTCCTCGCCCTCACGGCCCCGCTGCTGCACGCGCAGAGTGTGCCCGACTACGAACAACCGCCGGTCAGCTACTCCGCGAGCAAACCCAACGACGCGGCTGCCCGGCTGCAGGTGCGGCTCGAGACGGGCGAGTTGAAGCTCACCGGGGACGATCGCGAGATCCTGCGCACGGTCCTGCGCGAGTTGAAGGTGCCGGTCGAGAGCCAGGTGGTCGTGTTCTCCAAAACCAGCCTGCAGCGCGGCCGGATCCGCCCGAACCAGCCGCGCGCGCTGTACTTCTCCGATTCCATCTATGTGGGCTGGGTGCCGGGGGGCTTGATCGAGGTCGCCGCGGTCGATCCGCAGCTCGGACCGATCTTCTACACCTTCAACCCGCAACCGGCCCGCGACGAGAAGCACGCCTTCGTCCGCGACTCCGACTGCCTCCGGTGTCACGGCGGCACCTTCGTGCGCGACGTCCCCGGCGTTTTCGCCCGCAGCATCGTCCCGGCCACGAACGGCGAGCCGCTCCTCCGGCACGGCTCCGAACTCGTCGATGACCAGACGCCGTTCGAAAACCGGTGGGGCGGCTGGTACGTGACGGGCTACACGGGCGAAAAGAACCACCGCGGCAACGCCTTCGGCACAGAGAACGGTGACCGGCTCGACTTCCCGCTCAGCGACCGGCGGCCCGCGGAGCTGGGCGACTTCTTCGATACGTCACGCTACCTCGCCGGAACCAGTGATGTCGTCGCCCTGCTCGTGATCGAGCACCAGATGGCCGTCCAGAACGCGCTCACCAAGTCGGCCCAGAGCTGCCGCCGCATGCTCGAGTACCAGCGTTCGCTGCAGAAGACGTTCAAGGATCCGGTCACCGACGAACCCGCGTATGACAGCGTGAAGAGCGTTTTCCGCAGCGCGGTTGAGGACATCGTGGATCACCTGCTCTTCCGCGGCGCCGCGCCGCTGCCCGCCGGCGTCACCGGCCACGAGGCCTTCCGCCGCGCCTTCGCCAGCGAGGCCCCGCGCAGTCCGGCCGGACACAGCCTGAAGGATTTCCAGCTGCGCGACCGGCTCTTCGCGCAGCGCTGCAGTTACATGATCTACTCGGAGTCGTTCACCGCGCTCCCGCCGCAATTGAAGAGCCGCGTGCTCGACCGGCTCCACGGCGTCCTGACCGGCGACGATCCCCGGGGACGCTACGCCTATCTCGACGCGGACGAAAAGCGGCGGATCCACGAGATCCTCGCGACCACGCATCCCGAGGCGAAGGTCCGCTGGGCGCAGCTGACGGCGGAGACTGCGGGGCGTTGAAGGGCACGGCTCACGACCGGAATCCAGGATTCAGCCTGTTCCGCCAAGCAGACTGGCCAGAGTAGCGCGAGCATCCTGCTCGCAGGTGGGAATGATCCACCTATCCGAGTCACGCGAGCAGGATGCTCGCGCCACCTTGGACAGTCGCAAAGAGAGTCGACATTGGTCGGCGGTCAGTACGCGACGGGGCCAGAAGAAGAGCCCACCGGCCCGACCTAACGGCCGAGCAGCTGATCCAGCAGCAGCGCCCCCATGACGCACGGCAGGTAGAACAGTGTCGCGAGAAAGAGGTCGCGAGCCGAGGCGTCACGGTCCGTGCTCCAGCGGAACCGGCCGGCGTGCTGCAGCAGCCAGCCGCCGGCGAGCGCGGCGCCCACGCCGTAGAACGCGCCGAGCCAGCCCGCCACCCAGGGCAGGAGCGAAACCGGCGCGAGCAGGAGGGTGTATCCAAAGGACCATGACGCCGTGTTCCGGCCGGTCGGGTCGACGGCCGGCCGCAGGGGAAACCCGGCGGCCTGGTAGTCCCGCCGGTGGCGCCAGCCGATCGCGAAGAAGTGCGGCATCTGCCAGAGCAGGAGGATCGCGCCGAGGACGAGACCCGGACGCGCCCCGGGATCGCCCGCCGCGGCATTGCCGAGCAGCGCCGGCAGCGCACCCGAGAGCGAACCGATCTCGGTCGCCCACCGAGTCCGCCGCTTCAGCGGCGTGTAGATCAGGCCATAGATCACGATGATGGCGGCCGCGATCGCCGCCGCCGCGAGGTTCACTCCCGCCGCCAGCACGCCGACGCCTCCCAGGGAAAAGCCGACGCTCCACGCGAGCGCCGCCCGCGGGGTGAGCTGTGCTTGCGGCAGCGGCCGGCCGCGCGTGCGCAGCATGCGCACGTCCACTTCGCGCTCCCACCACTGATTCAGCGCCAGCGCCCCGGCGGCGGCGAGCACCGTGCCGGCTGCGGTCGCGGGAAAGTTTCCCGCCGCCGGCCGTGCGGTCGCATACGCGACGAACGTCGTGAGCACCGACATCGCGGCGAGCCGCGGCTTGGTCAGGGCATACACGGCGGCGGCCTGCGCGCGCCAGGAACGCAAGGCAGGCAGGGCGGAATCTCGGGTCAGGACACGTGCGGGAATCATCGGGGTGCGGTGAACGTATCGCACCAGACCCGCGGCGTCCTTGACCAAGATCAAGGAGCGCGAGGCGCGAACCGCGTATAAGACTGCCCGCCCACCATGCCGTCCACTTCGCTGTCCACGCCGCTGCCACTTCCGGCAGCATCCCTGGCGACCCGGCTGTCAACTCGCGCAACCGCCAGCGTCGGCGTGAGCGCCGATGCCCGCCGCTGGTGCGCGCTCGCGTTCGCGAGCCTCGTGATCGCCGGTCTGCTCTCGCTCTCCGTGGTGATCGGCCGCCTGCCGGTACTCTCGCGGATCATCGACGACCCGCTCTTCTTCAAGCGCTGCCTCGTCGTTCACGTCGATCTCGCGCTCGTCGTCTGGTTCTACGCCTTTCTGGCGGGCCTGCTCGCGCTGCGGACGCCCGCGGGGCCGGCGCCGGTGCGCACCATCGGGTTCGCCCTCGCGGTCGGTGGGGTCGGCGCGATGCTCGCCGGCGGGCTGGTCCGCGGCGCGCAGCCGATCCTCGCGAACTACGTTCCCGTCATCGACACGCCCCTGTTCGGCCTGGGTCTGGCGGCCTTCTTCGTCGGCACGCTGCTGCACGTCGTCCATGCGCTGGCGACGCCTCCCGGCCCGGACGGGCTTGCGCTGCCGCCCGACGCCGCGTTCGGCCTGCGCGCCGCCGCGGTCATCGTCGTGATCGCCGCGGCCACCTGGGTCTCCGCGCGCGCCGGGCTGCCGGACGGACTCGACGTCTACACCCGCGCGGAGTTCCTCGCCTGGGGTCCGGGCCACGTGCTGCAGGCGGCGAATGCCGCGGCCATGCTCGCGGTGTGGCTCTGGCTGCTCGAACGCGCGACCGGCGCCACCGTGCTCTCGCGCCGCGCCACGGTCGCGATCTTCGCGGCGCTCGTGCTGCCGCAGGCCGTCATGCCGCTGCTCACCGCCCGCGGCACGCTGGACACGCTCTATCACACCGGCGCCACGCAGCTGATGCGCTGGGCCATCTTCCCCGCCCTCCTCGCCGTCTTCGTCGCCGGCGTCGCCCGGCTCCGGCGGGCGCGGCGGGCCGGGATCGTCGCGACCGAGGCGCAGCGGATGGCGCGGACCGGTTTCGCCGCGAGCGCGGCCCTCGCCCTGCTCGGCATCGCACTCGGCGCGTGTATCCGCAGTTCCACGACGCTCGTGCCGGCGCACTACCACGCCTCGCTCGGCGCGGTCACCGTGGCGTTCATGACCGCCGCGTACCTCGTGTGCGAAGGCGTGCGGCACGGGCGCGGGTCCGCGCGGCCCTCGGACCGCTGGTGGCGGGCGGCCCGCCGGCAGCTGGCGCTGTTCGGCATCGGCCAGACGGTCTTCGCCCTCGGCTTCGCGCTCGGCGGCGCCTACGGGCTCGGCCGGAAAGCCTACGCGGCCGAGCAGCACGTGCGCAGCGCGGGCGAAGTCGGCGGGCTCATCGTGATGGGCGCCGGCGGACTCGTGGCCGTGGCTGGCGGACTCTGGTTCCTCTTCCTCGTCCTGCGCGAACTGCGCGGCTGGTGGCGGCCCGCGCCGGCGGCGGCCGTCCTTTCCTCCCCTTCCCTCCCATGAACAACGAAACGAAAGAGCCGTTGCTGAAACGGCTGATGGACAACCCGTGGCTCCTCCTGGTGCTCGGCGTGCTCGTACCCCTCCTCTCCTACACCCTCTGGGGCTGGATCGAACTCGCGTTGATCAAACCCGCGTTGCTGCCCTGAGGAGAACACTGCCATGAGCCTCGCCATTCCTGATCGTGGTTGGTATCGCGCGCCGGCCGGCGCGGAAAAGCTCTGGATCGGCCTCGCGCTGATCTGGTGCTTCGTGATGAGCCTGATGATGCCGTTCTGGCACTTCCGGGGAAAACAGAACAGCCGCGGCGAGGCGTACGCGGTGCAGCCCGCGGCCTTCATGGCCCGCACGGAGAAATTCGTCGCGGCCAACAAGGTCGGCGAACGCGACGGCATGCCGATCGTCGAACCCGCGCCAGGGGGCGAAGCCTACCTCGCGGCCCGGATGTGGTCCTGGTATCCGATCCTCAAGCTCCGGCAGGGGGAGACCTACCGGCTCCATCTCTCGGCGCTCGACCTGAACCACGGCTTCTCCCTGCAGCCGCTGAACATGAACTTCCAGGTCCTGCCCGGCTACGACCACGTGCTCACGCTCACGCCGACCTCGAAGGGTGAGTTCACCATCGTCTGCAACGAATTCTGCGGTATCGGGCACGACAAGATGATCGGCAAGATCCTCGTCGAATAACCGTCACCCCTATCACGGATACCCTTCTCATGTCCTACGCTGCCACTCTTCCCGCCCCCGGCGCCCCCGACTTTCAGGGCGCCGTCGCGCGCCGCTGCGACACGACCGGCCTGTCGGTCTGTCTGACGGCGGAGCGCTTCATCAAGTTCAACGCCGTCGCCGCCGTCGTCTTCCTGCTGCTCGGCGGGATCGCCGCGATCCTCCTCGCGCTCACGCGGTGGCAGGCCGTGCACCTGCTGCGCGTCGACTGGTTCTACCGCATCCTGACCTTCCACGGTCTGAACATGCTCATCTTCTGGATCCTCTTCTTCGAAGTGGCCGTGCTCTACTTCGCCTGCACGGTGCCGCTGAAGTCGCGGCTGTTCTCCCCGAAGGTGGCGTGGCTCTCGTTCGCGATGATGCTGTCGGGCGCCGTGATGGTGAACGTCGTCATCCTGCAGGGGAAGGCCGACGTCCTCATGACGAGCTATCTGCCGCTGCTCGCCCATCCGCTGTTCTACCTCGGCATCATCCTCGTCGCGGTCGGCACCTTGATCGGCGTGTTCAACTTCTTCGCCACGCTATACGTCGCCAAACGCGACCGCACCTACGAAGGCTCCATCCCGCTGGTGACCTTCGGCGCACTCGCGGCCGCCATCATCGCGGTCGTCACACTGCTCCATGGTGCGATCGTGATGATCCCGACGTTCACGTACTCGATGGGTTGGACCGCCCAGCCCGACCCGATGTGGTACCGGATGATCTGGTGGGGGCTCGGCCACCAGTCGCAGCAGGTCAACGTCTGCGCGATGGTCGCGATCTGGTATCTGATCGCGAACCTCTCCACCGGCGCCAAGCCGGTGAACGAGACCGTGTGCCGCGGCGCGTTCGTGCTCTACATCCTCTTCATCAACCTCGCTTCCGCCCACCACCTGCTGGTCGACCCGGGCGTCGGGGCGACGTGGAAGATCTGGAACACGTCGTACGCGATGTACCTCGCCGTACTCGCTTCGATGATACACGGCTTCACCGTCCCGGCCTCGGTCGAGGTGGCGATGCGCGAGAAGGGCCACGTCAAGGGGCTCTTCGGGTGGGTGATGTCCGCGCCGTGGCGCAACCCCGCCTTCGCCGGCTTCGTGCTCTCGGTGCTGATCTTCGGCTTCATCGGCGGCATCACGGGCGTCACGCTCGGCACGCAGCAGATCAACATCATCGCGCACAACACGCTCCGGATCACGGGCCACTTCCACGCCACCGTCGTGGGCGGCACGACCCTCGCGTTCATGGCGGTGACGTACTACGTGATCCCGCTGATCTTCCGCCGCGACTTCATCTGGCGCGGCGCGGCGCGGCTGCAGCCCTGGCTGTTCGGCGGCGGGATCCTGCTCGTCTCGCTCGGCATGTCGTTCGCCGGTTCCCTCGGCGTGCCGCGGCGCGACTACGACATCGAGCCGGCCGGCATCTTCGGTCCGGCCGCCCACCTCTTTCTCGGCGTGATGGGCGTCGGTGCGATCCTCGCCGTGATCGGACTGCTGCTCTTCGTACTCCTCTGCGTCGGCACCATCCTGTTCGGCGAAAGCAACGCCGGCCGGCCGATGGCCGACTGGGGCACCGCCCAGGCGCAGGTCGGCAGCCGGGCGGGTTCGCTCGCCGACGACCACTGGGCGATGAAGGGGACGATCGCGCTCACCGCCGTCTTCCTCGCCGCGTTCGCCGTCTACTACTTCGCGAACTGGAAGGCGCTGGCCGACGTGTGGCCCGTGCGCTGAACCCGCCCACCGCCCGGCCGGCTTCACTCCCGTAATCACTCCACCCATGACCGCGATCACCGCCGATCACGCTCCCGCCCAGCCGGATCGCGGCGTGCGGGGATTCTTCACCGGCACGGGCCTGCCGCTCTTCCTGCTGGCGGCCGGCCTCGTGTACGAGGTGTTCCTGCTCGCGGTGATCTTCGCGCCGGAGAGAACCGGGGCGTGGGGCGGCTTCGCCCGGGAGTTCAAGCAATGGTGCTTCCGCTACGATCCCCGCACCGGCGGCATGGAGTGGGCCGCGGTGTGGGTCATGCTCGTCGAACCGGCGTTCGTCGTGCTGGTCACCGCCGTTCTCTGGCGCCGCGGGCTGCGACCGCTGCGCACGCGGGCCGGCTGGGTCCGGCACGGCCGCACCGCCCTGGCGGGCGTCCTGGCGGCCGGGGTGGTGATGGCCGCGTTGTACGCCTACGGGCGGCCGGCCGCGGACGCCGACACACCGCTGCCGTTCCCCGGCGAACGCATCCGCACGCGGCTCGCGGTGCCGGAATTCCGCTATGTCGACCAGAGGGGCGTGCCGTTCGCGCTCGCGGACCTGCGCGGCCGCGTAGTGATCGTGACCGGCATCTACGCGATGTGCTCGGTCACGTGCCCCGAGATTCTGCTCGAGACGCGGCAGCTCGTCGCGTCGCTGCCACCCGACGTCCGCGCGCGGGTTGCCATCGTCGCGCTCTCGCTCAATCCGGAGGAGGACACGATGGAGCTGATGAACCGGGTCACGGAGGGCTACGGCTTCCAGTATCCTGAATTTCGTTACGTGAACGGCGACCCGGCCGGCATGCATGACGCGCTCACCCGGCTGGGCTTCGCGCGCCAGAAGAATCCGCAGACCGGTGTCATCGAACACACCAATCTCTTCCTGCTGCTCGATGCCCGGGGTGAGATCGCGTACCGCTTCACGCTCGACCAGCGCCACCGCTCCTGGTTGCGCGAGGGCCTGATCGCGCTGGCGCGGGAGTCGGGGGCGCCATGACCGGGCTGGAAACCGGCCGCGGCGTGGACCCCGCGCGAATGCCGGCACCCGCGCCGGAGGCCGCGGTGCGGGGCGAGCGGCTGCTGGTGCGTCTCGACCGGGCCTGTGCCTGGCTCGACGGCCTCGTCGCGCGCTGGCTGCCGCCCGAGTTCAATCCCCTCGCCCAGGCGGGGGCCGCGGCCAACGCCGCCCTCGCCATCGCGATCGTCTCCGGCGTGGCGCTGCTCGTCTGGTATTCGCCGAGCCTGACCTCCGCCTACGACTCGCTCGCGTCGCTCGGCGGCCGGAGCCTGGGCGGCTGGGTCCGGGCGGTGCACCGCTACAGCTCCGACCTCGCGATGCTGTTGATCCTCGTGCACGCGGCGCGCGTCTTCTTCGCCCGCAAGTTCAGCGGCGCCCGCTGGCTCCCGTGGGTCTCCGGCGTCGGGCTGATCGCCTTCGTCTGGTTCATCGGCTGGACGGGCTACTGGCTCGTCTGGGACCAGCCCGCGCAGCAGGTCGCGGTCGGATCGCGCGCGGGGCCGACGCTCGCGCATCTGCTCGATTCCCGCCAGCGGGCGAGCCGCGCGGATGAGGGTCGCCGTCGTCGTGCAGCGCTATGGCGGTTCGTCGCGGGCGGCCGTCGGTGCATGCGATCTTCGGCGAGCCGCTCGGCCGGCTCTTCGTCGCGGACCGGATGGTGCCGAGCCTGCTGTTCTTCGTCGTGTTCTTCCTGCACATGCTGCTGCCGCTGGGGATCGCGGTCGGGCTCGCGTTGCACCTCGTGCGGGTCAGCCGCGTGCGGCTGTTCCCGCGCTGGCCGGTGATGGTGGCGCTCACCGCCGGCCTCGGCGTCGCCAGCCTGCTCCTGCCCGCGCCGCTCGACGCACCGGCGCGGATGGCGGTGAAGGCC
>CALFZM010000052.1 GCA_937952235.1 uncultured Opitutia bacterium | reverse complement strand
GGGCTCCGTGGGCCGCCTCGTCGTTCCTCCGCGCCGTCAGGGTGCGCCCGGGCGCGGGAACGGCGCGCTGGAGTGCGACAGCGGGAGGTTGGGCTTGACCGGGGATCCGGCCAGCGCCTCGCGAAAATGCCGGCGGCAGGTGGCGACATACCGTTCGTCCCCGCCAATCTCGATCTGCTCGCCCTCGCGCACCGCGCGGCCGTGCTGGTCGATGCGCAGGTTCATCGTGGCCTTCCGGCCGCAGTGGCAGATGGTCTTCAGCTCGGTGATGTCATCGGCGATGCCGAGCAGCGTCGCGCTCCCGGGAAACAGCTTGCCCTGGAAATCCGTGCGCAGGCCGTAACACAGCACGGGAATGTCGAGCACGTCCGCCACCTCGGCCACCTGCCAGACGTGATCGGGCGTGAGGAACTGCGCTTCGTCGATCAGCACGCAGGCGACCGGCTTGGACTGGTGTTCGAGGCTGACGCGCGCGAAGACGTTGTCGGCGGCGTGGAGCGTCGCGGCACCGGAGCGCAGCCCGATGCGCGACTCGATCCGTCCCGTGCCGTAACGCGTGTCGATCGAAGGAGTGAAAAGGAGCGTGCGCATGCCCCGCTCGCGGTAATTGTAGCTCGACTGCAACAACACCGTGCTTTTGCCGGCGTTCATCGCCGCGTAGTAGAAGTAGACCTTGGCCATGGCTGGAGGGATGGGCGAGGTGGAGGCTTCCGGATTAAGCGCCGGGCGTGCCGAAGTGGAGATCAATCTGACGCAAACGTCAGTTGCGCGCGGTTGCGCGTACCATGCGGGGCCGGCTTCCTCCGTGCCATCCCGAACCCGGACCGCGGTTTTCAGCGCCTCCCTCGCTGGATTTCGTGTCTGGACGACGGTTTCCCCGCTTCACCCTCCCCCGTTTTGCCCCGAACGCGGCTGCGCGCGTTCCCCCATGTCCCTTTCCAGCCGATCGCCGCTCGACGCGCGCGTCGCGTCCGAACCGTACTCGCTCCCCGAGCGGGCCTCCACGGATGCACTCCGGTTTGCCGCCATGCCTCGCGTCTGGGCCTGGCTCGGTCTGGCCGCACTTGCCGCGTATGGCTGGTTCCTTGTCACGACGATGTCCGTGGCCGCGGGCGGCTCCGATTCCTCCGGCTACCTGAACAGCGCGCGGCTGCTCGCGGCGGGCCAGCTCCAGACCGACCTGCGGGTGCCGCCGGAGTTTGGCTCGGTGACGGAGGTGAACCGGTACCACTTCTCGCCGCAGGGGTTCGGCCAGTTCGCCGGCAACCCGCGGCTCCCTCCGTCGTACCCCACCGGGCTTCCGCTGCACCTGGCGGCCGCGGGCCGGATCTTCGGATGGGAACTCGGTCCCCGGCTGGTCCAGCTCGGAGCCGCCCTTGGCGCGGTGGCGTTGTGCCATGCCGCGGCGCGGTTGCTCGGGGTGGCCTGGCCGCTGGCCGCGGCCGGAGCGGTGATGCTGGCGGCGTTTCCGGTCTTTCTCTTCACGTCGATCCAGACCCTCAGCGACACGCTGGCCACGACCTGGGCGCTGGCGGCAATCGCCGCGGGGTTGCGGGGCAGGGGCAGCGTTTCCTGGAGTGCCGCGTGCGGGGCGGCGTTGTCGGTGGCGGTGCTGGTGCGGCCGACCAACCTGCTGCTCGCGCCCGGCCTGCTGGTGCTCCTGGGCGCCGACCTGCGACGGCTGGGGGCATTCCTCGCGGGCGGGGTGCCGGGCGCGCTCTGGTTCGCGGGCTACAACCAGACGCTGTACGGCGGGCCGTTCAAGTCGGGCTACGGCACGATCGGCGCGGCCTTCGGCTGGCAGTGGGCGGGGATTACCGCGGCGCATTTCGTCCGGTGGCTGGCGCTCTTCCTGCCGACGGTCGCCCTCGCGTTGCCGTTGGTCGCGCTGGGAGAACGGGCCCGCCGCCGGGAGGCCCTCGCGCTCGCGCTGATGGTGGGGGGAATCCTGGGGGTTTACCTGTTCTATGACGTGTCCCACGACGTCTGGTGGTGCCTGCGCTTCATCCTGCCGGCGGTCGCCGCGCTGATCCTGCTCGCGGTGATGGGGGCGGACTCGCTGGGGAGGGGAACGCGGCGCCCGGCCCGGCTTCGTTCCATGGTGGCCGCCGGCCTGACGCTGTGGTCCGTCGCGGGCTCCTGGTACTGGACGCGGCATCTCCACATCCTGTACGTGCCGGGCTACGAGCGGATCTACGCGGAGGCGGCGCAGGTGGTGCGCGAGCGGGTGCCGGCCAATGCGCTCGTGGTCTGCTCGGCCTTCAGCGGCACGGTCTACTACTACACGGCGCTGCCGACGCTGATCTACGACTCGATCAAGCCGGAGGAATTCGCCGGCTATGTCGCCCGGGCGCGCGCGGCCGGCCGGCCGGTCTTTGCCGCGGTGTTCGACATCGAGGAGGAGGACGCGCTCCGCACGCGCTGCCCGGGGCCCTGGCGCCGGGTGGCGGAGGTGGGAAAAATCGGAGTGTGGGAACTGCCATGAAGCCCTTCGCCATTTCCTGGCTGTCCGGCGTGGGGCGCGCGGCGCTCGTTGCCGTCGTCGCGGCGCTGGTGTGGGTCGCGCATTACGACCGGTGGACGCCGGCGAGCTGGCATCTGCCGACGGATTACTATGTCGACGCCCAGGAGACGCTGGCGCGGTTGAAGGCGGCCTCGGAAGGCGATCTCGTGCCGCTCCAGCCGCAGGTGATCGACCGGCTCGGCGCCCCGTTTGGCGCGCACTGGAACGCGTATCCGACGCCGGACAAGCCGCTGATGCTCGTCCTCGGTGCGGCCGTGCATGCGTTCGGCCTCTACGCGACCGCCAACCTCGGCCTGTTGCTGGCGCAGGTGACCTCGGCGCTGGCGTTCTACTTCGTGGCCCGGCGACTCCGGTGTCGCTGGGAGTGGGCGGCAGCGCTCGCGTTGTTGTTTGCGTACACGTACAGCACGGTGCACCGCGGGCTGTCGCATTTCTCGCTGGTTTTCACCTGGACGATTCCGCTGGGACTTTGGGCGGTGTGGCTGGTGGCCGGGAGCCATCGCCTGGAGTGGCACCGGCGGAGCGTGCTCGTGTGCCTGGGCGCGGCGGTGGCGCTGGGCACCTCCAATCCCTACAACCTGCTCTTCTGGCTGCAGCTCATGGGGTGGGCGGTCCTCGTGCAGTGGCTCGGGCCGCGGCGGCGGGGCAACCTGCAGATCGGGCTGGCCTCGATCGGCGTGGCGCTGCTGGCGCTGGGCGTCGTGCAGGCGGAAGGCTGGCTTTTTGTCGAGGACACCGAGGCGCTGCCGCTGCTCGCGCGCAACTACGCCGGCACGGAGATGTACGCGCTGAAGGCGGTCGAAATGTTCATCCCCCCGGCGTATCACGGTTGGGACGCCCTGGCGTTTTTCGGTCACCGCTACCTCCGGTGGTCGGGGTGGCGGGGAGAAGCCTTCCTGCCCTACCTCGGGCTGGTCGGCATCGCGGGATTTGCCTGGCTCCTGACGGTGGTGGTGCGACGGGTCGTCGCGCGCCGGCCGCTGCCCGGCCAGGCGCTGTCCGTCGGCTGGATCCTCGCGTACGCGTCGGTGGGCGGCGTGACCAACCTGCTCGCGCTCTACCTCGGGTTCCAGGTGTTCCGTGCCACCAACCGCGCGGCGATCTTCATCTCCGCGATCGTGTTGTTTTTCCTCGCAGTGCAGCTCTCCCGCGTGACCGTGCGCTGGCCCGCCTGGGCGCGCGGCGCGGCGGCGGCGGCGCTGGCGCTGTTTGGCGTGCTCGAACAGTTGCCGCGGCGCGAACCTTCGGCCGAGATGGCCGCGATGGCCGCGGACGTGCAGGGCGACCGCGATTTCGGCCACCGCCTCGAAGCCGCGCTGCCGGCCGGGGCGCAGGTGTTCCAACTGCCCGTCCTCGGCTTCCCCGAGGTGCCCACGCCGCACCAGCTCGGCGATTACGAGCATTTCCGCCCCTACCTCGCGTCGGCCACCCTGCGCTTCAGCTACGGCGCGGCCAAGGCCCGCGCCCGCAGTCGCTGGCAGGAGGAGCTGGAACGGCGGCCGGTGCCCGAGATGGTGCGCTACCTCGAGTCGTACGGCTTCGCGGCGCTTTACATCAACCGCAAGGGCTACGCGGACCGCGCCGAGGCGCTGCTCCGCGAACTGCACGGGCTCGGCTACGATCGGCGCATCGAGGGCCCGCGCGGGCACCAGATCGTGGTGTTGCTGCGGCCTGACTCGGACCCGCGCCTGCCGCTGAGCGAGAGCCTGACCCTCGGTCTCGGCTGGCACCAGAAGGCCGACGCCGGGGTGCGGTGGGCGTACGAGGACGCGGCGCTGTCGTACCACAATCCGTACCGTCACCCCGTGCAGGTCGAGCTGCGGCTGGCCCTCGCCGGGGTGGCGCCACGCCGGGTCGTCCTGGCGCGCGAAGGCGAGACGCTGGGAGCGTTCGACGTGACCGCGGCGGTGCAGGAATTCACCTTGCCGGCGGTGACGCTGGCGCCGGGAGTGAACCGCTTCATGCTGGCGGCGGACGCGCCGGCGAAGCGGGATCCGGCGGCGCAGCACCAGCTCCGATCTTTCGGGCTCCAGCGTGCCGTCGTCGCCCCGCGCCTGCCGGATCGGGAGCCGCCGTATGCGGGCGCCCTTCCCGTGGTGGTCCCGACGCCGAACCGCGCGCGCCAGGCCAACGCCGGCAGCGGCGGTGGCTGACGACGCAGCCGCGCCGGCGCCGTCACGGGCTCTCGTAGATTTCCAGCAGGGCCACGCCTTCGGCGCCGCCCTTCCCGCGCACCTCGGCGGTGTAGGCGCCTGGCGGCACGGACACCAGCAGCGCGGCATCCTCGCTCGCCGCCGGCAGGCTGAAGGCTCCGACCCGGCCGGCCGCCACCGCCGTGGCGGCGGCGGCGGGATCCGCGCCCCAGCGGTCGTTGCTGGCCACGACCTGCCCGCCCGCGTAAATCGTGAGCACGGGATCCGCGAGCGCGCTTCCGATTCCGAATGTCCCGAGAGTGGGCCCGACGGCGCGAATGAGCATTCGCTTGTGCGCGGGGCCGGCCACGACGAATCCGCCGATGAGCACGCGATCGTCGGTACCGACACGCGCCCGGGTCGAGAGGTTCACCGTGCGGCCGACGCTCTCGATTTCGTAAAGTTCCGCCAGCCCGATCCCGCCCTGGCCGCCCGCCGACGTGATCTGAACCGTGTACGGCCCGGGCGGCAGGTCGGCGACGAGCGCAGAGTCGGCGCTCCCGGTCGGAAGGGCGAACGCGCCGACGCTGCGCGCGAGGGCCGGGAGCTGCGGCGCGTCGGGCCCGGTTTCCCACC
>CALFZM010000051.1 GCA_937952235.1 uncultured Opitutia bacterium | reverse complement strand
TGCCCGAGCCGGCGACGACGGCTCGCGCGAACGCCCGCCCCCTGGAGACCGGCGGCCCCACCCGCCACGGCTTCCTTCCGATTGGGATGACGCGGGAGGCATGCCGCTCGCGGCGGCGGAGGACGCCACCCGCTACGGCCAACCCGCTGCACCGGCCGTGCCGTCGCTGCTTTGCATCGAGGGTGCGCGCGAAAACAACCTGAAGAACCTCTCGCTTTCGATTCCGCTGCGTCAGCTCAACGTCGTCACCGGCGTCTCGGGCTCGGGCAAGTCGACGCTGGCCTTCGACATCGTGTTCGCGGAGGGCCAGCGGCGTTTCATGGAGTCGATGTCGCCGTACGCGCGGCAGTTCGTCGAACAGCTCCCCCGTCCGGCCCTGGATCGGCTGACCGGCATTCCGCCGACGGTCGCGATCGAGCAGCGGGTGACGCGCGGCTCGCGCAAGTCGACCGTGGCGACGATCACCGAGGTCGCCCAGTACCTGCGGCTGCTCTACGCGCGACTGGGCGTGCAGCACCATCCCGACACGGGCAAACCGGTGAAACCGCTCTCGCCCGGCGCCCTGAAGGCGCTGCTCGGCCGGGTCATGTTCACGCACCCCCGGGCCCGCCGGGCCAAGCACCTGTATCTGTGCGCGCCGCTCATCCGCGGCCGCAAGGGGCATCACCAGCCGATCGCCACCTGGATCGGAAACCAGGGCTACGAGCTCATGCGTGCGGACGGACGGCTCACGCGCGTCGACGCGTTTCAGAAGCTGGATCGCTACAAGGAGCACGACATCGAGGTCGTCATCGCCGACCTCAAGCGGGAAGCCAGGCCGGGAGCGTGCCTCGACGCCGCGCTGAAACTGGGCAAGGGCACTTGCTTCCTGCTCACGCCGGACGGCACGATCCTGTCGTGGTTCTCGACCACGCGGACCGACATCGAGACGGGCGAATCGTTTCCCGAGCTGGATCCGAAGAATTTTTCGTTCAACTCGCCGCGCGGCTGGTGCCCGACCTGTCGCGGCCACGGCCGGGTGTTCCCGTGGATGCTGGAGCCGGATGAGGAGGACGAGGAGGATCCCGCGGCGCGGCTGCGGGAATTCGGCATCGATTCGGCCGAGGATGTCGCCGACGCCGGCCAGCCGTGCCCGGAATGCCACGGCGAGCGGCTCAACCGGATCGGCCGCGCCGTGCACCTGCACCGGAAGGGCCGCGCCTCGCCGCTGTCGCTCCCGGCGCTCTTGCGCAGCACGCCCTCGGAGCTGCTCGCGCGGCTGCGCGAACTCGAGCTCGACCAGCGCGGCCGGCTCATCGTGCAGGACATCGTGCCGCAGATCGAGGAGCGGCTGAAGTTCCTCGATCATGTCGGCCTCGGTTACCTCGCGCTGGACCGGCCGACCGAGACGCTCTCGGGCGGGGAGGCGCAGCGCATCCGGCTCGCGGCGCAGCTCGGTTCCAACCTGTCCGGCGTCCTGTACGTGCTCGACGAGCCGAGCATCGGCCTGCACGCGCGCGACAACGACCGGTTGATCCTCACGCTGGAGGCGCTGCGCGAGAAGGGAAACACGCTGCTCGTGGTCGAACACGACGACGAGTTGATGGAGCGCGCGGACCGCATCATCGACCTCGGGCCCGCCGCCGGGGTCCACGGCGGCGAACTCCTGGCCAACGGCACGCCCGCGGAGATCAAGGCCAGCGACCGCTCGCTCACCGGCCTCTTCCTCGCGAAAGGCATCGTGCACCCGCTGCGCGGAGCCTACCGCCCGCTGTCCACGGGCGACGGCAAGGCGCGCGCCTCGGAGCGCCTTGCCCTGAACGGCGTGCAGTTCCGCAACCTGAAGGGCTTCGACCTCGCGCTGCCGCTCGGCCGCCTGATCATGGTCGCCGGCCCGAGCGGCGCGGGGAAGTCCACGCTCTTCCGCGATGTGCTCCATCCGGCGGTGGCGCAGGCGATCAAGTCCGGGAAGAGGAAGCTCGGCGGCCGCGAGTTCGTCCGCGCCACGGGATTCACCGCGGACACTCCGGGCCCGGACGACGTTCCGCCCTTCCGGGACCTGCAGATCGATGCGCTGCCGAAGCGCGTGGTCGAGGTCGACCAGTCGCCGATCGGCAAGACGCCGCGGTCCACGCCCGCCACGTACCTCGGCATCTTCGACCTGATCCGGCAGTTCTTCGCGTCGCTGCCGGAAGCGAAGATCCGCGGCTACACGGCGTCGCGGTTCTCGTTCAACACCGCCGGGGGCCGCTGCCCGACCTGCGAGGGCGCCGGCCGGATCAAGCTGGAGATGGCGTTCATGCCCGACACCTACCTGCCCTGCGACGATTGCCGGGGCCTGCGCTACAGCGCGGAGCTTGGCGACATCGCGTGGAAGGGAAAGAACATCGGCCAGGTGCTCCAGCTCACGTTCGAGGAAGCGGCGGCGTTCTTCGACTTCCACTCGCAGCTCAGCCAGGTGTGCCGGCTGATGGTCGATTGCGGCCTCGGTTACCTCACGCTCGGCCAGAGCTCGCCCACGCTCAGCGGCGGCGAGGCGCAGCGGCTCAAGCTGGTGACGGAGTTGTCGGCGGGCCTCGCCACCTACCGCGAACGCAGTCGCGGCGAACTGCCGCGCAACCTCTACCTGCTCGAGGAGCCCACGATCGGGCTGCACCTCAGTGACTGCGAGAAGCTCATCAAGGTGCTGCACTCGCTCGTCGACCAGGGGCATACCGTGGTCGTGATCGAGCACCACCTGGACCTGCTGCTGGAAGCCGATTACATCGTGGAGCTGGGGCCGGTCGGCGGGCCGGACGGAGGGAAACTGCTGTACCAGGGCCCCCTGGCGGGGCTGCTCAAGGTCAAGGGTAGTCCGACCGCGCCGTACCTGCGGGCCAAATTGAAGGCGTAGCGCCCTGGGAGCGCGGCCGTCCCCGGCCGCATTCCAATGCATGCGGCCGGGGACGGCCGCGCTCCGGCGAAGCAGAAGCTCGCCCAGCTTTTTCCCTTCCCCTCGCGCGCGGCGCCGCTTTTGCTGCATGCTCGTATTGTCGTCCCTCCAGCTCACCGCATCGCCTTAACAACAAGCATGAATACCACCATCTCTGCCATCACCGCCCGGGAGATCATCGACTCCCGCGGTAATCCGACCGTCGAAGTCGACGTGCGCCTCGCGTCCGGCGTGCTCGGCCGCGCGGCCGTTCCCTCCGGCGCCTCCACGGGCGAGCACGAGGCGATCGAGCTGCGCGACGGCGACAAGCAGCGTTACCTGGGCAAGGGCACGCTCAAGGCGGTCGGCAACGTGAAGGCGAAGATCGCGCCGGCGCTGATCGGCCGCGACGCCACCGATCAGGTCGGGATCGACCGCGCGATGCTCACGCTCGACGGCACCAAGACCAAGTCGAAGCTC
>CALFZM010000050.1 GCA_937952235.1 uncultured Opitutia bacterium | reverse complement strand
TGGGGGGACATGGGCGCGGGCGGGGTTGGGGCGGCCAAGAGGACGCGGGCCGTCACCGCCGGGTCAATCCAACGTTCGCCCAGGAGCCCGCCGGTACAGTCGGGCGCGAGGGCAACGCGCGGCTGCGCGGCCGCGGGAGAGTCCGCGCTTTCGTTTCCCCGCCCGGCCCCCTTCGCTGCCGGAGCCGATGAGAGACCTGCTCCGCGATTCCCGCGTCCAGCGCCTGCTGATCGCCAACACCCTCGGCTCGATCGGCTCGGGGATGACGATCTTCGCGGTGCCCTGGCTGCTCGTGCACCAGCCGGGCGGCGGCGAAGCCTACCGCTGGATCACGATCGCGACGACCGTCGTGCTCTTCGTGACGATGCCCTATTACGGCGCGTGGGTGGACCACCACTCGCGGAAGACCGCCCTGCTTGCCAGCGAAGCCTGGGGGCTGTTCGCGATGGCGGGGCTCGCGGCGACCGGACTGCTCCTCGGGGGATTTCCGACCGGGCTGCTGATGACGATCTACTTCGCCGGCATGTTGTACTACACCCTGCACTACCCGGCGAAGTTCGCGCTCATCCAGCAGCTGTTCGACCGCTCGCAGTACCAGTCATTGATCGGGCTGCTCGAGGTCCAGGGGCAGACGGCGATGATGATCGCCGGCGGGCTCGGCGGGCTGCTGGTCGAGCGGGTCCCGCTGTGGGCGATCCTGCTCTTCGACGCCGCCACCTACCTCGCGGCGCTCCTGATCCAATCCACCCTGCCCTACGCGCCCACGCATCTCGCCAACCGTGCCCCGGGCCTCCCGGCTCCGACCGTCTGGCGCTCGGTATCAGCCGGCTGGACATGGCTGCGGGCGCGGCCGCGCCTCGCCGTGTTCTTCACCTGCGCGCTGCTGCCCTTCGTGATCGTGATGGCGGGCAACTACCTCTTTCCGATCTACGTCGCGCAGACGCTGCAGGCGAGCGCCGCCTATTTTGCCGGCGGGGAGATCGCCTTTGCCGCCGGCGCGGTCGCCGCGGGTTTCGTCCTGCCCCGGCTCATCGGCCGCCATACGGCCGCGAACACCATTCCGGCGACGATGCTGGTGTTTCTCGCCGGCCTGCTCCTGCTCGTCCTCCTCCGCTTCCCGCTCACGTTCCTCGTCGCGGCGATCCTGCTCGGCTTCGGCAACGCCGGCTGCCGGGTGGCGCGCAGCGCGCTGCTGCTGCATCTCGTGCCCAACGAGATGATGGGGCGGGTGGGCGGTTTCTTCCAGGTCCTCGACCGCGTGTTGCGCACCGTGCTCGTGTTCGCGATGGGGGTCATCGATGCGCACGGCCCGCCCGCCGGCTACCTCGTGCTCACGGCGGTGCTGCTCGTCGCGCTGTCGGGGGTCTGGCATACACGTGCCGCGGTCCGGGCGCCGGCCGCCGGCGGCGCGGGTTAGAGCAAACCTATCGCTCGCGGAGCCGATTCCCGGGGGCGCCCCTCCACCTTTGCCAACGCCGCGGATTTCGCCTCCACTGAACCTTTGCCCATGATTCGTGCCCTCGTCTTCGACTTTGACGGCCTCATCCTCGACACGGAGACCCCCCTGATCGACGCCTACGCGCAGGTGTATGCGGCGCACGGCGTGCCGTTCGATCGTCCGCTCTTTCTCCGGAGCGTGGGCCACGTCGACTTCGCGTTCGACCCGTGGTCCGGCTTCGATTCGAAAGTGGATCGCATCCAGCTCGAGTCGGAACGGCGCGTCCACAAGGACCGGTTGCTGCAGGCGCAGCCGATCCTTCCAGGCGTGGTGCCGCTGCTCGAGGCTGCCGCAGGGCGGGGGCTCCGGATCGGGCTCGCCTCGAATTCGGACCACGCGTGGGTCGACGGCCACCTCACGCGCCTCGGGCTCTTCGGGCGTTTCGACTTCATCGCCTGCCGCGAGGACGTGCCATCGCCCAAGCCCGAACCCGACCTGTACCGCCACGTGCTCACCCGCTTCGGCCTGCGCGGCCACCAGGCGGTGGCGTTCGAGGACTCGCACACAGGCTCGATCGCCGCCAAGCGCGCCCACCTCTGGGCCGTGGCCGTGCCCAACGAATCCACCGCGCACCATGACTTCACCCACGTGGACGTGCGCGTGTCGTCGCTCGCCGAGGTCGCACTCGACGCGCTGTTCGAGGGTTTCGAGCGAACCCACGCCGGCCGAGGCTGATCCCCGGCTGGTCCGATCAGCGCGGTGCTCGCGGTCCACGGAAAGGGAAACGGGCCGGCCTCCTCCCGGTGATATCCGCCCGCGGGGACCGCGCCGGCGTTCAGAGCCGCAGGAACAGCCCGCGGCGGTTGAGGACGTGCACCATCGCGCACGTCAGCGCGAAGAACAGCGCGAACATCGCCGCCACCCACCAGGCCGGCGCATCGCGCGGCGCGAGCGGCTTCACGAAGTCGTCGACCCAAAGGTGGATCAGGTAAGCGGCAAGCGCGTTCTGCCCCAGCGTGGCGAGGAGCCGCGAGGTCCGCCCCCTCAGGTCCACGAGCCAGACGAACGCCGCGTACACCGCGACCGCGAAGCCGGCCGAGAACACGAGGTACGACAGCGAGCCGGCGCGCTGCGACATCGTCCAGAGATCGACCGGCCCCTGCGGCGGAAAGAACGGCGGCGGCACGAGCGTGCCACCCTGGTTGAGGCACGAGACGCCGTAGCCCGCGAGCATGAGCGCGCCGCCCCAGGCGAGCAGCGGCCGGACCGCACCGGCCGGGCCGCGCTGCGCGACCACGTCGCAGGCCCAGGCGCCGGCCAGGGTGGGGATCGACCAGGTGAGGAAACCGAGCAGCCCGCCGTCGATCACGCGCCGCGCGTGGAGCACATCGTACCAGAAAAGGTAGGACAGCCCGACGTGGAGCAGGCCGGACGCCGCCGCGTAGACCAGCCGGGTGCGCGCCGGCGCGAGCATGACAGGCAGCACCCAGAGGCAGGTCACGCCGATGTGCGTGAGCGTCTGGAACGGCGACCGCCAGAAGGCGTTGCCGAGGATCCCGGCCGGCCCGGCCGCCACCAGCTCGGCCCAGGTGCGGAAACGGCCGTCGAGCTGGTAAACGACGAGGCCGAGCACGACCAGGCCCAGGCTGCGCGCCACGGCCCGGCGGAGCGCCGCGGCGGCACCTTCGCGCCGGGCGTTGCGCTGCAGCACGAGGCGCAGCGCGAAACCGACCGCGAAGAGGAACTGCGGCATGATCGTATCGGCATACGAGCAGTACGTGTGGTGATGCTTCAGCACGGCCGGCACCACGGCGAAGCCGCCGGCGAAGTTGACGAGGAACATGCCCGCGACGGTGTAGCCGCGAAACTGGTCGAGGGAGACGATGCGCGCCGGGGAGCTCACGCGGCGCCGAGGTTCGCCGGAGGCTGCGGCATGTCAGCCACAAACTCGACCGCGGAACCTCTCCCTGCGACAGTTTGGAGTTTCCCCGGGCCCCGCCGGGGGCTAGACGTGCGGGCACGCTCTCCCATGCTGCGACGCACCCTGCCGCTTGCCGTCCTGCTTCTCGCGCTTCCGCCTGTGCTTCCCGCCCAGCCGTCGCCCGCCCAGGCGGCCATCGTCGCGCGGGCCCGCGCGCTCGAGCTGCCGACCGTCGCCGAGCCGCCCCCGGGCGATCCCCTCGAGCACCACGCCGCGGGCCTGGCGAAGGTGATCTGCTCCGCGGTGTTCGTCACCGGGCTCGACCCCGATTTCGCCTGGGAGAACCTCGGCTACTTCACCGCACCCTACGCGGAGCGGGCCCGGCTGGGCCGGCCGGAGATCGACTGGACGCGGCAGGCCGTCCACGTGACGCTGCCGAACGGCGTGCGCCGCACCGCCGTGTACGTGGGCTCGCAGGGCGCGGTGGCGTTGCCGCGCGGGGCGGAGCGCGTGGCCTTCACGCCGGTCGCGGTCCGCAGCGCGCTCCCCGATCCGCAGACGCAGCCCTGGCCGATGGGCGACGTGCTGCCCGACGCGCCGTTGCCGGCGGAGCTCGATCCGGCGAGGATCGCCGCGGCGGTCGAGGCCGCCTTCGCCAGCCCCGAGGGGCTGAGCGCCGCCTTCGCCGTCACCTGGCGGGGCCGGCTCATCGCCGAACGGTACGCGCCCGGAATCAACCTCCGCACACCGCTCGAGAGCTGGTCGATGGGCAAGAGCGTGACCGCGACGCTGCTCGGGCTGCTCATGCGGCAGGGGATCTACGGCCTCTGGCAGCCGGCGCCGATCCCGGAGTGGCGGCAGCCCGGCGACCCTCGCGCGCAGATTCGCATCGCGGACCTCCTGCGCATGTCGAGCGGCCTGCGGCTGCGGGCGCCGCTCGATCCCGAATTCGACCCCGCGGGGCCGTACCCGGACCACGTGTATCTGTATACCGGATGCGTGGACACCTTTCATTACGCGGCGACCCGCCCGCTGCAGTGGCCGCCGAACACGGTGGGCCGTTACCGCAACACCGAGCCCGTGCTCGCCAACTACCTGGTGCGGCTCGCGGTGGAGCGACGCGGCGAGGAATACCTCTCGTTTCCGCAGCGCGCGCTGTTCGACCGGCTCGGCATCCGCACGATGGTGCTGGAGACCGACGCCGTCGGCAACTTCCTCACCCAGGGCTACGAGCTGGCGTCGGCCCGCGACTGGCTCCGCCTGGGCAATCTCTACCTCCAGGACGGCGTGTGGGAGGGCGAGCGGCTGCTCCCGGAGGGCTTCGTGGGTTTCGTCCGCACCCTGGCCCCCGCGTGGGCCGCCGACGGCCGGCCGATCTACGGCGGGTTCTTCTGGCTCAACGGCGACGAGCGCTTCGCGGGCCCGAAGGACATCTACTACATGGCCGGCGCCGGCGGCCAGTACACGCTGATCGTGCCGTCGCACGAACTCGTCGTCGCCCGGCTCGGCCACTTCAAGGGCGCCAACGCCGGCCTCGCCGACCTCAACCGCGCGCTCGCGCTGCTGCTCGAGGCCGTGCCCGCGCGCCGCTGAGCCTCGCGCACCCCTTATGTCCCCGCTGCCCTCACCGTTTCGCCTCCTGGGCTTCGCCGTGCTTGCCGCGGCCTGCTGCGCGACCTTCCACGCCGCCGAACCTCCCGTCGCCTGGAAGGCGGGAGTCGCCCGCGTGAAGATCACTCCCACCGAGCCGATCTGGATGGCGGGCTTCGGCAGCCGGACGAAACCGTCGGAAGGCGTGCGGCAGGATCTTTATGCGAAGGCGCTGGCCCTCCAGGATGAGACCGGACGCAGCGCGGTGCTGGTGGCGCTGGATCTCGTGGACATCGAACGCGAGCTGGCTGAGGCGGTCGCGACCGAGGCTGAGCGTCGCCACGGCCTCGGCCGGGACCGGCTCGTGCTGAATGTGTCGCACACCCACAGCGGTCCGGTGGCAGGGCTCGTGGTGATGCCGCTGTATGACCTGTCGCCGGAGCAGCGCGCCGTCGTCCAGCGCTACACCCGGACCCTGATCGACGGCATCCTCGAGGCGATCGGCGGTGCGCTGGCGCAGCTCGCGCCCGCGCGGGTCGAGTTCGGCCAGGGCCTCGCCGGGATCGCGGTCAACCGCCGCCGCGCGCGCAACCGGTCGCTGCCCGGCCCGGTCGATCACGACGTGCCCGTGCTCGCCGTCCGCGACGCCGCCGGCGCCCTGCGGGCGGTCGCCGTGGGCTATTCCGCGCACGCCACGGCCCTGAGCGACTACCAGATCAACGGCGACTGGCCGGGCTTCGCGATGGCGGAGCTGGAGCAGACGCACCCCGGAGCCACGGCGCTGTTCGTCAACGGCTGCAGCGCGGACGCCAATCCCCTGCCCCGCCGCAACGAGGAACTCGCGCGCGGCTACGGTCGGATTCTCGCCGCGGCCGCCGACGAAGTCCTGCGCGGCCGGATGGCGCCGCTCACGGGGCCGCTGCACACCGCGTTCGCGACCGTCGACGTGCCGTTCCGGACTCCGCCCACGCGAGCCGAGCTGCAGGCGCGACTCCAGGACCGCAACGTCTTCGTGCGGCTGCACGCCCGGCGCCTGCTCGAGGAGCTCGACCGCAAGGGGGCGCTGCCCACGACCTACCCGTATCCGGTGCAGGTCTGGCGCTTCGGCCGCGGGCTGACCTTCGTGGCGCTCGGCGGCGAGGTGGTCGTGGACTATTCGCTGCGGCTGAAGCAGGAGCACGGCTTCGATCACACGTGGGTCGCGGGCTACTCGAACGACGTGCTCGCGTACATCCCGTCGCGGCGCGTGCTCATGGAGGGCGGCTACGAGGGCGGCGACTCCATGATCTACTTCGGCCGGCCCGCGCCGTTCGGCGCCGCCGTCGAGGAGATCATCGTCGAGAAAGTAGCCGACCTCGTGCGGCTCACCGCGCCCGCGGCCCCCGCGAGGTGACGGCCCGCCCCGTGCGTCAGCCCGCGCTCGGGCAGGGCTGCTCCCGACGCGGCCCGCTTCTCCTCCTCCCACCCGTTACCGATTGCCGGCCTGACTGAGCAGGGCGGCAAGCGTGCCGCCGAAGATGACAAACGCGATCAACGCGAGCAGGCCGAGCGCCATGGCGATCGCCAGCCACAGCAGGACGGCGCGGCAGAAATTCCTCCGGCTGGCGTTGCCGGTGCCGAAGGCCCACACGAAATGCATCACGAGGCCCACGAGAGGCAGGCCGAGTATCAGGATGGTCACGAACCACTCACCGGTCGTCAGCGGTTTTTCCGCTCCGTCGTTGTCGGACATGATGGGGTAGGAAGGTTGAAGGGACGCCCCTGACTAGGGCCGGGCGGAAGACAACTCGACCAAATAAACGCGGCGCCTGCATGCCCACGGCGACGCGAGCCGACGCCGCGGGCCGCTATTCGCATTGCCTCGCCGTGGCAGCCGGCAAGTTTGCCCGGCGATGAAGAAGACGTTTCTCCTGCAGGCGCCCGGCAAGGCCGACGCCCGCGTGCGCGACCAGATCCGCCATGAAGTGAACAAATACATCCGGCGCGAACGGAAGAAACCGGTGCCCGAAGGCTACGACTGGTGGGCGTTCGCCTGCCGGGTGGGCCCGGCCGCCGACCAGGCCAGCCCGCTTGAACTCGACGCCGTCGGCGCGGCCATCGACACGCTGGCAGTCCAGGGCGCGACGTCGGCCTACATCGAAATCCAGAAACAGCCTGCGCTGCGGCCCAGTCCGCGCCGGGCCATCCGCTGACCGCACCGAAACCCCCATCCCACTCCGCCATGCGCCTCCGCCTTCTCGCCACCGGCCTTTGCCTCTTCCTGCTCGCCACCTGGTCCGGCCGCGCCGCCAGCGCGGCGGCGGATCGTCCGAATATCGTCCTGCTGATGGGCGACGATCATGGCTGGGACGAGACCGGGTACAACGGCCACCCGTACCTCAAGACCCCCGTCCTCGACGAGATGGCGCGCACGGGGTTGCGGCTCGACCGCTTCTACTCGGGCGGCGCCAGTTGCTCGCCGACGCGGGGCACCGTGATCACCGGACGCAACCACAACCGCTACGGAACCTTCGCCCCCGGCTGGTCGCTGCGTCCGGAGGAAACCAGCATCGCGCAGATGCTGCGGCAGGCCGGCTACGCCACGGGGCATTTCGGCAAGTGGCATCTCGGCCCGGTGAAGGCATCGTCACCGACCAACCCGGGAGCGATGGGTTTCGAGGAGTGGCTCTCGCACGACAACTTCTTC
The DNA here is from genome assembly GCA_937952235.1 of uncultured Opitutia bacterium. Lineage (GTDB taxonomy): Bacteria > Verrucomicrobiota > Verrucomicrobiia > Opitutales > Opitutaceae > ER46. Next base: position 3,654 of record CALFZM010000050.1, on the reverse strand, counting down.
GAGCTCGATCCCTACTTCTCGCGCAACGGCGGGCCGCCCGAGCAGTTCAAGGGCGAGAGCTCCGAAATCGTGATCGCCGAGGCGGGGCGCTTCATCGAGAAGGCGCAACGGGCCGGGCGGCCGTTCTTCGTGGTGGTGTGGTTCGGTTCGCCGCACGAGCCCTATCAGGCGCTGCCGCAGGACCTCGCGCGCTACGCCGACCTGCCCGCCACGTTAGGCGCGAAGCAGGTCCGGCTCACCTCCAACGAGACCGGCCGCACCGTCAACCGGCTCCAGCGCGACGTCCTGCGCGAGCGGTTCGCCGAGATCACGGCGATGGACCGGGCCATCGGCCAGTTGCGCGACCAACTGCGGCGCGCGAATCTCCGGGAAAACACCCTGCTCTGGTACTGCGGCGACAACGGGACGCCGCAGGAAGCGGTGGCGACCGTGCCGTTCCGCGGCTGGAAGGGCGCGGTCTACGAGGGAGGCATCCGCGTTCCCGGCGTGATCGAGTGGCCGGCCCGGCTGCGCCAGCCCGTGGCGAGCGACGTCAACACCGTCACCAGCGACATCCTGCCCACGCTGTGCGAACTCGCGGGGGTGCCGCTGCCGCGCCGGCCGCTCGACGGCATCAGCCTGAAACCGCTCTTCGAGGGCCGAATGACCGCCCGGCCGCAACCCATCGGTTTCTGGAACGCCCGGCTGCGCGCCGCCACCGGCGAAGCCCGCCGGCCGTACATCGATCCGGAGCTGCAGAAGGGCACCACGCCGCTGGCCAAGCTCGGGCCCGACGGCACGCCGACCCGCAACTTCCAGAACTTCCATCAGCCCGAGATCCGCGAGGACGACTACGCGGGGCCGCGGGCCATCGTGGACAACCGCTACAAGCTCGTGGTCGACGGCGACCGCGGGGGTGCGAAGGAGCTCTTCGACCTGCGGGCCGATCCGGCCGAGAAACACAACCTCGCCGCGGCGCAGCCCGCCGAAGCCGCGCGGCTCGAACGCCTCCTGCGCGAATGGCAGACCTCGGTGCTGAACAGCCTGACGGGGGCCGACTACCGCTCGCCGTAGTCTTTTGAACCGCGGGCCTGCGCTCCGTCGCAGCCGCGGCGCTACACCGGCTGCTTCCGCTCGCGGGCCACGAACCAGAGCGGAGCGCCTTCGTCGTCGAGGACAGGGGTGATCGCCACGTCGACGCGATAGACCGAGCCGTCCTTGTGGTAATTCAGCAGCGATTCGCGGCACGGGCGCCGCGCCTGCACCGCCTCGCGGATCCGCCGCACGGCGGCCGGATCGGTGCGCGGCCCCTGCAGCAACTCACCGGGCTTGCGCCCGCGGAGATCGTCCAGGGTATACCCGCACATGCTCGTGAAGGCCGGGTTGATCCACTGCACCCGCCCTTGGGGATCGGTGGCGACGAGACAATCGGGCTCGAGCCGCGGCCGCTCCGCGATGGCTTCGAGGATGCGATTCTTCAAGCCGACCGGAGCCCGCGTGCTTCGCGGCACCTCCGCCAGCAGGACGCGCGTGCCGATCTCCAGCAGCCGCTCCACGTGGGCCCGCAACTCGTCCTGGAACTCGAGCACCACTTCGAAACCCTCGCGCTCGGGCACGGTCAGCGCCCCCGCCACGTAGAGGGCGGCGCGATCGTGGAGCAGTTCCGTTCGCATCACGCGAACGGATAAGGAAGCGCCCTGCCGCGTCAAGCGGCTGGCCCCGCCGGAAGCAGGGCAGACGGCACGCCCTCCGACGCCGCAGCGGCCGGAGCCCTCGGCCCGTGCGGAGAAGCCTTGTCTCGGGCCCGCCGCAGCGCACGCTTCGCGGGTGGACGCGCCGCCCTCGCGGCGGCGTCTCGTGTTCCGCAACCCCGTGCCGCTCCGTCATGAATCCGCCCCCGAACTCCCCGCTGGCCCGCCGTGACTTCCTGAAACGCTCCGGACAGCTTGCGGCCGTCTCCGCGCTCTCCGGCGTGACCCTGCCGCACGTGCACGCCGCCGGCAGCGATCTCATCCGCGTCGCGCTGATCGGGTGCGGCGGGCGCGGTACCGGCGCCGCCGGCCAGGCACTTTCGACCACGAGCGGCCCGATCCGGCTCGCGGCGATGGCGGACGTGTTTTCGCACCGGCTGAAGTCCTCGCATGAGCGGCTGGTGAAGCAGTTTCCCGAGGCGGGGAAGTTCGACGTGCCGGCCGACCGGCAGTTCGTGGGGTTCGATGCGTACAAGGCGGCGATGGACGTGCTCAGGCCGGGCGACGTGGCGATCTTCGCGACCCCGCCGGCCTTCCGCTGGGTGCATTTCACCTACGCGATCGCGAAAGGCCTGCACGTGTTCATGGAGAAACCCGTCACGGTCGACGGGCCGACGAGCAAGCGGATGTTCGCGCTCGGCGAAGAGGCCGCGCGCAAGAACCTGAAGGTGGGGGTCGGGCTGATGTGCCGCCACTGCCGCGCGCGCGGCGAACTCGCGGACCGGATCGCGCAGGGCCAGCTCGGCGACATCCTCATGATGCGGGCGTACCGGCTGCACGGCCCGGTGGGTTCGTTCGCGTCGCCGCCCAAGCCGCCGGAGAAGAGCCACCTGATGTACCAGATCGAGCGGTTTCACAGCTTCCTCTGGGCGAGCGGCGGGGCGTACAGCGATTTCTACATCCACAACATCGACGAATGCTGCTGGATGAAGGGCGCCTGGCCGGTGAAGGCCCAGTCGAGCGGGGGGCGCCACTATCGTGGCAACAACATCGACCAGAACTTCGACGTCTACTCGACGGAGTACACCTTCGCCGACGGCACGAAACTCTTCCTGGAGGGCCGGTGCATCACCGGCGCCTACGCCGAGCACTCGAGCACCGCGCACGGCACGAAGGGCATGGCGATCATCTCGGAAAAGGGGCACGCCCCGTCGCTCGCGCGGATTTATCGCGGGCACAACAAGGCGGCCGCCGATCTCGCGTGGGCCTATCCGCAGCCCGAGCCGCGGCCACTGCAGACAGAATGGGACGACCTGATCGATGCCATCCGCCAGGACAAGCCCTACAACGAGGTGAAGCGCGGGGTGGAGGCGAGCCTGGTCACGTCGATGGGCCGCATGGCCGCGCACACGGGGCGGATCGTGACGTTCGAGGAGATGCTGAACTGCGACCACGAGTTCGCGCCCGGCGTCGACCGTCTCACCGCCGACTCGCCCGCGCCGCTGCAGCCCGACGCCGACGGCCGTTATCCGGTGCCGCAGCCCGGAATCCAGACCGTCCGCGAATACGGACCCGTCCCCGCCCCGCCCGCGAATCGCGCGGGCTGAACCGCGCCTTCTTTTTCAACCATGAACACCGCCGCCATCGCCCGCCGTCTCGTGGATCTCTGCCGGCAGCAGCACTGGGAGAAAGCCCAGCGCGAGCTCTATGCCACCGACGCTGTCAGCATCGAGCCCGAGGAAACACCGACGACCCCCAAGGAGACCCGGGGGCTGGAGAACATCGTGAACAAAGGCCGCCAGTTCGTGGCCATGGTCGAGACCATGCACGCCCTGGAGGTGTCGGAGCCCCTCGTGGCCGGCCAGACCTTCGCGTGCACGATGTCGCTCGACGTCACGTTCAAGGGCCAGCCCCGGATGCAGATGGCGGAGCTCTGCGTGTACGTCGTCAAAGACGGCAGGATCGTTTCCGAGCAGTTCCACTG
>CALFZM010000049.1 GCA_937952235.1 uncultured Opitutia bacterium | reverse complement strand
TTCATCTCAGTTGTTCGCTTCTGCTCCTAAAACAGGTTTTCGGATAGCCTCTAGTATCCAAACCAGCCCTTCACCTGCCTCCAATATCGCTTCGCGTCCGCCTGGGCGCGGTCGACGAACGGGCCGTAGAGCCGGGCTTTGAGCGTGACGCGATCCTTCTCGCGGACGTTGCGGGTGTGCGCTTCGTACCCCACGTAGACCTGCCCGTGATCGTTGCTGATGACGATGGTCTGCGCGCCGAAGGTCAGTCCGCCCTGGCGCGAAAGGTCGGAGCCCCAGGTCGAGGCTTCGACGGTGGTCGACAAGCCCGTGAACCCCACGCGGAAATTCGCCGGCATCCAGCGCACGGGCGTGCTGAAATCGAGCCCCTTCCATTTTCCGGGGAGCGCGTTGGAGAGGTAGTACCGCCAGCCGACTTTCACGCCGAGATCGAGGTCGCCGCGCTTCACCTCGCTCCGGCTGGCGCCATCGAAGCCATAGCTCACGTAGAGGTCGGTGTGAGGCCACCGTGCGGCGGAATAACGCAGGTACACGCCGGCCGAATACTCCACGGAGGCTTTGCCCATCGCCGCATCCTCGGGGGACAGTTGTGCGCCACCGGTCGCGGAGAGGAGGAGACTCGGCGTCTTGAGCAGTTTGAGGCTGCCGCCAGCCCGACCGCGGAACCAGTTGCTCGTCGAGTCGTACCCGATGCCTTCGCCGATGCCGCCTTCGCGCAACCGCACGAAGATCTCCTCCAGCGAGAGCTTGGGATCTGCTCGCACGAACTCACCCTTTGCCGGCGACCGGGCGGAGACGGATACGCCGGGCATCTGCACGGGCTCCGAGGCATCCGCGGCCAGGCCCGCGCGACGAGACGAAGCGTCGTCCAGGATCGTGACGCTCGATGGCTGAGGCGGTGGGGTAGGGTATTCTGCGGCGAGAAGTGGCATAAGAGAGCCCCGCGCGCGCCAAGCACAGCACGACGATCGTCGGCGTGCGAACGAATAGTTGGGCTGCCGGTCAGCTGCGACGGAACCGGCCGCAGAACGGCGCGCGTTCTCGTAGCCGGCCCACATCGGGCCGTCGGAATTCAGTTATCTCAACAAGCGACAATGGCTGCAGATATTGCCGTCGCCCTGGCCCGCGCCACCGTCGCCCGCACCTGGGGAACGCGCGACCGATCAGGGCGCGGGTTCAAGTTCGTAGAGCTCGATGAGGGCGATCCCGCGGGGACTGCTCCGGGTGCTCTCAAAGGCCCGCACGTGGGCGGTGTAGTTTCCTGGTGCCAGCGTGACGATCATGGAGCACTCCTGGCGGTCGTTGAGCGGAAAGGCTCCCACTCGGGCGGCAGCCGCCTGCAGCGCAGGCCAGTTTGCAAGCGGGATGTCGAGGTCGTCGTTCTCGCGTACGAGCAAACCATCGCCCCGGTAGAGCTCCAGATACGGATCGTCGAGGGTGTCGGTGACCCTCAGCTCATTGAGGGTGTCGCCGGCCACTCGGATGAGATAGGAGCGGGGCCCGGCGCCTCGGACCACGAACCCGGCAATCATCCGTTTGTCGCCGACATCCACGTAGCCGCGGGTGGAAAGATTGGTGAGCCGGCTGTCCGCGCCCGGGTCTGAGTCGACGTCGTAGACCTCGACGATCACGCTGCCCGGCGCGCCCGAAACCGAGACAGTCTGCGCGGTGTAATTGCCAGGCGGCAGAGTCGTCAGGATGACGGCGTCGCCGGCCCCGGGAACGAGGGGAAAAGCTCCCACCCGGGCGGAAGCGTCACGAACGGCGGCGGCGTCCGGTGCCAGATCCCATCGCAGTGGACTCGTGGCAACCAACGGAACCGGGAGCTGGAGATTGTTGAGGTAGAGCAAGGGATCGCGGAGGCCGTCCGCGATGCTGAACGGTGGATTGCGCAGGCTCGCGCCGACGGATCGGATCAGGACGCGCTTGGACTTCGTGCCAGCCACGGTGAAGCCCACCATCATCGATCCGGGCCCCGGAAACGTCTGTCCGCGGGTGGAGAGGTTCGAAAGCGTGGTCGAAGCCTGGGTCGGAACCGAACTGACCGTGAGGGTAGCGATCTCACTGTCCACCGTGTGATCGGCGGTGTAGGCGCGATAGAAATAGCTGCCGGAGTCGAGGGGTTGAGCCAGCCGGAATTCCAGGCGACCGCTGTACGACGTGGCCCGCAGAGACTCGAAGCTCGACCCGCCGGGCGGCCTGAAGAACCAGCGATAGGAGCGGAACGGCTCGTTTCCAGCCGGCACAGTTCCGTCGATCGCCACGGTGAGAGTCACGCCCGTCCCCGCCGCGACGGCCTGGCTGAGCGGCTGCATCGTCACCACGGGCCGGACCGGCGCCACGTCGTAGAGCATGCCGACCCCCGACCGATCATCTCCCTGCAGCGTATCCACATTTCCCCCGGTGCTGTTCATGATCGCCGACACAAACTGCGCCGGCTTGGCCTGGTCGGGGTGGCCCAATCCCAGCAGGTGGCCCAGTTCGTGGAGAAGCACGCGCCGGAGATCATAAAGACCGGACCGCACGGCCCCGCGGTATGAATTCCAACTGTAGGTGGGATTGACGATGATGTCCGCCTCGACGGTTCGGACCTGCGTGGCCTCGTTGTCCAGCGGCGCAACATAGGTGACGGCCGCGAAACCCGTCGGGAGGTCCATCCCGTAGGCTGAGCTGCCGAAGACGACCTGATTGACCTCGTCATCGAACGCCAGGTCGGTGGCGCTGCTGCGGCGTGCGACGAGTTGCGTCCGTATCAGCACCCCATTCCACTCCGCCACGGCCGACTCGGCCACACTGTTCCAATTGGTTGACGCATCCTGCAGCGGGAACAGCCGGTGGGGCGCCGTGGCGTCCAGCTGCAATTGGACCGTGACGGTCCCCGACGGCCAGGTTGATCCCAGGAAAGTCGAGGCGGAGGCCGAGACCGCCAGCAGCGGGAGAACCGCAAGCGCCAGGCAAAGGCGGAGGGTCATGGCCGCGTGATCGAGACTGGCACCTGCGCTGCGACCGCCACGATACGCGTTTCGAACTCTGCCAGGGACATGCCGGCCCCGCGGCCCAGCAGCGAGGGCGCCACGAGCCGGCCCGCCAGCGGCAGCGCGACCTGGTCCAGCGACAGCAACGGCGCCCCATCGTCCCGCACCACGCTTTCCCGGCCCGTCGCGCCATCGGCGTGAACAAGGAAGCGGCCGTAGGCCCCGCGCACCACCGGACAGATCACGTGGCCGTTCCGCGCCACGAACGCGATCTGCCGCTGGCCCGGCTGGAAGTCCGGCAATCCAAGCACGCGGAGCGTGCGGCCACCCGCGGTGCCTCCCAGCTGGACAAGCGTCACCGTGGCCCGCGCCGGACCGCGCAACGTCCGTTCGACCTCGAACTCGACGATCGTGCGAATCCCCCGCCCTTGCGGAGAATCGAACTCCTCGGTGCGGACACTGCGGACGACGCCCCGGCCCACCCACTCCGACTCCGACACGAGCTCCAGGAAGGACGGAGCCAGGATCGTGGTCGCGCTGGTCGTGAGCGTGTGGCAGCAGAGGAAGACGAGGGCACACCGTCGGAAGAGCGCGAACATGAGGCCGGAAGTATCCGAACGTTCCTGAAAGGAAACTGGATTTTGGAGGGAGCCGATCAAAGACCTCCGGCCTCACGCTCACCTCAGGGATCCCACACGGTGGAACGGTTAGGTGAGGTGAGGGGTGTGGCCTGAGGCGCTGGGCCCAGAGTCAAAGGCGTTCGAACGCCCGGATTCCGCCGGATTGTCCCGCTCTTCCGCCCCTGCCGTGAGCGCCGTTCGTCTCGGACGGGAAAACGAAGGAAAGGCACGGGTTCCTAGGGCGTGCCTTTCCTGGCTCAGAATCGTCGGCGTGACTCGCGGTGGCGCGTCGTTCCGCCGGGGGAACGTCCGGCCGGTCACTTCACTTCAGGGCGCTGATCGGCGCCCCGAAATTGAGGTGAAGCGTCTGTCCCCCGACGACGAGCGCGGGGACGGACTTGACGCCGGCGGCTTCGGCTTCCGGCAGCCGGCTCTTCGCGGTGCCGAGGTGGACGACCTCGAGGTTGACCTTGGTGGGATCGAGGTAGCGCGTGACTGCGCTCTCGGCGTCGAGGCAGACGGGGCAACCAGCGTGATAGAAGACAGCGGACGTTTTGCTCATGGGACGATTTCCGTTCGTGGGTTGATTTCGCAGGCGGGGCGGAGTGCCGCGCACGATCCCATGCTACCTCGTCCCTGCGTCATGTCCCAGAGGGCACGAAGTGGAGTCCGGGTACCATATGGTGCCTACTGGACGCGTGCCGGTGCCGTCGCATAATCGATGCATGAAATCGAAGCACCTTTCGCTCCGCGAACGGACGGCGTATCGGGGGTTGGAGGACGTGGTCGGTTGCAAGTGGTCGGCGGCGGTCGTGGGCGCTCTGCAGCGGGGCGTCGTGCGCCCAGGGCAACTGAAGCGCTACATCCCGGGGATCTCGACGAAGATTCTCAACGAGCGCCTGCGCAAGCTGCTCGCCTACGGTCTCGCGATGCGGGCCGATCATTCGGCGGCGTCGTTGCACGTCGAATACCGGTTGACGCCCACCGGCGCCAAACTGGCCACGGTGATCGAACAGTTGCATGCTTTGCAGGAATAGCACACGGCTGCCCTTGCCTTGGGGGAAATGGACATCTGCCTTCGCCCACCGCGCAGGACGTCGGCACCCACGAGGGGTGTCATTCGGAAACGGCGAACGACTGTTTCGTCCTGACCCCGTGTCTGCCCCCAAGAGCCCTGCGGACTCTCGCTCTACGCGGGCGCGAGCAAGACTTTCATCGCCACGCCCGGCGGGCTCGCGTTCAGTTTTCAGGACGAACCGCTGCCGTTGCGGCGCGGCGAGGGCCGTGACTTCGGCGTGAAGTTCAGCCTGTGGGGCGGCCGCGTTTCCGGAAGCGTCGGCTACTACAAGTCCGAGGAGACCAACGCCTCCGCCAGCCGCCAGGACATCGGCACCGAGATCAACGACATCCGCGTGCTCATGGGCCTCCAGACCGGCAACACGTTCAACATTTTCAACGACACGCAGGATGCCACCGCCACGGGCTACGAACTCGATCTCACCGCGAACCTCACGCGCAGTTGGAGCCTGTCCGCCAATTTCAGCCTGCCCGACTCGGTGCTTTCCAACTCGCTGCCGCGCTACCGCCGCTATCTGGCGCAGGCGGCCAATCGGCCCGCGTGGGAGGCTTACGCCAACAATCCCGCCAACTCCGCGGCCGCCGCCGTCGCGCAGAATCTTCGCGACATCGATGTCATCCTCGCGCGCAACGCGGACGGCCTGCCGCGCGTAAACCAGGCGGACTACGTCGCCAATGTCTTCAGCCGCTACCGATTCGCGCAGGGCGCCCTCCGGGGCTTCTCGTTCGGTGCCGGCGTGAATTTTCTCGGCAAGCGACTGATGGCCTTGCGCACCGGCTTCCCGCCCGACTATTCCGGCAGCTACCGCACGTTCACCGCGCTCCTCGGGTACGAGCGGAAATGGCGGAACGTCACCGGCAGCTTCCAGCTCAACGTCACCAACCTGCTCAACGACGAGAATTTTCGCTACACGTCGCTCCTCGCCACCGGCACGCCGCAGCTCTTCCGCATCTCCGATCCGCGCACGCTGACCTTCACCGCCACGTTCAAACTCTGACGCCTCCATGCCCTCCATTCCCGTGGTCAGCCGCCGCCGATTTCTTTCCGCCGCCGCCGCCGCGCCGCTCCTCGCTCGTGGCGCGTCGGCTCCACCCGTGGTCCCCGGCACCTTGGCGGAGCCTGGCGTTTCGACACCCCTCGTGGCCGATGCTGACGTCATCGTCTGCGGCGCGGGCCCGGCCGGCGTGACGGCCGCCATCACGGCGGCGCGGGCCTGTGCGCGCGTGCGGTTGTTCGAGGCGCACGGCGCCCTCGGCGGCGTCTGGACCAACAGCCTGCTCGGCTACCTGCTTGATTTCGACAAACCCGGCTTCAACCAGGAACTCGTTCGCCGCCTCGATGCCCGCGGCGCCCGCAATATCCAGAGCCCGGCGGCCATGAGCTACCAGCCCGAGGAAATGAAGCTTATCCTCGACGAACTCTGCCTGGACGCCGGCGTGAAGCTCCAGCTCCACACCCGCGTGGTCGCCGCCTATCGCGAAGGCCGCCGGCTCTCCACGATCGTGACCGAGTCGAAGAGCGGCCGGCAGGCGTGGCGGGCGCCGGTCTTCATCGACGCGAGCGGCGACGGTGACCTCGGCGCGCTGGCTGGCTGCGAGTGGGAGACCGGCGAAGCGAAGTCCTGTCCGTGCCAGCCCATGTCGATGTGTGCGCTGCTCATGGTGCGGGATCACAGCGCGCTCGGTCGCTTCATCCACCGCGCGCAGAGCAGCGACGTTGAAGCCACGAAGCGTGCCTTTCGCGCCGAGATCATCCGCGGGGGCGTCACGCCGTCGTATGCGATGCCCACGCTGTTTCCCATCCGCGACAACCTGCTGCTCGCGATGATGAATCACGAATATGGCATCCTCGCATTCGACGCCGCCAAGGTCACCGAGGCCACCCAGCGCGCGCGAGTGGAGCTGGGCCGCATCGTCCGTGGTCTGCGCCAGCTCGGCGGCCCGTGGGACGGACTTCAGCTTGTCGCCACGCCCGAGCAAATCGGCGTGCGCGACGGCCGCCGCATCCGCGGGCGCTATGTGGTGCAGCGCGGTGATTTGGTGGCTGGAGCGCGACACGAGGATGCCGTCGTGCGCGCCACCTTTCCGGTCGACATCCATGCCTACGACAAAGCGCACGCCGGCGGCGGCTACACCAACACGGGCGTGAAAGCCCAGCCTTACGACATTCCTTACCGTGCGCTGGTTGCCCGCGACGTGGACGGCTTGCTGCTGGCCGGCCGCTGCATCAGCGGCGATTACATCGCACACGCCAGCTACCGTGTGACCGGAAACGCGGTCGCGATGGGCGAGGCTGCGGGCGCGGCCGCGGCCCTCGCGGCGCAGACCAGGCGACTGCCCCACGAAGTCCCGTGGGCGGAAGTGACGGTCGTCCGCGACCAGACTCGCAAGCCGGCGTGATCGGGCTTCGGCGGGCGAGCGGAGGTGACCAGCCCGCGTAGTGCCGGAGGAGCCACTCCCTCTGCACGGTATGCGGATCGGACTTCGCCCCATGCGCAGCGATCGGCGGGTTGACCCCGGATCTCGGATTGCATGCTGAGATCGCGAAATTGCCGTGGATTTCAGGTGCCGAGAAAAGCACCCAAATAGGCACACAAAAATCCGGCAATCCCGGTCATTTCGCATCACTCCGTCTCATCGAGGGTACTTCGGATTAAACTCCGCAAGTCACCGTGGAGTGTGCATTTAGTCCCTTTCTGACGCTCTCCGGCACGTCCGGCCAAAGACGTGAAATGGTGGTAGGAACTGGATTCGAACCAGTGTAGGGCGGAGCCCAGCAGATTTACAGTCTGCCCTCGTTGGCCACTTGAGTATCCTACCGAACAAGGAGGGCGGAACGTCTCCAGTCGCGCAGGCGACGGCAAGGATTTTTTTGCGCTCGTCCGCCCCCTTCGGATCGCGTGTTGGCGGCGTGCACCTGAAGTCCGCGGTGGGTCTCACACCATGCCGGCTTCGCGGAAGCTGAAGTAGCCGCGACCGGCCGGATCGGCCTGTGCCCGTCCGACGATCACATGATCCAGCAGCGGGATGTCGACCGCCCGCGCCGCCTCCCGCAACTGCCGCGTCACCTGCAGGTCGGCGGTACTGGGAGCCGGGTCTCCGCTGGGATGGTTGTGCGCACAGATGATGGCGGCCGCCGATTCCCGGACCGCGGCGCGAAACACCTCGCGGGGGTGGGCCAGCGCCGCGGTCGCCGTGCCGGAGGTGATTTCGCAGCACTTGAGCAGGCGGTTCTTCCGGTTCAGGCAGAGCACCCAGAATTTTTCCACCTGCAGCCCGGAGGCCCGCGGTTGAAGAAAGGCGTGCACCCGCTCGGGTTGCGCCAGGAGCGGCTCCTCTGCCACCTCCGGGCCCATCACCCTTCGCGCCATCTCCATCACGGCGAGCAGTTGCAGCGCCTTTACGCGCCCGATGCCCTTGAGTTGCTGAAAATCCTCCCGCCGCCACGCCGCGAGTCGAGCCACCGAGCCCGCCTCGGCCAGGAGCCGATGCGCGAGGGTCAGCACGTCCTGGCCGCGCGTCCCGCTCCGCAACACGAGCGCCAGCAACTCGGCATCGCTCAGCGCCCCGGCGCCGAGCCGGGCGATCCGCTCCTGCGGACGCTCGCCGACGGCGGTCGTGAGGAGCCGGTTGGCGGTCGGGTAGGAAGGAGGGCAGGGCGTGGACAATGTAGCCACCCATGCAAAGGGAAGCTGGGCCCCCTGCGACCGTCGCCCGGCCTCGAAATCGGGTATCCAGGCCTCGCCGCGCCCCGCGGCCCGATTGCGTCGGAAAAAGGCCTGCCGCGGCCAGGGGGAGCGTCCCCGGGTGGGCAAAAAAAAGCGGCGTGAAATCACGCCGCTCGCGTCGAGAGTCCGGACCGTGCCCGGCTCAGTAGTGCTTCACGTATCCGTTGCGCCGCAGACGCTCGAGCCAGCGCTCCTGGCTGGCGCGCCCCATCTGCTGGAGCAGGATGCGCTCGATCTGATCGCGCACTTCGTCGATCGGCTGGATGCCGGCGACCTTGCGGTCTTCCGCATAGAGGAGGAATGCGCCTTCCGGCAGGAGGATCACGCCCGAGGCCTCGCCTTTCTTGAGGCTGAACGCCGGATCGCTGAACTCCTTCTTGAAGTCGGACCGCTTCATCCAACCCCAGTCGCCGCCCTTGGAGCGCTTCATGTCGTTGCTGAATTCCTTCGCCAGATCCTCGAACTTCTCGCCGGAGCGGTGGCGGCTCAGGATCGTGTTGGCCTTCTCCGTGAGGGTGGTGTCGGACTCGTTCTCGGTGCGCGTGAGCTGGATCAGCCGCAGGTGGACGGCGTCCTCCTGGTAAAACCGGTCCTTGTTCTCGTTGTAGAACGTCTCGATCCGCACCGGGCTCACCACGCTCTGCGACTTGCGCTGCTGGCCCTGCATGTACTGGAAGATGATGTTTTCCTCCACTTCGCGGCGGTAATCGCGCTGGGTCTGCCCCTTGGCCTTCAGGAAGGCGAGGAACTTGGACCGGTCGCCCTCGAAACGCTCGGCGACCTCGTCGGCAATCGCGTTGTCGATGTAGTGGTAGGGGATCTGCCGCTTCTCGTCCTTGCGGAATTCCTTCACGATCAGGACGCGATCAATGAGGTCCTGGATCGCGCTGTCCTGGAGCTGCTCGAGCCGCTCCTGAAACTCCTTTTCGTTGCGGGCTTCGTTGCGGATCTGGGGCAGCAGCGGGCCGATGTACTGCATGACATCGGCCACCGTGATGATCTTCTCCTCGGCCACCGCCACGATCCCGTTGGCGAAGCGCAGGTTGAGGTTCTCATTGACGTCCCGGTTCGCGTTGCCCGCGGGTGCGGCCTGGGCGAACAGGCCGACCCCGGACGCAGCGGCGAGGACGACGGACAGGAGGCTACGACGTGACGTCATGGGTTCGGCAGGTTGTTCAGGAACGCGATGATTTCTTTCAACCGTAGGTCGGCCTTGGGGGCGGTCAACCTTGGAAACCGCGTGCCGACCTGCACCCAGTCGTCGTGACGACCACTGTGGCGCAGACACTTCAGGCGGCTCGATTCGGTTTCGACGGAAACGATCCCTTTTTGTTCCGCCCTGATCCTGATTTCCGTGATCAGGAGCAGCGCCCGCACCTCCTCGCCGTAGCGGCCGAACCGGTCCCGCAGATCCTGGTCGATCTGCTTCAGTGCCGGCAGCGAATCGGCCATCGCGAGCTTGCGATAGACGTCGATGCGCAACCGGGTTTCCGCGAGATAGCTGGCCGGGATCCGGGCCTGGATCCGCGCGACCTCCACGGCCTCCTTGTTCTCGGCGTCGCGCAGCGCCGTGTACCCATCGACGTGCCGGCCCGAGTCCGGCGCCGGTGCCGCTCCTTCACCCACGAACACAAAATCGAGTTTCACGCTGGCCCGGATCGCGGCGGCCGCCTTCTCGCCCTTGAGCCGGGCCACGGATTGCCGGAGGAGCTGGCAGTAGAGCTCGAAACCGACGCCGACGATGTGGCCGCTCTGCTCGGCACCGAGCAGGTTTCCCGCGCCGCGCAGCTCGAGGTCGCGCATGGCGATCCGGAAGCCCGCGCCCAGCTGGTTGTGCTGCCGCATCGCGGTGAGCCGCTGGCGCGCCACCTCGAGCAGCCGCGTGTGGCGGTGCAGCAGCAGGTAAGCGTAGGCCTGGTGCTTGAAGCGGCCGACGCGTCCGCGCAACTGATAGAGCTGCGACAATCCGAAGCGGTCCGCCCCCTCGATGATGATCGTGTTGCTGTTGGGGATATCGAGGCCGCTCTCGATGATCGTGGTCGACACCAGCACCTGGTAACGGCCCGCGACGAACTCGGTCATGATCTCCTCGAGCTCATCGGCGTGCATCTGGCCGTGACCCACGCCGACGCGCACGTCGGGCATCAGTTCGCGCAGGCGCGCCGCGACGAGGTCGATCGTCTGCACGCGGTTGTGCAGGTAGAAGACCTGGCCGCCGCGCCGCAGCTCGAACCGCACGGCATCCACCACGATCTTCTCGTCGTAGGTCTTCACGATCGTCTGGATCGGGTGCCGGTTGGTCGGCGGGGTCTCGATGACGCTCAGGTCGCGCGCCCCGGTCAGCGCCATGTAGAGGGTGCGCGGGATCGGCGTCGCACTCATCGAGAGCAGGTCGACGGTCGCGCGCATGCGCTTGAAGATCTCCTTGTGCTTCACCCCGAAGCGCTGCTCCTCGTCGATCACGACCAGCCCGAGCTCCTTGAAGACGACGTCGCGCTGGAGCAGGCGGTGCGTGCCGATGAGGATGTCGACCTGGCCGGCGGTCGTGGCCGCGAGGATCTTCTTCAACTCGGCCCGGCTGCGGAAGCGGCTCAGCATCTCGATCGCGACGGGATAGCCGGCCATCCGTTCGCGAAACGTGTTCAGGTGCTGCTGTGCGAGCACCGTGGTCGGCACCAGCACCGCGACCTGCCGGCCGCCCTGCACCGCCTTGAACGCGGCCCGGATGGCCACCTCGGTCTTGCCGAAGCCGACGTCGCCGCAGATCAGCCGGTCCATCGGCCGCGTGCGTTCCATGTCGGCCTTGGTCTCGTTGATCGCGCGCAACTGGTCGCGGGTCTCCGTGAAGGGAAACGAGGCCTCGAACTCCTTCTGCCAGGTGTTGTCCGGCGCGAATGCGAAGCCCGGCTGGGCCTCGCGCGCCGCGTGGATGCGCAGCAGTTCGGCCGCAAGGTCGATCGTGGCCCGCTCGGCCGCCTGCCGCGCCTTCTCCCAGCGGTTGGACCCGATGCGGCCAAGCTGCGGCCTCGCCTTGCTGAGGCCGACGTAGCGGCTGATCAGGTGCGATTCCTGCAACGGCACGTGCAGCGTGACATGGTCGTCGAACTCCAGCGAGATCACCTCGCGCACGCCCTGGGCCGTATCCAGCTTCGTGAGACCGCGGTAGAGCGCGATGCCGTGCTGGAGGTGCACGACGAAGTCGCCCTCGACCAGCTCGGAAAAATCCAGGAGCTGGTCGACCTGCGCCCGGTGCACCGCCGCCCGGGGATTCACCGCCGGCCGCCGCTGCCGCTGCCGGCCGAAGATTTCCGTCTCCGTGACGATGACGAGCCCCGCCGCCTCGGCAACGGGCCCGGCGCCCTCCGCGCGCCTGGAGCGCCCTTTCCCCGAGGGCTGGGTTCCGTCCATCCGCCAGGGCAGCTCGGCCCCCGGGCGAAACGTGATCCGGAAGCCCTCGTTGAGCGATCCGCGCCACCAGGCGGGGCGGACGTGCTTGAAGTCCGAATCCTCGCCGAGGATCTCCCGCGCGCGCTGCTCCTCGCCATCCTTCGACATCACGCAGGCGATGGCGTAGCCGGCCTCCCGCCAGCCGGCGACCTGCCGGAGGAACTCGTGGCGCGCGTCCTCCTCGACGGTCAGGCGCTCCTGTGCGACGAGGGCGTCATCGGGATACCGCCGGTGGTGCGCGAGGCTCTCCGTGTCCCACGTCTGCTCGTGCGGCGCGCCGTCGAACAGTGCGCTGGCCTCGTCCAGGTCGCAGAGGCCGAAGGCCGCCGCGGCGCGTCCGAGCAGCGGCGTGAGGCCGTCGGCTCCTTCGCGCGCGAAGAGGCTGAACTCCTGCTCGAGCACCGCCGGCTCGACGAACAGCAGGTGGGCGCTGGTGGCGAGGTAGTCGGCGAGGCCCGCCTTCGCCGGGTCGAGCCGGACGCGCGGCGAGGCGGCGATCGTGATCGATTCGACCGCGGCCCCGGAGCGCTGGGTGACCGGGTCGAACTCGCGGATGGCCTCGAGTTCGTCGCCAAAGAAGTCGAGGCGGTAGGGCTGGCTCGCGGTGACCGGATAGACGTCGATGATGCCGCCGCGCACCGCATAGTGGCCGGGCGCCTCGCAGACGGCCTCGGAATCGTAGTCGAGCGCGCGCAGTTGCTCGAGCAGGTCCTGGAAGGGCTGGGGCTGGCCCCGGGCCAGCGTCAGCTCGCGGCGGGCAAATTCCTCGAGCGCCGGCACCGGCTGGAGCAGGGCGGCGGGAGTCGTGACGACGACCAGCGTGTCGGGCGTGGAGCCGAGCCCGCGCATCGCGCGCAGGCGCGAGAGCACGGTCAGCCGGTCGTTTGACGCGGCGAACGCCTCGCGCATGTCGCCGCTCTCCGGCATGGCCTCGGGAAACACCAGGGCGGTGGTGGGCCGCGCCCCTCCGGCGACCCCGTGGAAAAACAGGACGTCCTCGGCAAGGTGTTCCGCCGCCTTCAGGTTCTCGGTCACGACCAGCCAGACGGGCGCGGGATGACGCCGCGTCAGCTCCGCGATCACGGCGCCGCGGGCGGGCGGGCAGACGCCGGCAAGCTTGTGGCGGGCCGCGCGCCGCAGGAC
>CALFZM010000048.1 GCA_937952235.1 uncultured Opitutia bacterium | reverse complement strand
GCGGCGCGGAGTCCGCGGAACGCGGGGAGCGCCGCGGTGCGCGCCGTGGCCGCGGGGGCAGTGGCGAAAGGCAGGGGTGACCGCATGTCCATCTCCGTCTTGTAGAAGGCGGAGCGGACTGTGCGCCCGGGGGCGTTCCACGAGCGTTCCTCGCCCCGGGGCCGGGGCGGGCCAAGGCTTCCCAACTGCGTCAAACGTGCAAACCTGATTTCGCAAAAAGCGCGCGATTCCCCGCTTCCTGCAACTTTCTTGCGCGCCCGCCGTCGCGGCTCACGCGAGGATGCCCTTGATCACCTCGCCGTGCACGTCGGTCAGCCGGAAATCGCGCCCCTGCGCCCGGTAGGTGAGGCGCGTGTGATCGAGCCCCAGCAGGTGCAGCAGCGTGGCGTTGAAATCGTGCACGTGCACGGGATCGCGGACGACGTTGTAACTGAAGTCGTCGGTCTCGCCGTAGACCGTGCCCGGCTTCACCCCGCCCCCGGCGAGCCACATCGTGAAGCAGCGGCCGTGGTGGTCCCGTCCGTAGTTGGCGGCCTCGAGTTTGCCCTGGCTGTAGGTCGTGCGGCCGAATTCGCCGCCCCAGATCACGAGCGTCTCGTCGAGCAGGCCGCGCTGCTTGAGGTCGCGCACGAGCGCCGCCGCGGGCTGGTCGATGTCCTCCGCCTGCAGGCGCAGGTCGCTCGGCAGGTTGTAGTGCTGGTCCCAGCCGCGGTGGTAGAGCTGGATGAACCGCACGTCGCGCTCGGCGAGCCGGCGCGCAAGCAGGCAGTTGGCGGCAAAGGTGCCGGGGACGCGGGACTGGGGACCGTACGTCTCGAACGTCGCCGGCTTCTCGTCGCTGAGATCGGTGAGGTTCGGCACGGACGCCTGCATCCGGTAGGCCATTTCGTACTGCGCGATCCGCGTCTCGATCTCGGGATCGATCTGCCGCTCCGACTGGAACCGGTTGAGCGCGCCGATCGTATCGAGCTGGTCGCGCCGCGTGGCGCTGTCGATGCCCGCGGGATTCGACAGGAACAGCACCGGATCGCCGCTGCTGCGGAAGCTGACGCCCTGATGATTCGAGGGGAGGAAACCCGAGCCCCAGAGTCGGGCGTAGAGCGGATCGGCCGGACGCGCCGCACTGCCCCGCGAGATCAGCACGACGAAGGCGGGAAGGTTCTTGTTCTCGCTGCCCAGCCCGTAGCTCGCCCACGCACCGAAACTGGGCCGGCCAGGCTGCTGGTGTCCGGTCTGCAGATACGTCACCGCCGGATCATGGTTGATCGCCTCGGTGTGCAACGAACGGATCAGGCAAAGGTCGTCGACGATGCGGGCGGTGTGGGGCAGCAGTTCACTCACCCACGTGCCATTGGCGCCGTGGCGCGCGAACTTGAAAATCGAGGAGGTGACCGGAAACGCCTTCTGCCCGCTGGTCATCCCGGTCAGCCGCTGGTTGCCACGCACGGAAGGCGGCAGGTCCTGCCCGTGCAGCGCCTGCAGGCCCGGCTTGTGGTCGAAAAGGTCGAGCTGCGACGGCCCGCCGTGCATGAACAGGTAGATCACGCGCTTCGCCCTCGGCGCGAAGTGGGGCCGGCCCGGGACCGCACCGGCGGACCACAGCGATGGCTGCACCAGCGAGGCGAGCGCGGCCGCACCGATGCCGGTCGCACTGCGGCTGAAGAATTGCCGGCGCGTGAACTGCAGGTCGGCGGGAGGTGGATGCCGGGGGTCGTAGCGGTTCATCGTTCAGCGTCGCATCACGACTTCATCCAGGTTGAGCAGAGCCTGCCCCACGACCGTCCAGGTCGCAAGGTCCACCGGGTCGATTTCGCGCCCGCGCGGCGACGCGCCCACCGCCACCAGTTGCCTCGCGGCGGCAGGATCCGCCGCGAAGCGTTCGCGCTGCCGCCGGGCGAGATCGCGGAGCGCCGCCACTTCCGCCTCCACCGGCGTGCGCACGGCCACCTGACGGAACATCCGTGCCGCGACCTCGTCCGGCGACGCCCCCGGCCCCGACCGCAGGACGCCGGCGGCGAGGACGCGCGCCGCTTCAACGTACGTCTCATCGTTGAGCAGCACGAGGGACTGCAGCGGCGTGTTGGTGCGCGGTCGGCGCACCACGCAGGTCTCACGCGTGGGCCCGTCGAAGACCAGCACGCCCGGAGGCGGACTCGTGCGCTTCCAATAGGTGTACACGGAGCGGCGCCACAGGCCTTCGCCGCGGTCCGGTTCGTAGGTGAGTTCGCCGTTGTAGGACACGGCTTCCCACAGGCCCGGCGGCTGGTACGGCTTTACGGGCGGTCCGCCCATCTTGTCCACCAGCAGCCCGGACACCTGCAGCGCCTGGTCGCGGATCATCTCCGCCGGCAACCTGAACCGGGGACCGCGCGCCAGCAGCCGGTTGTGCGGATCGCGATCCAGCGCCTCAGCCGTGGCGGCCGACGCTTGGCGATAGGTTGCGCTGGTCACGATCAGGCGCAGCAGCGCCTTCACATCCCAGCCGCCGGCGACGAAACGCGTGGCGAGCCAGTCGAGCAGCTCCGGATGCGAGGGCAGCTCCCCCTGCAGCCCGAAATCGTTCAGCGTCGGCACGATTCCCTCCCCGAAGCATTGCATCCAGAAACGGTTCACCGCCACGCGCGCCGTCAGCGGATTCTCCGGGGCGACGAGCCACCGCGCCAGCCCGAGGCGGTTGCGCGGCGCGCCGGCGGGCCAGGGACCCAGCGCCGCCGGCACGTCCGGCTCCACGCGCTCGGCGGGAGCGTCGTACTGCCCGCGCTTCAGGAGGTGGGTCGGCTTCGGATTCGCGACCTCCTGCATGACGAGCGTCTTGGGCAGGGTCGCGCGGTACGCTTCCTCGGCCTCGCGCCGGACGCCGGCGAGCGCGTGCGCCGTCCGCGTATCGGCATCGCCATGCCGCTCCACATAGCAATCGAGCACCAGCTTGCGCTGCCGCGCGTCGCGCTTCGCTGCATCCAGCTTCAGGATACCCTCCAGGCGCTCGCTCCAGTACCACGACCGGGCCTCGGCGGCATCGACCGTCCGGTCCAGCAGGCGGAATTCGTCCAGCTGGCCATAAAAACCCAGGCCGCTGTCCCGCCGGCCGATCCGCACCGGCTCGCGATTCGTGATCGGACCGCGCAGCGAGTCGCGGACCACGGTGAGCGGCACCGGCAGGCCGTCGGCGAACACCGTCACGCCCGCCGCGCGGCCCGAGCCGTCATAGCTGACCACCACGTGATTCCAGTCGGCGCGCTTGATCGGCTCGCGCGTGGTGAGCTCGATCGCGCTCACCACCCAGCGGTCGACGAGGTTGATCTGGAGCTGCCCTTTCGCCCAGATCAGCTCGACCCCGCGGCGGTCGCCCGTGGGCTCGATCTTCGACATCACGCCGACCAGCGAGCTCGTCGGCTTGAGCCACAGCCCGATCGTCCACGCGCGGTCCGCCTCCAGCGGCGTGTCGGGCGGCAGTTCGAGGTGCTGCATGCCGTCGAACATCGCGGACTGGCCGACGAGCCCGGCCTGGTAATACACCGCTCCCTTTTCCACGGCGCGCGGCGCCGAGGCCGGCTCGTCCCGCGCGCCCTCGGATTCGAACGCCACCCGGGCGAGCAGGCCGCGCGTGGCCGGCCGCAGTTCGGCGCCGGCCGACCGCTCCCACGCCGCGATGGCGGGCTGCAACGGCTCGGCGCGACGGGCGAACGCCGCTTCCGCATCGCGGCGCGCGGCGACCAGCCCGTCCAGTTCCCGTTTCTGGCTGGGCGTGGTCACATCCATCACCGGCGGCGGGTCGTCGGGCGTGATCGTGCCCTTCTCCACCCCGCTGTTGAAGAAGGCGAAGAGCTGGTAGTAGTCGCGCTGGGAGATGGGGTCGTACTTGTGATCGTGGCACCGCGCGCAGGCGACGGTGAGCCCGAGCCAGACCGTGGAGGTCGTCTCGAGCCGGTCGGCGACGTACTCCACGCGGTACTCCTCGTCGATCACGCCGGTCTCGCCCGTGACCATGTGGTTGCGGTTGAAACCGGTGGCGATGCGCTGCGCCATCGTGGGCTCGGGCAGCAGGTCGCCGGCGAGCTGCTCGACGGTGAACTGGTCGAAGGGCT
>CALFZM010000047.1 GCA_937952235.1 uncultured Opitutia bacterium | reverse complement strand
CGCAGGAAAGGTGGAGCAGCTTGTCCTCAAGCTGCTGCGGTAGGATCTGCCGAACGTCAGCCGCCTGGGGACAGGTGGCTCCACCTGCACGGCGGCGGTGGCTTAGAGCATTTCCGCGAACTCGCGAAACCAGGCGACAACCGGCTCGCGCAACGCCAGGAAATAGATGGCCGCCGCGATCGCGAGCATCGGGCCGAACGGCACGTGCGCGCCGAAGCCCAGCGGCGCCGCCTGGCCCTCGGGCGTCTCGGTCGGAGGCGCGAGGGCAGCGCGGCGCCCGGTGCCTTTCTCCCACAGCCAAGCGAGCGCAAGCCAGAGGGTGCCCACCACCGCCCCACCAAAGACGGTGAACAACGCGCCCTGCCAGCCGCAGAAGGCGCCGATGCCGCCCACGAACGTCACGTCGCCGAAGCCCATGGCCTCCTTGCGCAGAAGCGATTCCGCGATGAGCGCGATCCAGAGCACGACGCCCGAGCCGATCAGCAGACCCTGCAATGCCACGAGCCCGCCGCGCATTCCCTCCAGCAGCGCGACGTCGCCATGGAAACCATGCAGCGCCGGCACGACGGCGGAGAGAGCGACGCCGGCCACCCCGAGCCCGATCGTGAACACGTCGGGGATGATCATGTGGTCCAGATCGATGAACGTCGCCGCCGTCAGGCAGCTCAGGAACAGCCACCCGCACGCGGCCACCGCCGGCGGGAAGCGCAGCCAGCACAGGGTGAAAAGCGTGGCGGTCAGCAGTTCGACGAACGGGTAGCGAAACGAAAACTTCCGGCCGCAGCAGCGGGCGCGTCCCCGCAGCACCAGCCACGAGACGATAGGGATGTTGTCGTGCCATCTGATCGGCTGGCCGCAGCCGCAATGCGACCCGGGCGTCACGACCGACTGCGATTTCGGCACGCGATAGATGACCACGTTGAGGAAGCTGCCGACGCACGCGCCGAGAAAGAACACCGCAGCCGGGAAGAACCACGGGAACGCGGCGGAGAAGTCGGCGTAGACGGACACCATTCGGCGCGATATGAACACGCCGGAGGCAAAGCTCACGCAGAAACTTCGCCGCGAGCTGCTCGCGGCGCGGGGTTTACGAACTATTGGCGCCCGAGCGCCGCGCGGGCCGCGGCGGCCATCGCGGGGGCGGTCCGTGCCGCCGGCACGCCGCTCCAGATTTCGAGCGCCCTGGCGCCCTGGTGCACCAGCATGTCGAGGCCGTTGGCCGCCGGCAGGCCCAGGGCGGCGGCGGCGGCGAGCAGGCGGGTTTGGGGCGGATTGTAGATCATGTCGTACACCGCCGCAGGGCGCGGCAGCGCCCCGAGATCGACCGGCAGGGGATCCGAGTCGCGCAGACCGGCACTGGTGGCGTTGATCACCAACGCCCCGGCGGGAAGATCGCGGGGAGGTTCGGCGGGCGAGAAGCCGCGGCACCGGCTGGCGGCGGCCAGTGGCGCGAGGTCGCGCAGCAGTGCCTCGAGGTTGGCGGCCGTGCGATTGGCAACGGCGAGGGACGCGCAGCCGCGCTGCAGGCATTCGACCGCGGCCCCGCGCGCCGCGCCGCCCGCGCCGAGCAGGATCACGTCGGCGCCGGCGAGTTCGCGACCGAACGTCTCCCGGATCGCGGTCGCCAGACCATAGCCGTCGGTGTTGAAACCCTCCCACCCGTCGGCATGCCATCGCAGCGTGTTGACCGCGCCCACCGGGCGGGCGGCGTCGTCGATGTGCGCCACGCGGTCGAAGGCGAGCACCTTGTGGGGAACGGTGAGGTTCACGCCGCGGAACCGACGCGCGTGCAGGAGTTCGAGCGCCCGGGGCAGATCGGTGGGCGGAATGTCGAAGCGGAAGTATTCCCAATCGGCGAAACGCGGGTCCCCGCCGGCCAGACCGGCGAGGGCCGCGTTATGCATCGGCGGAGAGATCGAGTGCCGGATCGGGTGGCCAAGCACCGCGAGCGACGTGCCGGGACGCGCCCAGGCGGCCAGCGCGGCGAGATCGAGGACGGGAGAGGGGGACAAAGGGGGTGGGTTTGTGATCTGAAACTTTGAATCCGGGATTTGAGTTTCGAGCGTTGAAACCGAGGCGCGGGAGGCCGGGCTCCGCCCGGGGCGGATCGGAAGACTCAATCCCTCAAATCCCGACTTCCCGGCGGCCGGGCGGTCAGCCCGCCGCGTGTTTCTCGTGCGTCGCCTCGAACTCGTCGACGAACCGCGCAAACAACCGCGCACGCTCCGGGTCGCCGGCGGCCGTGTAGTGGTTCACCAGGTTGCGGCAGCTCCGGCACAGCACCTCGCGCACCGGGGTCGGCGCGAGATCCGTCACCTTCGGCGTGACGTTGTTCGCCCGCAGCAGGTCGAAGATCTCCTCCGCGTCGCGAAACACCCCGCGGTCGAAGGGATCGATGAAGAACGGCAGGTCATCGGTGAAGCAGCCGACCAGGAAGTGGCCCGGCAGCCCCACCGGCTCCAGGTCGAGCCCCAGCCGCCCCGCGACGAGCAGGTACACGATGCTGAGCGACAGCGGAATGCCGGTGCGGCGCTCGAGCACCTGGTCGAGGAAGCTGTTCCGCGGATCGGTGTAGTGCTCGACGTTGCCGTGGAAACCCCACTCGTGGAAGAGCACGCGATTGACGATGCGGCACTTCTCGCGCGCCGACGAAGGCTCCACGATGAGCTCGCGGCAGCGGGCGGCGATCGCGTCGAGCTGGGTGCAGCATGCACCGCTGTCGAGCTGCGGTGAGACGGTCCGGGCCAGCAGGAGCGCGCCAGACTCGAGCTCGTAGTTCAGCGAGCGGATGAAGCCGGAGAATTCCGCGACCGGATCAGACAAATTCAACTCCTGCAGGAACCGCGCGGCATGCCGCCCAAGGATGCGATTCGGGCCGCACACGGCGGCCTGCAGCATGGGCACCGCCGCCGCTCCGAGCTGGGAAAACCGGGCGAGCAGGGCGCGCCGCACCGCCGGGCTCGGATCATCGAGCAGGCTCAGCAACGCCTCACGCTCCGCGGCACCGGGAATTTCCGTTTCCACGGCAGGAACGGAAAAACTTTTCCCTGCTGGCGCAACTGGGAAAGGCGCCCGGCGGCGCGATATTTTGCTGGCGCCCGGTGCGCTTACGGCCCCGCGTCGCGCGCCCCATACAGCGCGGTGCCGACGCGCACGAGGGTGCTGCCGGCGGCGACGGCGGACGCGAGGTCGCCGGTCATGCCCATCGAAAGTTCGGGCAGGGGCCGGCCGAAACGCGCGGCGAGGGTGTCGCGCAGCTCACGCAGCGCCGTGAACGTGCGCGCCGCCAGGGCCGCCGTCTCCGAGGGCGTCGCGCCGAGCGGCGCGATCGTCATCAGGCCTTCGACCCGCAGGTGCGTCTTCGCCAGCGCCCCTTCGAGCAGGCGCGGCGCATCAACCGTCTCCGCGCCGAACTTCGCCGGATCCTGCCCGGCATTGATCTGCAGCAACACGGGCAGCGTCCGGCCGAGCTCGCCGGCGGCCCGGTCGAGGTGATGCAGCAGCTTCTCGCTGTCGACACTCTGCACCCGGTCGAAGTGTTCCGCCGCCAGGCGCGCCTTGTTGGACTGCAGGTGGCCGATCAATTCCCATTTCAACCCCGCGCTTGCCGGGGCGACCTCCGCCCGCTTCGCGACGCCCTCCTGCACCCGGTTTTCTCCCACCGCGCGCAATCCATAGCGCGCCGCGTAGTCCGCCGCGGCAGCGGGGTGGGTCTTCGTCACGGCGAGCAGTTCCACCGTGGCCGGATCGCGCCCCGCGGCGGCGCAGGCGGCGGCGATCCGCGCCCGGAGCGCGTCGGCCCGGCGGGCAAAGTCATCGTACTCGATCATGGTGCGTTTAGCAGAACTACTTAAGCATTTACGGCGAGTCGGCAGTTTCTAGTGTGGCCGCAAGAACGAGGGCTAATCATGCAGATTGAGAATTTCAAAATTTTCGCGGACCTGGTCGAGACGAAGAGCTTTTCAAAATCAGCCAAGCTCAACGGCATCACCCAGTCTGCCGTGAGCCAGCAGGCGCGCGCGATGGAGCGCCACTTCAAGACGCTGCTGATCGACCGAAGCCAGAAGCAGTTTCAACTGACGCGGGAAGGCACCCGCGTCTACGACGCCGCCAAGGAGGTCCTCCACACCTACGAGAAGCTGCTCTCCGAACTGCAGGAGATGAAGAAGGTAATCAGCGGCACGATCCGGATTTCCACCATCTACTCGATCGGGCTCCACGAACTGCCGCCCTTCATCAAGAAGTTCCTGCACGACTATCCCTCGGTCAACGTGCGGGTGGAGTACCGCCGCTCGAACCTCGTGTACGAGGATATCCTGCACAACTCCGTCGACTTCGGGCTGGTGGCGTTCCCGGTGAAGCAGCGACAGATCGAGGTCCTGCCGTTCCGCAACGATCACCTCGTGCTGATCACGCACCCGAACCATGCGCTGTCGAAGCGCACGGACATCGAGGTGAAGGACCTGACCGGGCAGAAGTTCATCGGCTTCGATCCCGACATTCCCACGCGCAAGGCGGTCGACGTCATCTTCCGCGAGCACAAGCTGGAGATCGAGCCGGTGATGGAGTTCGACAACATCGAGACGGTGAAGCGCGCGGTGGAAATCGACCACGGCATCGCGATCGTGCCCCAGGCCACGGTGGCGCAGGAACAGAAACAGGGCACGCTCGCGGTCCTGCATTTCCGCGGCCGGGAATTCACCCGGCCGCTCGCGATTCTCCACCGCAAGGGTCGCGTCCTGACGCCGGCGATGAAAAAGTTCATCGAGACGCTCGGTCTCGACCTGCCGGAAAGCCGCCAGAACTAGGGGCGCGCCGGTCGCCGTCCCTCCGACGAGGCCGGCCGGCTCCGTCGCGCCGGCCGGAGGGAAGAAAATTTGCCGCCGCCGCTCTCATGGCTTTGTTGCCCCTTTCCCATCATGATCGCCCGCCTCCTCGTCACCGCCTGTGCCCTTGCCGTCGCCGCCGGCCTGTTTTCCGCCTGTTCGAAATCCGCCGCCGCCTTGGGGAAGGCGCCCACGTGGAAGTTGGAGGATCTGGCGGGCAAGCCGGTCAGTTCGGAAGACTTCAAGGGCAAGGTCGTCGTGGTCGATTTTTGGGCCACCTGGTGCCCGCCCTGCCGGGAGGAAATCCCCGGGTACATTGAATTGCAGCAGAAGTACGGCCCGAAGGGCCTGGTGATCGTCGGCGTCTCCCTCGACCAGGCCGGCCCCGACGTCGTGAAGGCGTTCGCCACCAAGACCGGCATCAATTATCCGTTGGTGATGGGCGACGACAAGGTCGTCTCCGACTTCGGGGGCGTGGAAGGCATCCCGACCACCTTTCTCATCGATCGCCAGGGCCAGATTCGCGATCGCAAGGTCGGCATGGAGCCGAAGGAAGTGTACGAGAAGAAGATCGTCGCGTTGCTGGACGAAACGTCCTGAGCCCCCGGTGGCGCGCCCCCGCGCACCGGCCGGCCGGCCCGGGATGCGGAGACAAAAAAAGGGGCCGGCGATAACCCCTTAACGCCGGCCCCAGTTTTTTCTGTTTCCGGCCTTGCGGCCGGCTCACGCTACCCAAAACCCTGCTTGGGCAGGATGGTTTTAGTGAGCAGCCCGCATGCCAGCGTCGGCCGGAATTTTCAGGAATCTTCGCGCCGTCCGAGCTACCGTTTGAGCAAGGTGGAGCCGCCTGTCCCGAGGCGGCTGACGTTCGACGAATCGCTCCGCAGCGACTTGAGGAATTCGCCCGCTCCCCCTCTCGCCGTTGCCTTCAGCGGCCTCCGATCCGTCGCCGCCATTTCCTCTCGTTCGGAGGCTATCTGCGCCCTCAGACCGAGGCAAACTGGGTGAGCGCGGCGAGGGCGTCGGCGATCTGGCGGTCGGGACGGCAACGGGCGAACTTCAGATGTCCGTCCCACCTGCCCGTGGCCCGCAGCCACTGCTCGAAGACGCCCGGCATCACGAGCCGGACAATCGGCGCCGCCAGCCGGCCGGATTGGCGGACGTGGGAATAACAGGGATTTACGCGCTGAAGGTCGTCGTCGAGTTCGGGGGCCATGAATCCTCCCATGGGCGTCTCGACCGTGCCGGCGCGCAGTTCGATCCACCACTCGTGCCGGGGTGGGGCGGAGGGGCTCTCCTGCCACGGAGCGACATGAAAGTGGACGGTCCTCCACCCGCGCCGGCGGCACAGCCGGGCGAGGGCGTCGGTCAGCTCGGATTCCGGGAGATTCTCACCGGCACCGTTCAGGCGCAGCCGGGTATGGCCGACGTAGATGAGGCGCGCCGGCTGTCGCGCCACGAAACGCACCACGTCGCCCAGTACATGGCGCGCGAGGCCCCCCGGCGTGGTGAGGACGATCGCGTAGTCGACCCCGGTCGCCACGTCCGCCAGCGGCACGGTTTTGTCGCCTTTTCCGGCAACCGCGCCCGCATCGAAATCGCTCATCGGCAGAAACTCGAAATACACGCCATGGTCCGCGAGCACCCGCAGGCCCTGGCCAGGCGCCCCGGCCTGCGCCGCGATGATGGCCTCCGCGGCGGCGTAGATCTCATGGAACTGCACGCGGGGTCCGAACAGCGTGCGCAGCTCGTCCGCGTAGGGAGTCCAGGGCACGCCGCCCAGCACGAGGCACTGCAGGCTGGCCCACGCGTGGCCACTCGCGGCCTGAGCCCTCCCGATCTGGACCACCGCGGGGGGTGAGCCGGCGATCAGGCCGACGTCCCCGGGAGGGAGGTTCAGCGCGAGAGTGCCGCCCTCGGCCGGCCACGCCGGGATGCGCGCGACGCATTCGCCGGACACGAATCCGCCGGCGGCGAGAAAGCCGGGAAACACGAGCGCGTCCGGTGCGGCGCCGACGGTGGAAACGGCCGCGCCCTCGCCTTCGGGAGCGCGGAGTTGTGCCGGACTCCCGCAGAGCCACGTGTGCCCGCGGTTGAGCTGGCGCAGCCCGGTGCGAAGCCGTTGGAGCGCCAGCGCATCGAAGGACGCCCTTCGGACGTGTCCGAGCAGCCCCTCGGTCACCGGCAGCACGCGCGGTGCGTTGTGCTCCACCCCCGCCGTCGACGCATAGCGCCGGCAGACGCCGGGCCACAGCACATCCGCCTCGCCCGTCCGCATGCGCCGCACTGCCGGCTCGATTTCGGCGTAGGTGTGCAGCGGGACGCGGGAACGGAATTGTCCGAGAGTCATGCCGGTCCCCACGCCCCGCGCGGACCAGAACTTCGTGCGCGCGAGCTGCATGACGAGGTGTTGCCAGGCGTCCCGCTGGGTCCCCGCCTCGTCGACGTTCCGACGCAGCCGCCAGCCCGCGGCGGCCGTCCGTGCCGCCGCCACCACGTGAAGGGCTTTTGACCACACCGGCATGTCGCGAGCGTTCACTTCGGCCGTCCCGGCCCCGGAGCAAAGCCCGGGGTGGGGCGACGCGGATTGTTACAGGTGGTTAGCGAGCGCCCGGGAATCTTCGCGACCGCTTGCGGTCGGCCGGCAGGAACGTTCTGAATCGGGCCTTCATGCCGCTGCCACCGGTCATCTTCGACGACGAGGCGATTGTCGCCTTCGACAAACCCAGCGGCCTGCTCGTCGCTCCCGATCGTTGGGACAAGGCCCGGGAAAACCTCATGGGGCTGGTGCATGCGCATCCGCGCTTTGGCCGGACCGTGGCCAACGTGCACCGGCTCGATGCCGACACCAGCGGGCTCCTGCTCTGCGCCCGGACCAAGCCGGCGCTCGATTTCCTCTCCGGCCAGTTCCAGGCGAAGACCGTGCGCAAGACGTACCATGCGATCGTCGCCGTGCTCGCGCCGGAACAGGCGATGAAGGTCCTCGCGCCGGTGCGCGATGGCACGGGCGGGCTGCCCGCTGCGTTCAACGTTGAAGTCGCGCTGGGCGAGGACGAACGACAGCCCGGGCGGATGCGGGTGTTCAAGGGGCGCGGCGGGAAGGACTGCCTCACGGAGTTTCGCACCCTCGAGCGCTTCCGCGGTCCGGGCCGGCCGGGAGCGCGCGGTGCGCTGGCGCCGGTCGCGACCGGCTACGCCTTCGTCGAGTGCCACCCGCTCACGGGCCGCACGCATCAGTTGCGCGTGCACCTCGCGGCCGCCGGCGCGCCGATCGTCAACGATCCCTTCTACGGCCACCCCGGGGTCACGCTCCGGCTTTCCGACTTCAAGCGGGGCTACAAGGGACGCGACGAAGAGAAGCCGCTGCTCTGCCGCCTCGCCCTGCACGCCAGCGAACTCACGCTGACGCACCCGGTGACGCGGAACCCGCTCACGCTGCGCGCCCCGCTTCCGCATGAGTTCGAGGTGGCGTTGAAATACCTGCGCAAGTTCGCCGCCACGAGCCCTGCCTGACCCGGTCGGACAGCCGGTTCCCTCCGCAGGCCGGGCCGCCGCCCGCGCGGCCCCGACCACGCGCTGCCACAAAGGAGGCTGGCGCCAGGGCGGGAACGGGCTCACGCTCGCCGCCTCCGATGAATACCCGACCCCTGTCTCGTCGCGATGCCTTGAAAACTGCCGCCCTCGGGGTGGCGACGCTGCCGTTCCTCGGCGCGCTGGCCCACGCGGCCGATGGCGCGCGCAAGGGGAAGGGCGGGAAAGCTCCCGAAGCTTCCGCCACGCTGTATCCGCCGTCCGCGCCGGACGGCCGCGAAAACGGGCTCCGGCTCGGCGTCGCGTCGTATTCGCTGCGGACGATGGCGCTCGACGACGCCATCGCCACGGTGAAGGCGCTGCGGCTGGTCAACATCGCGCTCTTCCGCGCCCACTGCAACTGGGAGGCCGCGAGCCCCGACGAGGTCGCGGCGGTGTCCGCGAAGCTCAAGGCGGCCGGTCTCACGCTCAGCGGCTCCGGCGTCGTGAACCTGCCCAACGACGAGGCGAAATGCCGGAAGGCGTTCGAGAACGTGAAGGCCGCGGGCATGCAGACGATGGTCTGCAAACCCGAGCTCGAGGCGCTCAAGCTGGTCGAGAAGCTCGCGAAGGAGTTTGACCAGAAGCTCGCCATCCACAACCACGGGCCGGAGGACAAGGTGTACCCGACGCCCGACGTCGTGTGGAACGCCGTCAAGAACCTCGATGCGCGCGTCGGCCTGTGTATCGATGTCGGGCATACGCAGCGGTTCGGCGACGATGCGGCGACCGCGATCCGCAAGTACGCCGCGCGCGTCTACGACGTGCACATGAAGGACAGCGTGGCGGTCATCGGCGCCCAGCGCGACGTTCCGGTCGAGGTCGGCGCCGGCCGGCTCGACATCCGCGGCATGCTCCGCGCGCTGCTCGAGATCAAGTACGGCGGCGTTGTCGCCTTCGAATACGAGAAGACCGGCGTCAATCCCGCCATCGGCCTCGCGGAATCCGTCGGCTTCGTGCGCGGCGCCCTCGCCGCGCTGGCGAAGGCGTGACGCGGCCCGCCCGGCAGCCGGAGAATCCCCACGGCATCTCCTCGGGGGCTGCGCTCCATCGCCGCCGCGCCGCCGGGCAAGCGGCGTCCTTCCCGCCGCCATCACCGCCGCCCCTTTCCGCTTCACCCCTTCGTCCCCCATGAAATCCCGGTTCCCCCTCGGCTGCGTCGTCCTGCTTGCGTGCGGCCTGCTGCCGCCGCTGTCCGCCCAGCCCGCGCCGAAAAAGGCCGCGCCGGTCAAGGGCGCCGTCTCGGGCGGGCTTCCGCCCGATGCGCGCAAGCTCGCCCTCGGCGAAGCCGCGCCCGATTTCAACCTGCTCGGCATCGACGGGAAGCACCACCGCCTCGCGGACTACCGCGCCGCGAAGCTGCTGATGGTGGTCTTCCTTTCCAACCACTGCCCCTACTCGCATGCGGCCGAGACCCGGCTGATTCCGCTCGCCCGGGAGTTCAAGGCGAAGGGGCTGGACGTCGTCGCGATCAACCCCAACAGCCCCGACGGCATCCGCATCGATGAGCTGGGCTACAGCAAGTACAACGACAGCTACGAGGAGATGAAGCTGTACGCCCGCGACATGGGTTTCCCGTTTCCCTACCTGTACGACGGCGACCACCAGGTTGCGGCCAAGGCTTACGGCTGCCTCGCCACGCCGCACGTGTTCCTCTTCGACCAGGAGCGCAAGCTGCGCTACGTCGGGCGCGTCGACGACTCACGCTTCGAGGATCCGGCCACCGTCACCTCCCACGACGCCCGCAACGCCATCGAGGACCTGCTGGCGGGCCGGCCGGTGAGGACGCCGACGACGATCGTGACGGGGTGCTCGACCAAGTGGAACACCAAGCGCGACGACGTCGCCCGGGCCGACGCGAAGTGGAAGTCCGAGCCGGTCACGCTGGCGCCGATCGACGCCGCCGGCGTGGCGAAGCTCGCGGCCAACGATTCCAACCGCCTGCGGCTGGTAAACGTCTGGGCCACCTGGTGCGCCCCCTGCGTGCAGGAGTTTCCCGATCTCGTGGCGATGGCGCGGCGGTTCAGCAACCGCGACTTCGAACTCGTGACCATCAGCGTCGACCACCCGAAGATGGAAGCGCAGGTGAAACAGTTCCTGCAGAAACAGCACGTCGTGCCCTCGGCGCGGCTCAAGAAGCTGCTCGAGGCCGAGGGCCGGCCGACGCTCAACTTCCTCTACAATGGCGCCAGCAGCGACGCGATCGTCAAGGCGCTCGATCCCGAGTGGCCCGGCCCGCTGCCGCACTCGGTGCTGATCGCGCCCGGCGGACGGATCTTGTGGCGGCACAATGGTCCCGTGAACGCCGAGGAATTGAAGAACAAGATCCTCGAGCAGCTCGGCGCCTTCTACACGCCCCAGGAAAAGCGCTGAGGCGGAACGATGCCGCTGAGGTGGAGCCGCCTGTCCCCAGGCGGCTGACGTGCGAAGGACCTGTCCGCAGCGGCTTGAGGACAAGCCGCTCCACATTTCGGTACGGCCGTCTTCATGGCTGATTTGAAGGCCAGCGGCATGAGACTTTGGCTTAGCCTTCCCTCGCCAGCGGGGCACGCCCGTCCGCGTCCGCGGCCGCCGGCGACCCGCGCCAGCCCGGCCTGCGGCGCGGGTGCGTGCGCCTTCGCACACCGGTGGTTTCCGCGATCCGCCGCGGCCGAGTTTATGCTTCCGCTCCCGCGCGCCCGCCGCTCGTATGGGCGTCTCCATGTCCGGACCTACGCCCCCTCCGTCCTCCCCTCTCGGCTTCGGCATCGTCGGCGTCGGCATGATCGCCGACTTCCACGCGCAGGCGATCGCGCATACCCGCGGTGGCCGCCTCGCCGGCATCGCGACCCGGAACGCGGAAAACGCGCAGGCGTTCGCGCGCAAACACAGCGTCCCTTTCGCCACGACGAGCGTCGACGAGTTGGTGGCGCGGCCGGAAATCGACGTCGTCTGCATCACGACCCCCAGCGGCGCCCACCTCGAACCCGCGCTCGCCGCGGTGCGCGCGGGCAAGCATGTCGTGGTGGAAAAGCCGATCGAGATCACGACGGAGCGGGCCGACGAACTGCTGCGGGCCGCCGACGCCGCGGGCGTGAAGGTCGCACCGATCTTCCAGGCGCGATTCACCGACGGAGCCCGCACGATCAAGGCCGCCCTCGAGGCAGGCCGCTTCGGCCGGCTGGTGCTCGCGAGCGCCTACGTGAAATGGCATCGAAGCCGGGAATACTATACCGGGTGGAAGGGCACGCTGAAGCTCGACGGTGGCGGGGCGCTGATCAACCAGGCGATCCATGCGATTGATCTCCTGCAGTGGTTCGCGGGCCTGCCGGCGGAAGTGTTCTCCTGGAACACGCGGCGCGTGCACACCGGGATCGAGGCGGAAGACACCGCCGTCGCGGCGCTGCGTTATCCGGACGGTGCCCTCGGCACGATCGAGGCGACCACGGCCGCGCAGCCGGGCTGGGCGCGACGGATCGAGCTCGTGGGCGAGAAAGGCAGCGCCGTCCTCGATGCCGATCACATCGCCCGGTGGGACTTCGTCGATGCGCTGCCTGGCGACGAGGCGATCCGGACTGCCAAGGACCTCGCCGAACTCGGTTCCGGGGCAAGCGTGCCGGGCGCCATCAGCTTCGAGGGCCACCGCCGGCAGATTCAGGACCTCATCGATGCCGTGCGCGAGCGGCGTCCCGTCGCGATCGACGGCCACGAGGCGCGCAAGGCCGTGGCGTTGATCCGGGGGCTTTACGCATCCGCCCAGCGCGGCACGCCCGTCCGGCTGTGACGGGCGGCATGGCCTGAGGCGGACTCATGCCGCTGAGGAGGAGCCGCCTGTCCCCAGGCGGCTGACGTGCGACGGATCGGTTCGCAGCGGCTCGAGGACAAGCCGCTCCACCTTTCCGTGCGGCCGTTCTCATGGCTGATTTGAAGTCCAACGGCATGACCCCGGCCGAAAGTGGCCCAGCCTGAAGATTGAGCAGCCTGGAGGTGGAGCCGCCTGTCCCCAGGCTGCTTCGGCGCCCCCCCGCCGCGTCAGAGCGGCTTGATCGCGATCTCCTTGAACTCGACCGGATCGGTATGCCCGGCAAAGCCGAAGAAGCCGCGCGGGCGGTCTTTCCCGGGGTGCGCCTTGTTTTGCATCACCTTCGACAGGTCCACGGTGCTCACGTCGCCGTCGAGGATGACGGTGCCGTTGAGCTCCACCGTGATGCGCGGACCCTTGACGGTGACCTCCTGGAAGTTCCATTCGCCGATGGGGAACTGGTAGCCGCGGTGCGCGCCGATCATCCCGTAGACGGAGCCGTGCACCTGGCGCGGGTCGATCTTTCCCTTCACGAGGTCGTAGTTCTCGTCGAGCACCTGCACCTCGGTCATGCCGTCGTACGCGGGGTTGCCGGTGCCGGGGTAACGCAGGGCGAGGCCGTTGTTGCCCGCGGGCGGCAGCTTGAACATCACGCGCGCCTTGAAATCGGCGTATTCGCGGTTGAAGTACAACGTGCCGCCCTTGCCCTTCTGCCAGGCGATCGCGCCGTCGCGGACCGTCGCGGCCTCCGTCGCGCCGGCCCAGCCCTCGAGGTTCTTCCCGTTGAAAATCTTCTCGAAGCCTTCCTGGCCGCGCGAGGCCAGCAGCCGGACCGCCTCGGTGTTCCCGATCTCGCGCAGGAATACGTTGCGCCAGCGGATCTCGCCGCCGTGGGTCTGGAGCTGGATGGGGCCGCGGGCGGGCACCGGGCGGCGCTCGGCGGCGGGCAGCTTGGCGTCGTAGTAGTTCTCCATCAGGGCATGGTCGACGACGAGCTTGCCGTTGAGCCACACGCTCACGCGGCTGCCCACCATCACGACGCGCACCTGGTTCCATTCGCCAAACGGCTTGTCGGCCAGCACCAGCGGATCGCGGCCCGGGGTGCCGGGGGTGTTGTTGAACAGGCCGCCGGAGCCGAGCCGCGGGCGGCGGTCCGGGCGCTTGGCCTGGTCGGGCTGGTTGATGTCCCAGATCTGCACCTGCGGCACGCCGCGGAGATAGATGCCCGAGTCGGCGCCCGCCACGGTCTTGTACTCGAGCATGAGCTCGAAGTTGCCGTAGTCCTGGATCGTCGTCGCGTACGCGCCGAAGCCGTCGTTCACCAGCTCGTCGCCTTCGACGTACCAGTGCGGCCGGTTCGTCTTCTTGCTGACCTCGAGCATCGAGGCGTTCCACTTGGCGATCTGGGCCTCCCGCTCGGCCGGCGACATCGCGAGCAGCTTGCGGTGGTCGAAGGTCATGCCGCCGCGCCAGCCGGTGAGATCGCGGCCGTTGAAGAGGGCGTTGAAGCCGGCGGGCGGCGTGACGGCGGCGAGCAGGCCGGAGCTGGCGGCGAGGAACGCGAGGACGAGGAATCGTTTCATGGGCGACGGATAGACGAGGGGCCGGCGCCGGGAGGTGCGCGGCGCCCGACGTTTTTCGCGCTCCGCACCCGCTTGGCAAGCCTCCCGCCCCGCTCCTTGGAGCGCGGCACGCGGCGGGATCGCACTGGACATCGTGCCGACGTGCGCCGCGATGGAGCGATGAACTCCCCGCGTCTTCCCGGCGGCCGGCTTCTCCTCACCTGGCT
>CALFZM010000046.1 GCA_937952235.1 uncultured Opitutia bacterium | reverse complement strand
CTCCAGCGGATCGGCCGCTCCGGCCACTCGATGGGCGAGACGAGCCACGGCGTGCTGGTCGCGACCAACTGCAACGACCTCGCCGAATGCGCGGTCACCGCGCGCGCGATGGCGCAGCGCGAACTCGAGCCGGTGCGGATCAGCCGCAATCCGCTCGACGTGCTGGCGCAGACGCTCGTCGGCCTCGCGGCCTCGGACCGCCTCACCCCCGACGACGCGTTCGCGCTCGTGCGGGGCGCGTATCCGTTCCGGGACCTGCCGCGCGCGGAGTTCGACCGCGTCCTCGCCTACCTCGCGGGCGGCGGGACCGCGCTCGAGCGCCAGTACCGCGGCGTATTCGGCAAGGTGCAGGTCGACGCCGACGGGATGCTGGCGCTCACGGGCACGCGTGTGGCGCGCGATCTCCAGCAGAACATCGGCACGATCGTCACCGAAAGCATGGTGCAGGTGACGCTCGGGCGCCGCACCCTCGGCGAGGTGGAGGAGTCGTTCATGAAGGGCCTGCGCCCCGGCGACGTGTTCGTGCTCAACGGCCGGACGCTGCGCCTGCTGGAGACGCGGCTGCTCACCGCCCGGGTGGCGGCGGCCAGCAGCGCGGTTCCGACCGTGCCGCGCTGGCATGCCAACAAGATGCCGCTCGCGAGCGGCCTGGCGCGGGAGGTGGCGCGGCTGCGCACCGGCGCCGCGGCGCAGTTTGCCGGAGGCGGCCCGGGAGCCCTGGCGGCGTGGTTCTCCGCCGAATACCAGCTCTCGCCCGTGAACGCCCGCGCGCTCGCGGCGCACTTCGCGCTGCAGGCGGCCGTCTCCGTGATACCGACGGCAGACTTCCTCCTCGTCGAGCAGGTCGCGCACCGCGGGCTCGTGCACACCTTCTTCCATTCGCTCATCGGCCGCTCGGCCAACGACGCGCTCTCCCGGATCATCGCCCGGCGCGTGCACGAGGTGCGGGGCGGCAATGCGCTGACGACCATCGACGACTACGGCTTCCTGCTCACGCTGCAGCCGTTCCAGGCGCTGCGCCCGGAGGAATGGCGGCCGCTGTTCCGCCGCGAGGGCGCGGAGACGGCGCTGCGCGCCGCGCTCGAGACAAGCAACCTCGTCAAGTGGCAGTTTCGCGGCGTCGCCCAGACCGGCCTCATGGTGCCGCGCCGCGTGCTCGGCCGGCAGCGCGGCGCGCGCGCCCTCCAGTGGAGTTCGGAAATCATCTTCGAGGTGCTGCGCCGGCACGAGCCCGATCACCCGCTGCTGCGTGAAGCCTACGAGGAGGCGACGCTGCGCTTCCTCGATCTGCCGGGCGCGCTCACGTTCCTCGACGCCGCGGAGCGGCTGCCGTGGGAGTTTCGCTCGCCGGCCCGGATCAGCCCGTTTGCCTTCGGGCTCTTTGTCAGCCGCATCCGGGAAACCATGACCCTGGAGGATCCCGAAACGACGATCGAGCGACTCTATCACGAGATGTACGGGGCGGAAACCGCCGGCGCCTGACGGCGGCGAGGGGTCGATGCAGCGAAGCGGGGACGCGGGATCGCGCGGGCGGCGCGGGGACGGCGGCGATCCGGCGGAACGCGGGGCAAGAAAAGCCGGCGAAAAGCGCCAACTTGAGTTTGAAGCCGGCGGACAGCTCATCACGGTGGGAAGGATTGCGCATGCACGAAACGCCGCCGACCACTGTCGCTTTGATCCGGGCCGAGATCCTTCCCGGCGTCTGGCTCGACGCGCGACGGGCCCTCTGGCTGGCCGCCAGCCGGCGACTCGTGGTGGCCGACCTGCACTGGGGTTACGCGACCGCTCATCAGGCGCGGGGAAACCTGCTGCCGCAGTGGGGCGATGGGGAGCTCGACGCGACGCTGCGATCGCTCGTCGCCGATTACGCTCCGGCGGAGATGATCTGGCTCGGCGATGTCGTCCACGCCGCGGAGGGCGCGGCGGCGGCCGAGCGGTTTCTGGCGACGGCCCCGGTGACGGTGACGGTTCTCGCGGGAAACCATGACCGGCGCTGGCGTGGCGCCGCGCGACGGACGCTCGCGGCCGACGGGTTCTTCTTCCACCACGGGGACCTCGCGCCGCCGGTGCCGCCCGCTCACGTCGAGGTGTGCGGCCATCATCATCCCGCCGCCGTGCTGGTCGACGGAGTGGGCGGCCGGGTGAAGCTGCCCGTCCTTGTCGCCACGCCCCGACGGCTGATCCTGCCTGCTTTTTCCCCGTGGGCCGGTGGCGCGCCCTGGACGCCGGTTGGGGCGGCGTCCGAGACCCTCTGGGTGGTGGCTCGCAACCGCATCTTCAGCCTTCCCCGGCCGCCGGTCCCGGCCACCCTCGCCGTGC
Source organism: uncultured Opitutia bacterium (assembly GCA_937952235.1). Classification (GTDB taxonomy): domain Bacteria; phylum Verrucomicrobiota; class Verrucomicrobiia; order Opitutales; family Opitutaceae; genus ER46. The sequence continues at coordinate 11,645 of CALFZM010000046.1, read as the reverse complement.
GATGAATCTGCGTCCGTCCCGCCTCCTGCCGCTGCTGCTCTCCCTCTGGGGATCGCTCGCGGCCGCGCCGGTGCCGCTCCAGGACGGGGAGCAACTGACGTACCGCGTCTCGTGGGCGATCGTGCCCGGCGCCGGCGAAATCAGGATCTCCGGCAAGCAGGTGGACACCCCGCAGGGACCGCGGCTGGTCGTCTCGTCGAGCACCGCGACCCGCGGCGTGGCGCGCATGCTGCTCCGCTTCGACGCGTCCGGCGAATCGGTCTTCGACCTCCAGACCGGAAAGCTGCTGTCGCTCCAGGAGTCCAGCACCCAGAAAGGAAAGGAGACGTCGCACCGCGTGGTGTTCGATCATGCCGCCCGCAAGGCGGTCTATACAGGCGGGAAGACTCCGGGCGAAAGCCGCGTGCTCGACATGCCCGACGGCGATCCGACCGACCTCATGATGGGATTGCTGCAAACGCGCTCCTGGGACCTCCAGCCCGGCCAGAAGCGCGATGCGCTCGTACTCTTCGACGACGATTTCTACGAACTGACCATCCACATGGCGCGGTACGAGGAGGTGACGACGTCGCTGGGCCGGTTCCGGACCATCGTGCTCGAACCGCGGATGGACAAGACGCCGCCGAAGGGGATGTTCCGGCGGGGCAGTTCCGTGCGGGTGTGGATCGCGCAGGACAGCCACCGCCTCCCGGTGAAGTTCGAGGTCGAATTCAAGATCGGCACGGGCACCGCGACCCTCGAGGCCTACGTGCCTCCGACCCGGCCGGCGGGCCCGCATGGAACGAATCCTGGTTCTTAGGGGCGGCGCGCTGGGCGACTTCATCGTGACGCTGCCGGCGCTCGCGCTGCTGCGGCAACGCTGGCCCCGGGCGCGGATCGAACTGGCGGGCAACGCCGCGGCTGCCGTCCTGGCGATCAATCGGGGCCTGCTCGACGCCGCGCATCCGCAGCACGAGGCGCGGTGGGCCGCGCTGTTCGCTCCCGGGCCGCTGCCGGCGGAGTTCGCCGCCTGGCTGGCCAGCTTCGACCTCGTGGTGAACTACTGGCCCGATCCCGACGCGGACCTGGCGCGGCGGTTCCCGCAGCATCCCCGGCAGCGCTTCCTCACCGCGCCGGCGCTGCCGGTCGCCGGCCCCGCCGCGCGGCACTACGCGGCGCCCCTGGCCGCGCTCGGCCTGGGTCCCGGGGCGTCCTGGGTTCCGCTGGTCAAGCCTCCGGCGGGCGCGCGGTCCGGCCCGGTGGCGATCCATCCCGGCAGCGGTTCGCCGCGCAAGAACTGGCCGGACGACCGCTGGCTGGAGTTGCTCGCCCGACTCCCCAGGCCCGTGGACGCGATCCTGGGCGAAGCCGAGGAGGAGCGCTGGGCCGCGCGCCTGCAGGCCGCCGGCGTGACGCTGCACCTTCGCCGTCCGCTCGAGGACCTGGTCGGCGTGCTGGCCCGCGCGCGGTGTTTCGTCGGGCACGACTCGGGCATCAGCCACCTCGCGGCGGCATGCGGCGTGCCGGCGGTGCTGCTGTTCGGCCCGACCGAACCGACGATCTGGGCTCCGCCGGCGCCCGCAGTGCGGGTGCTGCGCCGCGGCGCGAGCGTGGCGGACCTCACGCTGGCGGACGTGGCGGAGGGAGTGCGGGCAGCGCTCGCGGATCCACCGTGAAGCGCCACGGCTTCGCGGCCCAAACCGGGCCGGCGTAACCCACGCCGATGCGAGGCGTACGCAGGATCGCGCGCGCCGGCAATCGCACGCCGCGATCCTCCACCCACAGGCCGCTGGCCGGCGTGGCCGGCAGGCGGTTGAGGCGGCGGTCGATGGCGAGCGCGCGGGTCAGCCGGCCGGGCCCGGAAAGGCCGGCGACGCCGCGAATCAGCACGGCTGCCGGCCAGCCCGCCGGACCGGCGACGAGGTTGAGCATCTCGTGCATGCCGTAGCAGAGATAGACGTACCACACGCCGCCCGCCCCGTACATGACGTCGGTCCGCGCGGTGCGCCCGGCGCGCGCATGACAGGCAAGGTCGCGCTCGCCGTCGTAAGCCTCGGTCTCGACGATGAGCCGGGCGTCGGTCGCGCCGTCCGGACCGCGCCGCACGAGGTGCTTGCCGAGCAGCCAGCGGGCGAGTGCAACCGTTTTTTTCGTCTGGAACACTTCAGCTTCCACCGCGGGGGCCATGTGGCTTGAATCGGAATCGACTGCCACGTGAACGCAACCACCGCGCGCTCCGCCGCGCTCCAGCACAAGGCCGACCTGCTCCGCTCGCTCCGACTCTGCACGGCGGAGGGCATCATGGCCATGCCGATCGTCACGATGTCGCTCCCGGTGAACGTGTTCATGACCGCGCTGGTCGCGAAGGCGTTCATCCTGCCGAAGACGACCATCGGCCTGATCAGCGCCCTGCCCTTCGTGGGGAACTTCCTGCAGATCTTCATCGCGCCGTTCCTCGCCCGCTGGAAATCCGCCAAGACGATCACGGTGCTCGCGGCGGCGCTGCACGCGGTGTCGTGGGCGGCGCTCGGCGTCATGTTGACCTGGATACCGCGCGACGATCCGGCGGCCGCGGGCCGGTGGCTGACGCTCTGGTTCCTCGTCACGAGCGGCTTCGGCGCGGTGGCGGGCGTATCGTGGAACGCCTGGATCCAGGAGTGGGTCCCGTACCGGATCCGCGGAAAATACTTCGGCCGCCGCAACGCGACGCTGCAGTTCTCCACCCTCACCTTCCTGCTGGTCGCCGGCTGGTCGCTCGGACACTGGGAGTACGCCATCCCGGTCTTCCAGGTGCTGATCGCGGGCGCGGTCGTGATGCGCATCTTCTCGCTGCGCTGGCAGTGGGTCAGCCCCACGCAGCCGCGGCGGCAGACCGTCACGGCCCCGCTCTCGCTTCCGGACCAGTTCGGCGTCGTGCTGCGTTCGAAGTCGCTGCTCGTTTTCGTGGCGTTCGGCGCAATCTGGTCCTTCGCGGCCAATCTCTTCGGGCCGTTCTACCACGTGTTCATGTTCGAGCAGCTCGGGCTCTCCGCGCTTGAAGTCGGGCTGCTCGCGACCCTCGCGCAGCTGAGCGGGGCATTGTCGCTCCCCGCGTGGGGTCACCTGCTGGACCGCTACGGTAACAAGTCGGTCATGGCATTTTCGCTCATCCTCTGGCAGGTGCAGAACTTCCTCTGGTGCTTCCTCACGCCGGAGAACCGGAATATCCTTTACGGCATGTGGATCTGGGGTGGCGCCACCAGCGCCGGCTTCATCCTCGGCCAGTTCACGCTGCTGCTGCGCCTGCTGCCGCTGGAGGCGAAGAACCTCGCGATCGGGGTCAACCTCGCGATCACCTCGTTCGTCGCCGCACTTGCCCCGATCACGGGGGGCGCGCTCCTCACCTGGGCGCTGGCGCGGTGGTCGGATCCGTTCGCGGTGCACTACGTGTGCTTCCTCGCCCAGCCGGTGCTCGCGCTGCTGGGTGCGATGCTGCTCCTGCAGGTGCACGAACCGCGCGCGAGCTCGCTGACGATGGTTTTCGGGGCGATGCGCAACATCCGCACGCTAAGCGGGGTCTTCGGGCTCAGTTTCCTCGTCAACTACGTCTTCTACCGCGCCCAGAAACCCGAGAAGTGATCCTGCGCGCACCGCGATCCCGGGTACGTAGATTCGCCCTGCGCGCGCCAGGATTCCGGCCGGCGGTCATCGCAGCGGATCAGGCAGATACGTCGCTGCGGGGACGCGCGCGATGCAGCTCGCGCACGCGCTCGGATTTCCAAATAAATACCTTGCTTTTAAGTCGGCCGAAACGCTTATTCCGCGGTTTCATTTTATGAAAGCGACGATCAAGACCCAGGGACAGCAGTTCACTGTTTCCGAGGGGGACATTCTTACCGTAAATCGCTATCCGGGCACCGAAAAGGGCGCGGTGGTGGAGATCAAAGACGTGCTCGCGGCGGGCGAGGGCGAGTCCTTCCGGGTGGGCAAGCCCCTCCTGGCGGGCGCCTCGGTCAAGGCCGAGATTCTCGAGAACAAGCGCGGCGAGAAGGTCATCGTTTTCAAGAAGAAGAAGCGCAAGGGCATGGAGCGCAAACGCGGCCATCGCCAGGAGCTCTCGGTCATCAAGATCAGTTCGATCATCGCTTAAGGAGACACACGCCATGGCACACAAAAAGGGTCAGGGAACATCGAGCAACGGCCGCGACAGCCATTCGAAGCGGCTCGGCGTCAAGGTCTACGGCGGCGAGGCAATTCGCGCCGGCGGCATCATCGTCCGGCAGCGGGGCACCAAGCTCCATGCCGGCAAGAACGTCGGCACCGGTCGCGATTGGACGCTGTTCGCCCTCGCGGATGGCAAGGTCCAGTACGACAAGGCGCATCGTTCCGTTTCGGTCGTTTCGGCCTGAGTCGAACGTCTCGCCCCCATTTTCAAGCCGGTCCCACAGGGCCGGCTTTTTTCGTGTCCGGCGCCCGAATCCTCCAGGCCTTGCCCGCCGCCTGCGCCCGGACCAGCATCGCCTCATGGCAGACCGACTGGAGGAGCTTGTCCGGCAGCGCGCCCTGGTGCAGGAGCACCTTGCCTGGCTGAATCGCGAGATCGCCCGCGCGGCGGAGTCCGCGCGCATGGGCGTGCCGCCGTCCGGGCCGGCTGACCCGGCGAAGCCCGGTGCCGAGCAGCCCTGCGTTCCTCCGGGCGCGCTCACGCCGGTGGCGGCGGACGATATCCTCGCGCGCTACCAGGTGTCGCCCGCGACCGTGAAGCGCGATGTGCGGCTCGGCTGCGCGCTCTACTTCGCCGCGGCCCTGGTGCTGGTCGCGACACTCGTGGCCGGACTGTATTTCCTGCTGCAGAAAAGCCCCTGAACCGGCGGAGCGAGCCGCGTCGTGCGCGCGGCCGCGCACCACCAGGGAAATTTTTCGCGCGCCGGAATTTCCGTGAACAACGCGGCGTCGGCGCGGTCCAGCCGGTGTTGCCACTCTTGTCCGAGCCCAGTTTTCCGGCTGCAACACCGGCGTGGACGGAATTCGTCCGCGCGTGTCGTCGCATGTGCACGCTCCGGGCCCTTGGCCGCACCCTGGAGGCCGAGGCCCTCCGGACGGGCGAGATCGAGGCGCTGACCGGCCGTCTCAGGGCGGAGTCGAGCGATTCGGATGCCGCCTGGTCGGCGCGGCTGGCCGGCGTGCTTGCGGCGGAGGAGGAACGCGTCGCCAATGCCACGGTGCTCGCGGAGGTCCTGCTTCCGCTGCTGCGCGGAGAATCCCCGGTTCCTCCCGTCCCTCCGCCTGCGGCCGCCTCGCCTGTGCGCGTGCGCCTGGAAACGGCGCCGGCCCGGAGCGCGCCCGCGGCACCTCGGCCGACCGCGAGCATTACGGATTTCCTCGACGAAATGATCGCGCAGGAAACCGCCCCAGCGGCCCTCTCACCCGGGCGTCCCCCGCGAGCCTCCTGAACCCACCCTCTCCAGCGGCAACGACAACACTCAAGGTCCAACCCACCATCCCATGACATCCGCCACCCTGGAAAAGACACCCGCCGCCAACGCCCCCGCCGCCCCTTCGGCCGGCCCGGCCGCAGCGCCCCAACGCGGCCCTGCGCCCAAGACCCGGACGCTGCTCGTCGGCTTCGATCTCGGCACCAACAAGTCCTGCGTGCTCGCCGGCCCCGCCACGGGCACCGACATCGCGGTCAGCAAGGTGGTCCCCACCGTCGTCGGCTACGTGAAGGACGGGATCGTCGACGGCATCATCGCGGGCAACTCACGTCTGATCTTTGGCGAGGAGGCGCTCCGCAATCTGCTGCACATCCGGCTCGTGGCGCCGGTGTCCGAGGGCGTCATCACCGATCCCGCCGCCGCCCGCGACTTCCTGCAGCATATCCGCTCGCTCGTCGATCCGACCGGCAACGCCGAGATCCGCGCCGTGGTGGGAGTCCCGGCCAACGCGGACTCCGGTGCGCGCGATGACATCCGCCGGGCGGCATTCGGCATCTTCGACCGGGTGTTGATGATTCCGGAGCCGTTCCTCGCGGCGCTCGGCTACCGCGACGACTCGCGGCTCAACCAGCCCAACTACCTCGATCCGGTCGTGAACTCGCTGTTCATCGACATCGGCGGAGGCACCAGCGACCTCTGCCTGGTGCAGGGATGTTTCCCCTCGGCGGAGGACCAGGTCAGCATCCCCTTCGCCGGCGACGCCATTGACGAGCTGCTGCACGGCGACCTCGACCGCGTGTACCCCAACAACGGCCTTTCCCGGCTCAAAGTCCGCGAGATCAAGGAGGCGCACGCCTACGTCGGCCCCTCCCGCAAGCCGCTCGAGGTACGCGTGATCATGGGCGGCAAGGCGCACACCATCGAGCTGGGGGACAACCTGGCGCGCGCCTGCAATGCGCTCATCGACAAGATCTATCCCGCGCTCACGTCGCTGATCGCCCGCGCCCCGTCCGACTCCGTCCTGACACTGCTGCAGAACATCATCGTCACCGGCGGCGGGTCGCAGATCAAGGGCATCGACGCGATCCTGCAGAAGAAGCTCACCGACGACGGCTTCGAGGCCCCGCGCGTCAAACTCGCCGGTCAGGACTACAAGCGCTACGTTGCCCTCGGCGCGCTCAAGGCCGCACGCGCCGCCCGCGAGAACCAGTGGCAGGTGCTGCTGGGCTGACGCGGAGCATACTCACGGTGGAGCCGCCTGTCCCCACGCGGCTGACGTTCGGCGGATCCGCACGCGGCGGCTTGAGGGACAAGCCGCTCCACCTTTTCCCATGACCGCCCTCGCCGGCGGCGGGTAGAGCGCCTCAGTAAACTCGTAGCCGATCAGGGCGGGATCCGAAACGCAAAGATGCGAAGGAAAGCAACGACTCGCGAAGGAAAACGTGGCGAACTTTCGCGTTCCTTTGCGACCTGGCGTTTCGGTTTGGGCTACGGAATCATTGAATCTGCACTCGACCCCTGGGCCGCGCCGGTCAGCTCACGGCCGGATAACTGCCGAGCCACTTCACGAGCGGGCAGAAGGTGCGCAGCTCGGCGATCGCAGCTTTCATGCCGGGGTCGTCGTTGTGCCCGGTGACATCGAGGAAGAAGTAATAATCCCAGGGGCGCTTCTTGCTCGGGCGCGATTCGATCTTCGAGAGATTGATCCCGCGCTCGGCGAGCGGCATCAGCATCTTGAGCAGCGCGCCGGAGTGCGACGCGGCCTCGTCACCGAGGGAAACCAGCAGGCTGGTCACATCCTTGCCGCCACCGACGGCTCCCGACGCCTTGCGCCCGAGCACGAAGAAGCGGGTGGTGTTGTCAGCCTTGTCCTGAATGTTCCGTTCCAGCACCGGCACGCCGTAGTGCTCCGCCGCCAGCTCGCCGGCGATGGCCGCGGTCCCGGGCTCCTGTTTGGCCAGTTGCACCGCGCGGGACGTGCTGGGGGCATCGACGAGCTGGGCGTGCGGGAGGTGACGCTGCAGCCAGTGACGGCACTGCGCGAGCGCCTGGTCCTTCGAATAGACGCGCTCGATGTCCTCGAGCCGCGAGTTGGAGATGAGGGCGTGATTGATCTCGAGGTAGATCTGCGCGACGATCTTGAGGTCGCTCTCGACGAAACTGTCGAGTGCCTCGCGCACGGAACCCTCGGTGGAGTTCTCGATCGGGATGACGGCGTAGTCCGTCTCCCCCTTCTCGACGGCGGTGAAAATGTCGCTGACCGTGGCCATCGCGTGATAATCGACGCTCGCGCCGAACTTCCGCAGCGCCGCCGCATGCGTGTTGCTGGCCTCGGGTCCGAGATAGGCGATCGCGAGCGGCTTCTCCAGGGCGATCGCCGCGGACATGATCTCGCGATAGATCGCGCGCAGCGCCTCGTTCCGGATCGGCCCCTGGTTGCGGCTCTCGACCTTGCGCAGCACCGCGTCCTCGCGCTCGGCGACATAGATCTGTCCGCCTGCGCTGCGCTTCACCTTGCCGATCTCGGCGGCGAGGGCGAGGCGCTGGTTGAGCAGTTCGACGAGTTGCTGGTCGAGCGCGTCGATCTTTTCGCGAATCGGGCCGAGGTCCATGTCAGGAGAGGGTCTCGCCGGCGGCCGGCGCGGCGTCCGCGCGCGGCGGCGCAGCCTCGGTGAGGTCGGTGATCGTCGCGCCGGCCTCGGCCTCGAGGGGAAGCTGCTCGTCGGCGAGCCCCATGTCGGTGTCGCTCGGCGGGCGGGTGCTTTCGTTGGTCTTGAGCCACTCGTCAATCTGCCGCGACGAGAGCACGTCGGAGGCCGGCAGCTCATCCAGGGACTTGATGCCCACGAACTCGAGAAACTGGTCCGTCGTGCCGTACTGGATCGGGCGCCCGGGCGCATCGGCGCGCCCGACGATGTAGATCAGGTCGCGCTCGAGCAGCTTGTTCACGCCCGCCTCGGCGGAGACGCCGCGGATCGTCTCGATCTCGCCGCGGGTGACGGGCTGCCGGTAGGCGATGACCGCGAGCGTCTCGATCGCCGACTGGGAAAGTTTCACCGGCGGCGGCTCCTGGCGCAGGATCCGGATCCAGCGCGCGAACCGCGGATGCGTGACGAGGCGGAAGCCGGCGTTGCCCTCGACGAGGAGCAGCCCTTCATCGGCTGTGCGCAACTCCGCCGCGATCTGATCCATCGCCTCCCGGATCTGCGTCGCGGTCACCAGGGACGGCACGTCGAAGTAAAGCTCCGGGTCCTGGGGGAACGGCTCCGCGGCCACCTCCGTGACTTCCTCGGCCGGCGGAGCCGGCGCGATGGCAGCGTCGAGCGCGCCCGTTTCCTCCGGCGCGGGACCTTCGGCCGGTGTCGCGGCGGCAGCGGCTGGCGCACTCGCCTCGTCCGCCAGCGGCAGCGCCGCGGCCTGCTCATGAAAGCGCGTGAAGGCGGCCTGGATGTCCTTGATCGAGAGGGGCTGGCTCGAGGAAAGGAGCAGTGCCTTCAGGACTTTTTTGAGGTTGAATGCCATGCGGGAGGACAGCCGTGGAGTGATGAACCCCGACCCACCGCACGCAACCCGAATTTCGTTCGCCGCGCGCCCGCGCGACCCGGAACGCGCTTGCCCGGCTCGGGGGCGTCTGGTCTGCTCCGCCGCATTTCGCATGAGCTCCGCCCCAGACCACACCCGCAAGTTCTCCGCCATCGTGCATGATGGCCCCAGCCGCGCCGCCGCTCGCTCGATGCTGCGGCCGGTGGGGTTCTCCGACGCGGATTTCCAGAAGCCGGTCATCGGCGTCGCGTCGCTCTGGAGCATGGTCACGCCGTGCAACATGCACATCGACCAGCTCGCCCGGGAAGCCGAGGCGGGAGCCAACGCCGCGGGCGGCAAGGCGATCGTCTTCGGCACCATCACCGTCTCGGACGGCATCAGCATGGGCACGCCCGGCATGCGGTATTCGCTGGTCTCGCGGGAGGTCATCGCGGATTCGATCGAGACCGTGGCCGGCGCGGAGGGCTTCGACGGCATCGTGACCGTCGGCGGCTGCGACAAGAACATGCCGGGCTGCATCATGGCGCTGGCGCGCTTGAACCGCCCGGGGGTGTTCGTCTACGGCGGCACCATCCTGCCGGGCATTCATCCGGGCTCGCAGAAGGAGTGCGACATCGTCTCGGTGTTCGAAGCCATCGGCCAGCACGCCGCCGGCAAGATCGACGACAAGGGTCTGCACGCGATCGAAGCCTGCTCGATCCCCGGTCCCGGTTCGTGCGGCGGCATGTACACCGCCAACACCATGGCCTCCGCCATCGAGGCGCTCGGCATGAGCCTGCCCAACAGTTCCGCGCAGATCGCCATCAGCGCCGAGAAGAAGGAGGACTGCCGGCGCGCCGGCGCCGCGGCGCTCGCGCTGCTGCAGGCGGATATCAAGCCGCGCGACATCATGACGCGAAAGGCGTTCGAGAATGCCATCACCGTCACCATCGCGCTCGGCGGCTCGACCAACGCGGTCCTCCACCTCCTCGCCATGGCGCACAGCGCGGGCGTGAAGCTTTCGATCGACGACTTCACCCGCATCGGGAAACGCGTGCCGGTGCTTGCCGATCTCAAGCCCTCCGGCAAGTACGGCATGGTGCACCTCACCCGCATCGGCGGGCTGCCGCCGCTGATGAAGGTGCTGCTCGACGCCGGCCTGCTCCACGGCGACTGCCTCACGGTCACGGGCCGGACCGTGGCGGAGAACCTGAAGCACGTGGCGCCGTATCCGACGAACCAGGATGTCGTCCGCCCGCTCTCCGATCCGATCAAGCCGGACAGCCATCTCCGCATCCTCTACGGCAATCTCGCCCCCGAGGGCGCGGTGGCGAAGATCTCCGGCAAGGAAGGGCTCCAGTTCAGCGGCAAAGCCATCGTCTTCGAAGGCGAGGAAGCCGCGCTCGACGCCATCTTGAAGGGCAAGGTGAAGGCCGGACACGTGATCGTGATCCGCAACGAGGGGCCGGTCGGCGGCCCCGGCATGCGGGAAATGCTCTCGCCCACCAGCGCCATCATGGGGCGCGGACTGGGGAAGGACGTCGCGCTCATCACCGACGGCCGCTTCTCGGGCGGCAGCCACGGCTTCGTCGTCGGCCACATCACGCCGGAAGCGGCCTGCGGTGGTCCGATCGGAGTGATCAAGAATGGCGACCCGATCACGATCGACGCGGTGAAAAACGAACTCACCCTGGGCTTGCCGGCCAGGGAACTGAAGGCGCGCCTCAAGGCCTGGAAGCCGAGGAAGGCGAAGGAAACGCGCGGCACCCTCGCCAAGTACGCCCGGCTCGTCACCAGCGCGTCCGAAGGCGCCGTCACCGACAAGAACCTCTGATTTGGCGGAAGTGGCGAGCAGCGGGTAGCGAGTAGCGAGCGTACGGGTCACCGGACTTTTCCCGTACTTCCGCACTTCGGTGCTTCCTACTCGCTACCTGCTACTCGCTCCTCGCTACTTCGCATCATGAACTGGTCCCGCTTCAAGAAGTACTACTACCACAACGCCGACCTCGACGTGTCGCTCGACATCTCGCGTCTGCCGTTTCCCGAGGACTTCTTCTCCACGATGGAGCCGGCGATGCAGCGGGCCTTCGCCGCCATGGCGAAGCTGGAGGCGGGGGCGATCGCGAATCCCGACGAGAAGCGGATGGTCGGCCACTACTGGCTGCGGGCGCCCCAGCTCGCACCCACGCCGGAGATCACGGGCGAGATCACGACGACGCTCGCGGCGATCAAGGCATTCGTCGCGCAGGTCCACGCCGGCGAAATCGCCGGGCCGAAGGGTCGCTTCAAGCACCTCCTCGTGATCGGCATCGGCGGCTCCGCGCTGGGGCCGCAGCTCGTGGCGGAGGCCATCACGCCGGTGCACCCGCCGCTGAGCATCTCCTTTTTTGACAATACCGACCCGGACGGCATCAGCCGGGTCCTGGCCAAAATCGGGAGCGAACTGGCCACCACGCTGACCATCGTCATCTCGAAATCCGGCGGCACCAAGGAGACGCGCAATGGCATGCTGGAGGCGGAGGCCGCCTACCGCGCGGCGGGGCTCGACTTCGCGCGCCATGCGGTGGCCGTCACTGGTGAGGGCAGCGAGCTGGACAAGCACGCTGTCTCCCAGGGCTGGATCTGCCGCTTCCCGATGTGGGACTGGGTCGGCGGGCGCACCTCCGTGATGAGCGCCGTGGGCACACTGGCCGCCGCGCTTCAGGGGGTGGATGTGCCGCAGTTCCTGGC
>CALFZM010000045.1 GCA_937952235.1 uncultured Opitutia bacterium | reverse complement strand
GGAGAGCGCGACCGGGACACGACGACGGAGCGGGGCGGTTCACCGCCGTCGCCGCACTTATCCGAAATCGCATCCGGCCCGGCAAGAACTATGCACCCTCTCGCAGCCTGGGCTGGCGCCGCGCTTTCGCCGCACGCGGGGGCATGACGTTTCGTCCACGTCTCGAGCCCTCCGCCAGGGTGGAGGCGTTACGGCGTCTCCGGCGCGTGGGAATACGCGGAGTTCCTCCGCCGCGCCTGCGCGGTGGTGCGTTAGGCCGAAGGCGCACGCGCCCCGCGCTGCGGCTACCGCGCCGCCGCCTTCAATTCGCCGAACCGCGCCCGCAGCGTCGCCAGCCGCGCCGCCTGCGCCGGATCGCGGGCGAGGTCGCGCTCCTCGCCGGGATCGCGGGTCAGATCGAAGAGTTCCTCGTGCTTGAAATCCGGCCAGTAAAGGTACTTCACGTCCTTCCGCACGAGCGCCTCGGACGCCGGGATGAACTCGCTGTTCCGAATGATGGCGTGCTCGTAGAAGAACTCGGTGCGCCAGGCCGGCGGCTGCGCGGCGAGATAGAGCGGCGAAAAATCGCGGCCCTGCATGCGCGCCGGCACCGGCCGGCCCGTCGCGGCGAGAATCGTCGGCGCCAGGTCCACGTTGAGGGTCATCGCGTCGCTCACCTGGCTGCGTCTCGCGGCGGGCAGCCGCGGGTCCCACACGATCAGCGGCACGCGGATGCTCTCTTCGTGCGGGTACCATTTGTCCGCGAGACCGTGCTCGCCGTGGAAGTAGCCGTTGTCGGTGGTGAAGATCACCAGGGTCCGTTCCAAAACGCCCTGCCGCCGCAGCTCGTCGAGCACGCGGCCGCAGGTCGCGTCGACCTCGGTCGCGAGCCGGTAGTAGTTCTTCATCATCGTCTGGTACTTCTCGGGCGTGTCGAAGCGCCAGTGCCACCGGTTGCGGCCCTCGTTCTTCTCGTGCGCCACGAACGGCGGCAGCCGCTGGAAATGCCCGTCGGTCATCGTGCGCGGCACCGGGATCGTGACGTCCTCGTACAGACTCATGCTTTCCGGCTGCGGGAGATACTGCTTCGGATGCGAGTCCTCCGCGTGCGTCGCGAAGAAGGCCACGGTCAGGAAAAACGGCTTTCCCTCCGGCCGCGTGCGCAGGAACTCGAGCGCGTCGCGCTCGTTCTTCTGGGTCACATGCACCTGCGTGCCGTCGGGCTGCGGCAGCCAGTGACGTCCGCCATAGGAACGCCCGAAGTCGAAATGCGCCGCGGGGAAGCTGCCGTTGTGCCACTTGCCGACATGCCCGGTCCAGTAGCCGCTCGCGCGCAGCACGCCCGGCAGGGTCTCGGCCCAGGGCGTGTCGAACATCGCGAAGGCGCGGTTGCCGTGCCGCGACATCCATTGGCCGGTGAAGTAGTTCGCCCGGCTCACGCCGCAGATCGAGGTCGTGACGTAGTTGTGGGTGAACCGCACGCCGTCGCGCGCGAGCTGGTCGAGCCGCGGTGTCCTGACCACCGGATGGCCGGCGATCCCAAGCGTGTCGTGCCGCCAGTCGTCGGCGTAGAGCACGACCACGTTGAGTGGAGCCGCCGGCGTGGCGGCCCCAAGGCGCAGCAGGACACCCGCGAGGAGCGCGGCGAGCAGGGCACGGGAAAGCATGCGGCCAGCCTCCCCGCGGCGGCAGGCCGCGCAAGCCGTTATTCGCTCGACGCCGCCCGCCGCCGTCCGAGCCTTGGCGCACCGCATGATGCTGCTCCGTCACACCGTCCTCGTGCTCGTCCTTGCCACCGCCGCGGCCGGCGCGGCGCCGCGGCCGCCCAACATCCTGTTCATCCTGACCGACGACCAGGGCTGGCCCACCCTGTCGTGCTACGGCAACCGGCTGGTCGCGACGCCCAACCTCGACTCGCTCGCGCGCGACGGCGTGCGGTTTACCGATGCGTACGTCATGCCGCAGTGCACCCCCACCCGCGCGGCGCTCCTGAGCGGCCAGCACACCGCGCGCAACGGCATGTGGCACGTGATTCCCTGGTACGGTTCACCCTGGGCCGCGGTGGCTGAGCCGGCGTTCCGCGAGCAGTTTCCGCGCGACGCCTTCAATCTCGCCAAGGGCCTGCGCGCCGCCGGCTATGCGACCGGCATGGCGGGTAAATGGCATCTCACGACGGGAGCCGACGGGGACTATGTCGCGCTCAAGCCGGCCGCCGCGGGTGCCTATGGTTTTGACTACGTCGCTCCGCGCGGCCCCGGCACGCAGAACGAAGGCGACAAGTGGGTCGATCATCTCACGGACGAAGCGATGCGCTTCATCGCTTCGCACCGGGAGCGGCCGTGGTTCCTCTACCTTTCGCATCACACCCTGCACGGCAAGGTCTCCGCGCCACCGGACCTCGTGGCGGGGTATCGCCAGCGCGGCGCACCCGAATCAGGTCTGCACAACGCGACCTACCTCGCCGCCATCGAACACCTCGACCGGTCCATCGGGCGGCTGCTCGCGCATCTCGACGAACTCCGGCTCCGCGCTGACACGCTGGTCGTCTTCCTGACGGACAACGGCGGCATCGACACTACCTGGGGTCCGCCCGCGATGAGCAACGATCCGGTCGACGGCAGCGCGCCCCTGAGGGTGCGGCTGCAGGAATTCGACAACGCGCCCCTGCGCTCCGGCAAGGGCACGGTCTACGAAGGCGGCATTCGCGTGCCCTGCCTGGTGCGCTGGCCCGGGATCGCCCGCGCCGGCCTTGTCAGCGCGGAGCCGGTGCACGTCGTCGACTGGCTGCCCACCCTGCTCGCCGCCGCCGGCAGCCGCCCCCCTTCCGGCCACGTCGTCGACGGGCTCGATCTTCGGCCCGCTTTCGAGGGACGGCCACTGCCGTCGCGTGCGCTGTACTGGTACCTGCCGCTCTACGATTTGCGCTGGGCCGCGACGCCGTCGGCGATCGTGCGCGAGGGCGACTGGAAACTGATCGAACATTTCGGCGACTCCTTCGATGAGCAGCTCCGCTACCGGCGGGGGCGAAAACTGGAGCTGTTCAATCTCCGCACCGATCTCGGCGAGAGGGACAATCGTGCCGCCGCCGAGCCGGAACGCGCCGCCCGGATGAGCGCGCAACTTCGCGCGTGGATCAAATCGATCCCGGCGGAGATTCCGGGGCCGAATCCCCACACCGACCCGGCGCGGCTGCTGCTCGAATCGCGCGAGAAGCAGTCGTGGAACCGGTGAACCGCGCCCCTTCTGCGCTTCGTTCGGCGGGTCCGACCGCAGCGGCTTGAGGACAAGCCGCTCCACCTTCGAGCCAGCCCGCACGAACTCGATCATCGGCCGGAACGCACTCCTACGGCGGTTCCATTTCAGACGTCGCCATGCCTCGGAGGGCTGCGCTCCGTCGCAGCCGCGGCTGCCGGCGGAACGGCGTTCCGCCGATAAACGACCGCAGGATTTCTTCCGCCCTAGTCGCCGAACGGCCAGAGCTGCATCGCGCGGAGGCGCGCCTCGAGGCCAAAGCGGGTGAAGAGCGCGGCGGTCTCCGCGCGGGTGCGCCGCCAGGCACCCAGTTCCGGGTCGTTGGCGAGGGCGAGCACCACCTCCTGGATCACCGCCACGGAATCCTCGATCAGCCTCGGCGGCACCTTGTCGATCGTATCCGCGAAATCATGATAGTAGCGGACCGACTCCCGCGGGATCGGTGCGTTGAACGTGACCGCGCGGATGCCGCGAAGCTGGTACGGCGTGTGATCGCTGCCGACCCAGTTGGTGTTCTCGACCCCCTTGGGCAGCCGCGCGGCTTCCGGCCGCGTGGCGTGCCAGCGCTCCAGCGCGGGCACGAGCGAATCGTCGCCGAGGGCATTCACGCCGACCGGCACCCCGACCATGTCGAGGTTGACCATCGCCACGACGGGATCCTGGTCGATCGCCGCGGCGGCATGGCGTGAGCCCCACAGCCCCTGCTCCTCGCCGTTGAACCAGATGAGCTCGATCGTGCACTGCGGCCGGGTTCCGCGCAGGGCGCGGGCGAGCGCGTACAGCTGCGCGATGCCGATGCCGTTGTCCATCGCCCCCTGCCCCAGGTCCCAACTGTCGAAATGCGCCCCGACGATCACGCGTCCCTCCTCGTTGCCGGGGATGCGGACCCGCAGGTTGGCCGTCTCGATCGATCGACAGCGGGAGCGGGTTTCGAGCCGCACGCGCACGGGCACCCCGCGCCCCAGCAACCGCTGCAGCCAGAACCCCTCCTCCTGCGCGATCGAATAGACCGGCAGCGGCAGCGGCTCGCCGGTGAAGCTTCCGGTACGGGCGAGGAGCTGCCCGCCGCCCTCGCGGTTGATGAAGAGGATCCCGCGCAGGCCCCGCGCGTGCGCCCCGGCCGCGACCGCGCTGGCCGGCAGCGGCGTGCCCGCGTCGAGAAGTCCCACCTTTCCGGATACGTCAGCGGCCGGATAATCCCCCGGCCGCCCCAGCCCGATGTCGACCACCGCGGCCTCGAACGCCGGATGCGCCTGGGAGTAGCTCAGGGCCGCCACGCGCAGACGCCGCGGGAACGGTGCAATCAGGTCGACCCTGTCCTCACCTCGCACCCATCCGGGCATCGTGAAGGGCTGGCGCTCGGGCTCGAGGCCCAGCGCCCGCAACTCGGCCGCCAGGGCCGCCAGCGCGGCCTCGTTGCCCGGGCTGCCCGTCAGCCGGCCGCCAAAATCGTCGCACAGGCGCTGCAGCAGCGCATGAGGCGTGGGCGGCTCGGCCGCCGGAGCGGGCCGGAGCGAGAGGCCGAGGGCCAGGAACGCGGCGACCAGGCCGCGTCGCACGCCACGGCCGCCGATCGCCGGCAGACGGATAGGTCGGGTCGTCACGGCGGCGCGCAGTCAGACGCCCCAGCCGGGGCGGTATGCATAGCCGGGACCAAGAAGGACGTTGGCGGCGGCCTGGTGGGTGAAGCGCATGCCGGCCGGATCCCAGTCGAGGCGCGTGCGGGCGCGGATCGCGGCGACGCCCAGCAGGGCGGTCTCGGCCAGCGGCGCGGCATAGTCGAAATCGGAGCCGCAGCGCCGGCCCGCCCGGATCGCCTCGACCCACTCGACGTGCGGACCGCCCGCGACGCGCGGGAGCGTCTTCGGCGGAAGCGCGCCGGCCAGGTCGCGCATCCGTGTCTCCGGCAGCAGCCGGGCGGTCGAGCTGTGCGAGCCGACCCAGAGGATGCCCTTGTCGCCGTAGAAGAGGCTGCCGCCACCCTGGGCAAACTTGAAGCCGGGCACCGGATCGGGCGGAAAGAGCCCGCCGTCGAACCAGCGCACCTCCACCGGCGGCCGCGCGCCGCGCGCCGGGAACCGGAACGTCAGGGCATTGGAAACCGGATACGTGCCCCGCTTCGGCTCCGTGCCCGCCGCCTCGATGCTGGCCGGCGGCCCGAGCTCCAGCGCATAGTTCGCCGCGTCGAGCTGGTGGCACGCCCAGTCGCCGAGCGCGCCGCAGCCGTAGTCGTGGTAACCGCGCCACAGTTGATGGCTCCGGCTGCGCCGGTACGGCCGCACGGGAGCGACGCCCAGCCAGAGGTCGTACTGCAGCGTGGCGGGCGGCGTCTCGGGCAGATCCTCGCGCGTGTCGTCGTAGGGGGCGTGGGAGTAGATCGCGTGGGGGTGATTGGTCCAGGCGTGCACCGTGTGCACCGCGCCGATCAGGCCGGCCTGCACCCATTCCCGGGCAAGGCGAATGCCCTCCGCCGCGCGGCCCTGGTTGCCCATCTGCGTGACGACGCCCGCCGCCTTCGCCGCTGCGTGCAGCGCCCGCACCTCGGCGACGCAGCGGCACAGCGGTTTCTCGATATAGACGTGCTTCTTCCGCCGGATCGCCTCGAGGCCGATCGGATAGTGCATGTGATCGGGGACCGAGATCACGACGGCGTCGATCTGGTCCGCCATCCGCTCGAACATGATCCGGTAGTCGTGGAACCACCGCGCGTCCGGAAACCGCTCGAGCATGCCCTTGCTCTTCCGGTCGCCGGCAATGTCGGCGCGTCCGCGCGCGTGGTCGACGTCGCAGAACGCCACGATCTGCTCGTCGAGCAGGGCCGAGAGCGCGGCCTTCCCGCGGCCGCCGACCCCGATCAGGGCCAGTCGCACCCGTTCGTTGGCGGGAGGCCGGCCCTGCGCGCGCAGGCCGCGGGGCAGAATCAGCACGGAGCCGGCCAGCGCGCCGGAGCGGAGGAAACGTCGACGGGTGGAATGCATGGCGGGGTGGAAGCGGGGGCGGACGGCCCGGCTCAGGGCGCGACCGAGTCGGTGATCGTGAGGGTGTTGAAGTCGAGCACGCGTTTCAGCCG
Organism: uncultured Opitutia bacterium; assembly: GCA_937952235.1. Taxonomy (GTDB): domain Bacteria; phylum Verrucomicrobiota; class Verrucomicrobiia; order Opitutales; family Opitutaceae; genus ER46. The sequence goes on along the minus strand of CALFZM010000045.1, from coordinate 13,366 downwards.
GCCGTGCGTCAGCGTGAGGATGCCGCTGCCCACCTCGGCATTCAGATAGGGACCCGCGAAAAGTTTCCACTCCTTCTCGCGGTCGACGACGCGGCCGTCGACGCGCGGCGGCGCACCGTAGGCGCATTCGACCTTCCGGCCCCGCAGCGTGGTGAACGCGACCCGTGGCACCGGTTCCAGCCGGATCTGCAGCGGCAGCGCCCGGATCGCCGCCTTGAACTCCTCCCAGCCGCCAAACTCCGACTCCGCGGCGGCCTGGAGGATCGTGCCGTTGCGGCCGTGCGGGGAGCGCAGGCGCTTGCCGCCCCGCTCGAGCGGACGCCACTCGTACGGGGCAAGCGGACGATAGGCGAGATAGGTGCGGCCACCCTGCGCGAAGATCCAGCCGGAGGCGTCCTCCTCGAGCCGGGCGAGGTCCTTCGAAAAGAATCCGTTCACCAGCCGGTGGTTCGTGCCCTCGGGAATGTCCGTGAGCGAGATCACGGCGTCGTCCTGCTGGAAGATCTGCTCGTAGGGCGAACCGCCGAGGAGCTTGTCCTCCGCGATGTAGGTCGGCTTGCCCTGGAACGTGACCACGGCCGGCATGCTGTCCGGCATCTCCGTGAAGTACATCATGAGCTCGTGCGCGCCGTAGAACGGCTGGACGGAGAACATCGTGTTGTGCACGCCGCGCGGGTCGGGCACGGCCCAGGTGACGTCCCAGGAATGCTGCTGGATCGGCTGCAGCACGCCGCCCTGGTCGGAACCGACGGCGTAGTCGGGGCCGATGAACGTGGTCTTGAACACCGGCGCATTGCGGACGTCGCTGTTCCGCCAGCGGTGCCGCGTGCGCTTGCGCTCGAAGTGCGTGTACGCGCCGACGCGGTCGGTGCCGATGCGATAGATCACCTCGGGCAGCTCGTAGTGGCGCGCGACCGCCGCGAAGTAGATCCCCCATCCACCATAGCTCGCCGGCGGAGGGGTGTTGCCGAGGAACAGCCAGGCGAAGAAGGAGGAGAGCGCGTTCCACTTCTCGATGACCGAGACGTCGTCGGTGCGCGCATGGGAGCCGACGTAGAGGCCGTTGAGCGTCTCGACGGCGAAATCCGCCATCAGGTAGTCCAGCATCATCCGGCCGCGCAGGCGCATCGCCGGATCCTTCGCCCACGTCGCGAGGAAGAGCATCGGGATCGCGTATTCGCCGATGTAGTGCGTGCAGTCGTATTCGCCCTGGCCGATCGTCGTCGCCAGTTCCATCCAGTGCAGCAGGAACCCGCGCGCCTCCTCCGTGATCTCCTCCGAACTCTTGCCGTTGAACCAGCGCTCGCCGGGTTCGTCGGGCCAGAGCTGCGCCATAAGGTACAGCGAGGTATAATACATCACCCAATGGTTCTCGGTGAACCCCCGGAGCGGGAAATACGTGCGCCACGCCTCGCGGATCGCCGCCTGCGCCGCCGCCGAAAGCTGGTCGCGGCCGAGGTAGGAGATGCAGGTGACCGGAAACATCCAGAACATGTCGCCCGACGGCGTCTTCATCAGCTCGATCACGCGCTCGGAGCAGAGCGCCGCATCCTCGCGCCGCGCCAGTTTCGCCGCCACCTCGGCCAGACCGATCCCGGAAGGGGCGTCCGGACGCACGAGCCCGGCCCGCCAGGCGAGCGCCTCGTCGATGCGCCCAAGATAGGCGAGGCGGCGGACGGACGCATCCTCGACGGGGGCCGTGGACGGAGGCGGCGCGGTGAACGACGGCTGCGCCGCGAGCGAACCAGCGGACACGAGCAGCGCGCCGCACCACGTCAGCCGGCGAACTGCGGAGGAGGAGAAGCGGGGTTTCATGCGCGCGGGATGAAGACGATGTCGTACACGACGGCCTCGCCAAACGCGGCCGGACGCCACGTCCGGCCGAAGTCGTCGGAGACGTGCAGGGGCTGGTAGTACGGCGCGGCGTAGAGGCGAGCGGGGAAATCGGGGTCCGCGCGGACGGTCCAGATGTCGCGGTTCGGCAGCCCGGCCGTACGGTCGGTCCAGGTGCGGCCGCCGTCCTCGGACACCTGCACGCCCGCGCCCCAGCCGCAGTAGGCGAGACGGCCCGGCGTGGCGGGATCGTAGGTGCACGCGTGCAGGGTCTGCGCCGCGGGCACCCCCGGCACGCGTTGCCAGGTGCGGCCGCCGTCGTCGGAGCGCAGCGCGCCGTCGGCCGACGTCACCGCGAAGAACTGCGCCGGATCATGCGGTGACTGCTGGAGGTCGTACGTTACCTTGTCCGTCGTCTGCACGAGGCGCCACGAGCGGGCGCCGTCCTCGCTCAGGTAGATGCCCAGCTCCGTGCCGGCAAGCAGCCGGCCGGGCCGGGTCCGGTCGACGGTGAGCGTCTCGGTGTAGGCCCGCCGGATGCCCTCGTTCATCCGGCGCCAGGTCTGTCCCCGGTCCCCGGATACGGCGATGCCGTCGGGAAGTCCGGCGTAGATCCGTTCCGGGTCGCCCGGGTCGAACACGATCGCGCGGGGTTCCTGCATCTCCCAGCCGGTCATCGTGCGCCAGGTCGCGCCGCGCTCGCGCGCCCGCACCACGCCGTCGAGCAGCGCGACCCACACGGTGGAACGGTCGACCGGATCGGGGGCGACGGTGAAGACCCGGATGTGGGGATGGCCGGTGTGCGTGAAGGTCTCCCGGTCGCTGGAAACGTAGAGGCCGCTCTTCACCGGCACGCGCGTGTTGCCCATGACCTGGTGCGCACGGAGGTTCACGCAGGCGAAGAGGTCGTGGCGCGGCGCGGCCGCCGGGGCGGCGGCCGCCGCCGCGAGCAGGAGGGCGGCGAGGCCGGGAATGCGGGGTGGAAGTCTCATGTGCAAAGTCGGCTCGCCTCGGCGGCGCACGCCCGCACAGTCGCGGCATGACACCCCTCCGTCTCCTTCCCTTTCCCCTCCTGGCCCTCGCGCTCGCGGCCCCGGCGGCCGGCGCCGACGTCGAAGCGAAGCTCGCCTCGCTCGGCCTTTCCCTCCCCTCCGTCGCCGCACCCGTGGCGAACTACGTTCCGGCCGTGCGCAGCGGCAACCTGGTCTTCCTCGCGGGCCACATTCCGCGCGGCGCGGACGGCAAGGTGATCAAGGGCAAGGTCGGCCGCGGCGCCACCGTCGAGCAGGCCAACGCGGCGGCGCGGGTCACGACCCTCGCGCTGCTCGCCACCCTGAAGAAGGAGATCGGCGACCTCGGCCGGGTGAAACGGATCGTCCGCGTCGGCGGCTTCGTCAACGCCGCGGAAGACTTCGAGGCGCAGCCGCAGATCCTGAACGGCTGCTCGGACCTGCTTGTGACCCTCTTCGGCGATCGCGGCCGGCACGCCCGCGCCGCGATCGGCGCCGGCTCCCTGCCGCTGGGCGCGATCGTGGAGATCGAGATGATCGTGGAGGTCGAGTAAGCGGCCTCCGGATACACGGCCCCGCGTGACCGGGGGTTGGGGCGCTCGCCGGGTCATGCGCGCCGCAGGATGTCCGCCACGGCCGACACGAGCGCATCGCATTCGGCGGGCGAGTTGAAGAGGTGGGTGGAGACGCGCAGGGCGTTCAGCCGCTGCTCCGTGACCGGGCGGGTACGCATCGCGTGATCCCGCAGCAGGCGCGCGAAGAGCTGGTCGTGCGGCACCCGGGGGCTGCGGAACGTCACCATCGCGGCGCGCAGTGCCGGCGGCCGCGGCGTGAGCACTTCGACCCCGGGCAGCGCGGCGAGCCCCGCGTACACGCGGTCGGCGAGGCCGCGGATCCGGGCCTCGATCCGCCCCGGGCCGATGCTCTCGTGCAGCGCGACGGCCTCGGCCAGGCCCACGACCGCGGCGGCGTTGCGCGTGCCGTACTCGTACCGCATCGCGGTGTCCGCGAGGCGGAGGTCGCCCGGGAGGAAGTCGAGCTCGCCCGAATAGGCGCCGACGTGCGCGGCGGCGACCTCGGGAATCCGGCGCCGGCGCACGAACAGGACGCCGCTCTCGAGCGGCCCCCCGAGCCACTTGTGCCCGCTGGTCGCATAGGAATCGCAGCCCGTGGCGCCGAGCTTGAAATCCAGCATGCCGGCGGACTGCGCCCCGTCGATGTGGAACCAGATGCCGCGCCGCCGGCACAGCTCCGCGATGGCCGCGACCGGCAGCACGATGCCGGTCGGAGCCGTCACATGCGAAACCTGCACGACGCGCGTGCGCGCGTTGCACAGCGCGGCGACGCGCGCGACATTCCCCGCCGCGTCCTGCGGATCCGGTTCGAACAGCCGCACCGCCACCCCGCGCAGCGCCTGTTGGTTGAGCCAGGGAAACGAGCCGCCGGGATGGGCATGGGTTTCGAGGATCACCTCGTCGCCCGGATCCAGCTTCAGCCCCGCGGCGACGATCGAGTTGCCCTCGCTCGCGTTGCGCACGAACGCAATCTCCTCCGGCTCCGCGCCGAGAAAGCGCGCCAGGGTCGCGCGGGCGCCCGCGAACAGTCCGTGCCCGTGCTCGCAGCGCACCTGGAGCTTGCGGGTGGTCTCCTCGACCCGCGCCAGGGCCGGCAGCGACGTGGGCCCGAGCCCGCCGGTGTTGAAGTAGGTGTAGTCGCGCGCCAGCGGAAACTGGTCCCGCACCGCCGCCCAGAAGGCGTCGGGCGCGAGCGCGTCAAAGGCCGGCAGCGCGGGCGCGGCCGCAGCCCGTAGGCCCGGCGCCGCGAGCAGGCCGGCGGCACCCAGGGAGGCGCGGCGGAGAAAGGTCCGGCGGTCGGGGGTCATGGCGAAAGAAAGGTAAGCCGGTGGGCCAGCCGCAGCGCGGCTCCGGCGGGCAGAGCGTGGGTGGCCTCGCGGTGGAAGGCAAACGCGACGAGCGGGTTCGCGGCGCGGAAAAACCAGGGCAGCGGCGCCGCCACGTTCTCGAAGCGGATGCACGTCCGCCGCAATGAGCCGTCGTGCTGGCACCGCCATTCCAGCCAGCGGGACGGGACGCCATGAAGCGCGGCCTCGCCCGTTTGCCCCCCCTCCCCCCACGCCCCGAGCGTGGCATCGCCGTGCTCGTCCAGCAGGTCGCGCGCGCCGCGAAACTGCAGGCCCGTGTAGTGCGACCCGGCCAGCCCCCCGAGCGAATGGTAGTTGTCGAGAGCAAGCGGCCGGCCCGCGACGTTCTCGAGCGTGCTCGACCATTCCAGCGCCCAGCCTCCCGGCACGAGCGCGGTGCCGAGCTCCCGGCGTTCCTGCAGCAGCGGCTCGCCCGCCCCGCTCTCCCACGCGACGTCCTCCTCGATCCGTTCGGCCTCGAGCCGCCGCCAGCCGCGATGCACCTGACGCCCGTGGTCGTCGCGCCACCGGTATCCGTCGCCCGCGCGGTGCGAGGGGCCGCCCCAGAAGTTCACGCCCTCGACCGATGTCAGCGTCAGGCTCAGCGCGTGGTGCCAGGGGTGGTCGTTGGGCCGGAAGTTGGTCAGCACGTCGCCGGCCAGGGAACACACCGGGTGGACGTAGGGCCGCGGTGCCTCGGCGGCGGGCGTCGTCGGACAATAGTGATACCGCCACAGCAGCGCGCCCGCCGCGGTCGCGATCTCGACGTGACGGCCCGAGGCGTGGCGGAGGACGAGCGCAGGCGGCATGCGGCGGCTGGCGGCAAGAGGTTCAGGACAACTCCACTTCAGTCTCGAAGCGGCCGCCGGTGAACCGGTACTCGGCGCCGTTGGGCAGCCGCAGGCAGACGGGGGTGCCAGGCGGCGCGTCCACCTCGATGCCGAAACGGCCCCCGGCCGCGCGCCAGCTCACCGTGACCGGCCCGCGCGGCGTGCACACGCGGCCGCTCGCGTGCGCGAGGCCGCAGCGGTGCGGCGTCACGTCGACCGCGGCGAAGCCCGGCTCGCGGGGCGTAACCCCGAGGATGCGGGTGAGGAACTCGAGGGCGGGGTGCGCGCTCCAGGCGTGGCAGAGCGAGCGCCAGTAGCTGTTCTCCTCGACGAACGTCGAGAGCCCGTGCTCCGCCATCTCGTGCCAGGGTCCGAGAAACTCGGGCATGCGGTCGTAGGCGCCCGCGAGGTGCAGCGCCCGAAAACCGGCGTGCCACCAGAAGAAGGATCCCGGCGCCAGCGCGGGGTCGGCCGGAAACCGGCGGAGCATCCGCGCGCGTTCCGCCGGCCCCGCCGCGCCGCAAAGGATCGCCCAGGCATTGCCGTACTGGCTGACCTCGGGACCGCCGGGGCGGTCGAAGTAAAGTCCCTCGGTCTCCGACCAGAACCGGGCGTGCAGGCTCCGGCGCAGCGCGGCCGCCTCCGCGCCGAGCTCCGCCGCCTCCGCGTCGCGCCCGAGCCGGGCGCACAGGTCCGCGGTTTCGTCGAGCGCCACCACGTATTGCGCGGCGATGATGCCGGTGGGCCCGGCGTCGGCGCCGGGCACGACGCCGCGCGGCCACCAGGGGCACCAGTCGGTGATGTTCCAGAACGGCAGCCGCGCGGGCAGGCCGTCGGCGTCCCCGTGGCGCCGGAACCAGTCGAGCACCGCCCGGATGCCCGGCAGCAGCGCCCGGGCCGTATCCAGTTCGCCGGCACAGTAGGTGTAGTCGCGGATGCACGTGATCCAGTGCAGCGACCACGACGGGATCACCTGCACCAGCCGCGAGGGAAACCGGCTCTGGGTCAGGCCCTCGGGCAGCCGCGACCAGTCGAACTGCAGCAGGGCCTGGCGCGTGAGCCGCGTGTCCCCCGTCGCGAGCATCGCGATCTTCGAGGTGATCATCGTGTCGCCGGCGTACTGCATCTGCTCGTAGTACGGGCAGTCCTCGAACGTCTCGTGCGCGCAGAGCCGCATCGTGTGCAGCGCGATCCGCCACAGTCGCTCCAGCCGCGGCTCGGAGCACGCAAACGCCGCCTCGATCCGGTAGGGATAGGCGGTGAAACGGTGGGTGGCGCGGCGCAGGACGAACGGTTCGCCGGCCGTGGCGATCCGCACGCCGACGAACCGGAAGGCGCGCCAGTGCAGCGGCTCGAAGCACTCCTGCGCCCGTCCGGCCGGCTCCCAGACGTCGCTCCAGCCGGCGATCCGCCCGCGCCGGTCGAAGGTCCAGCCGGTGCTCTCGTCGGCGTAGTGCGACGCCAGGTTGGCGAGCGGCTGCTGCCGGCCGAGCAGGATGGCCCCGGGAGTGCCCCACGGGAGGCGCAGCGCCTCCGCGTACGTCAACCGCACGACCGCACCCGCGCCCCCGCTGGATTCGAAAACCGGATACGCGGTGGTCAGCTCGCCGGCGTCCAGGATCACCTCGATCTCCCGGTGGGGCGGCACCGTGACGGCGCCGTGCCCGCCGTGGAGCAGCGCCGGCCAGCCCGCCGGCGCCGGCCCGCCCCCCGGCGCAAAGGCGGCGCCGAAACCGTCCACGCGCTCCTCCTCGAGCGGCGGGATCAGGCGCGGCACCAGCCCGTACGGACTCGCGGGATCGCGGCGGTGCTCGAGGCGCTCCGCGCGATACAGCACCGTCGCGGCCGGCCAGGCGCCGTCGTCGAAGCCCGGCGCCGTCCATCCGTCCGGCACGAGCGCCGCGACGCGGTGCTCGAAGTAGCCCTGGTAGCCCTCGAAGGTCGTGTGGTCGTTCTGGAACCGGTGCGCGCGGTCGACCGCGACCCGCCACCGCGCGTCCGTCGCGAGCTCCTCGAGCACCGCGCCGTCCTGGCCGCGCACCGCGCCCTCCAGGACGAAGCCGCCCGCGTACGTCATGACCGAGCACGGCGCGCCGAGCAGCGCGGGCCGGTGCGCGACGCGGGCCATGTCGAGCACCAGCGCCGCGAGCACGTTCTCGCCAGGACGGAGCCAGGCGGAGAGCTCGATCGATTCGTAGAAATGATGGTTCACGTCGCCCTTCGCGGGACCGCGCCCGACCAGGCGACCGTTGCAGTAGAGCAGATACCGGCTGTCAGCCGACACGTGCACCGCCAGCGTCGCCCCGGCCGGCGCGGCGACGTGAAAGCGCCGGCGAAACAGCCGCACCTGATAGTGCGAGGGCGAGGCCGACTCGGGTGGCGGCGCGGCATGGGTGCCTTCGGCCGACCAGATCCAGGAGGCGCCGTTGACGAACGGTGGGTGCATGCGACGGGGATTTTTCCCGCGCCCCTCGGCGGGCGCGAAGGCGCCGCTGGAATAAGCTCGCGCGACCCTGAAATTCAACAACGGTTTTCATGTTTTTTCATCCCATGCCTCGCTCCCCCGCCCCGCCCCGGCTCGTGATGTGTGCGACCACCTGGTCGATGATCGGCTACCCGTCGCCGCGGCGGGAATGGCCGGTCGAACGCAAGCTGCGCGCGATCCGCGAAGCGGGTTTCGACGGCGTGTGCGCGTACATCACGCCGGAGATCGGGGCCCTCGCGCGCCGCCTTGGGCTGGAACTGATGAGCGGGTTCGATGCCCGGAGCGCCGCCGACGCCCTGCCGCGCCTGCGGGCGCAGCGCGACGCGGGCGTCCGGTTCATCAACGTGCAGCTGCTCAACCACGACACGCCGCCGGCCCGGGCCGCCGCGGCGGCCGTCCGTCTGATCCGCGCCGCGCGCCGGCTCGGCGTGGCGGCGCACATCGAGACGCACCGGGACACGTCGACGGAGACGCCGGAGAAGTTCGACGAGATTGCCCGGCGGTACCGGCGCGCGACCGGCGAACTTCTGCCGGTGACGTGGGACCATTCCCATTTCGCGGTCTCCAAGCACATGCTGCCGCCCGACTATTCGCGCCGGCTGCTGGCGTGGCCGAAGCTCATCCAGGCCTCGCAGATGTTTCACCTGCGGCCGTTCAACAGCCAGCATTGCCAGGTGCCCGTGACCGACGGGCGCGGCGCGCTGACGCCGGAGTTCCGGGACTACCTAGCGTTTGTCGAGGACCTGTTTGCCTGCTGGCTCGCGGGGCCGCGGCCCGGCGGCGAGCTCTGGGTGTGCCCCGAGATGGGCATGAGCCACGGATATCACGTCAGCACCGACCCGCACGCCTGGCCGGAAGTGATCCGCGAGCGACGCGAACTGCTGGGGGCATGGCGCCGGGCGCTCGCGCGCTGACCGCGGCGTCGGAGATCGCGTCCCTTTCGCGACCGCCGGGCCCGAGGAATAGCGCTTGACCGGGCCGGGGTCATTTCATCCTGTTTGCTGAAATTTTCAGCGCTACCCCTCACCCCATGCTGATCACCGAGATCGCGAAGAAAGCGAAGGTGTCGCCGGCGACTGTGTCGCGGGCGATCAACCAGCCGCAGATCGTCGCGCCCGACAGCCTGGCCCGGATCCGTTCGGTGATGCAGGAGCACAACTACGTGCCCGCGCCGTTGAGCCGGCGCCGGGGCCCGAAGGCGCGGATGACGGAGCAGCGGCGGATCGGGGTCTGGTTCGTCGGCGGCAAGGCCACCAATCCGAGCCTGAACTGGTTCCAGGACCAGTTGCTCCAGATCCAATCCACGGATACGCGCTACCGGGTGGACCTGCGGGTCCTGTTCTCGAATTCGCCGGAGCAACTGCCGGCGGCGCTGGCGGCGGAGAAGCTCGACGGCCTGATCATCCAGGGGATGGAGCCGCCGGCCGAGACGCTCGCCAAGCTGGGCAGCCTGCCCTACCTCTGGTTCATGACGCGGCGGTCGATGACGTACGCCGGCGACTACGTGGAGCCGAACAACGAGGAGAACGGTCGCCTCGCCGCGGAGTACCTGGTGCGCCAGGGGCACAAGGTCGCGGCCGTGATCAGCACCGATCCCGATTACAGCGCGGTGGCGCGGCGCGTGCGGGCGTTCACGGAGCGGGCGTCCGAGCTCAAGCTGCCCGTGCACCGGATCCTCGGCCAGTCCAACCCCGGCGTGAGCTACCTCGAGATCGCGCCGCTGCACAGCGAGAGCGAGACGCTGGTGCGCACGCTGCTCGGGAGCGTGCCACGGGCCACCGGGCTGTACCTGCCGGTCGATCATTTCTGCGGCTCGTTCTTCCGCCGGCTGCGGGAAGCCGGGAAGCGGCCCGGGCGCGATTTCGAAGCGATCCTCGGCAACTACAATCCGGTCATCTACCACAACCTCGACCACTCCCCCGCGGCCATCGACATCAACCTGCCCACGCTGGTGCGCAAGGTGGTCGACCACCTCGTGTGGCGCCTGGAGAACCGTGGCAGCCGCGGCCGCATCGGCATCACCGTGTCGCCCTCCCTGCGCCTCCCGCAGGCCAACGGGCACGCCGCCTGAGGCCCCTTTTCTGTTCGGACCTACGTCTCGAAACGTTACCCAAACCATGAGTACCATGACCAACCCAGCAACGGCGACCAGGCGTGCCCTGGCCGCGACGCTGGCGGCGTTGATCGCGGCCCCGTTTGCCTCGGCGCAGACGGACGCGGAAACGATCCGCCGGCTCCAAGAGGAGAACGCACGCCTGCGCAAGCAGCTGTCGGACTTCCAAACCCGGGGCGTAACCGCCCCCGCGACCACGCCCGCCGGCAGCCCGGCCGCTCCGGCGGCCCGGCCCGCCGCCACCGGTGGCGCCACGCCGGCGCCGGCGCTGACCACCGATGAGGGCGTGCAGACGCTGACTCCGTTCGAGGTCCGCACCGACCGCGACTACGGCTACCTCAAGACCAACGCGCTCACGGCGACCAAGATCGGGATGGAGATCCAGAACATCCCGATGAACGTCCAGGTGCTGTCGCGCGAGTTCATCGACGACACCAACGCCCGCTCGCTGACGGACCTGTTCCGCTACTCGGCCGCGGCGTCGGGCGACACCCGCTTCGCGATGCGCGTGCCGGCCAACTCGGCCACGCCGCAGGGCACCTTCACGCTGCGCGGCTTCGTCGTGAACAGCATCATGCGCAACGGCGTGTTCCGCTACACGTCCTACAACACCGAGAACATCGACCGCGTCGAGGTCGTGCAGGGTCCCGCGGCCGTGTTCTTCGGCCAGGGCTATCCCGGCGGCGTCATCAATTACATCAGCAAGCTGCCGGAGTTCGGCAAGACCGCCACCTCGGTCTCCGCCCAGATCAACGACAACTCCGGCCAGAAGGTCACCCTCGACCACAACTCCGGCATCGGCAAGAAGGCGGCCTTCCGCGTGGTCGGCACCTGGGAGGACACGCAGGGCGAGCGGCGCTTCGAGTACCGCCGCGCCATCGGCGTCAATCCCTCGCTGGCGCTCGTGCCGTTCGACAGCGGCAAGGTGAAGATCACCCTCGAGGCGGAATCCCTGCGCGAGAAATACAGCTGGAACGACTACGACTGGATCTACAGCGACTTCGCCGGCTGGCAGAACGCCGCGCTGACGGGCCAGTACGGTTCGTCCACCGCGACGCTCTCCAACACGATCGTCGCCAACGCCGGCAACGGCCTCACGGCGAATGTCGTCCAGAACACCACGACGCCCACCCTGGCGTACGCGACGTACATCAACAACAAGCGCATCGCCACCGGCGACTGGGCCCTGCCGGCCTACACCCGCGTCGAGCGGGGCGCGTACGTCACCGACGCCGCGGGCCGCCGCTACAAGGACGAGGCCTTCAACTACACCAGCCGCGGCGCGAACTTCGACAATCAGATCGAGAATTTCTCCGTCACGGTCGACATGAGCCCGTTCAGCTGGCTCGACGTCCGGTACAACTACTTCAAGGAGAAATCCAAGAACTACTCCATCGGCCAGGGTGGCGCCATCACGACGCCCTACGCCGACGGCGTGCACTGGAACGTCGGCACCGGCAACCTCTCGGGCTACTACCGGTTCGCGCAGACGCACAACGTCGATGCGGTGCTCAAGGCCGATCTGCTCGGCGTGAAGAACAAGCTGCTCGTGGGCTTCCAGCGCATCAACCCGTACCAGCAGTTCCTCGGCGGCCAGACCGTCACCGACGCCCAGTGGGCCTTCCTGCCGGGCGCGCGCAACACGACGTCGAACCCCGACTACCGCGGCACGAACGTCAACATCTACAATCACGGCGCGGTGCCGGTGAACCAGGTCATCCGCGACCGGACCGGCGCGATCAAGCCGGTGCGGCAGATCTTCTCGAACTTCGATCCCGGATTCGAGATCTACCCGGACGTCAGCGTCTATCACCAGACGGACCGCAACGCGCTCGACGGCTACAAAGTCAAGAACCACTCGGGCTACCTGAATTACCAGGCGACGGCCTTCAAGGACCGGCTCACGTTCCTCGGCGGCTATCGCGAGGAGAAGCGCTGGGAGCGCGGCCAGTATCAGCCGAACAATTATCCGTGGTTCATTTACTTCCCGGACATGCACCTCCGGCCGGACCTGTTTCCGGAAGACGTGTGGGGCCACTCGATCAGCTACCAGCGCGGCCTCTACACCGATCAGAAGGGCGACTCCTGGATGGCCGGCCTCTCGTTCGCGCTCACGCGTGACCTGAGCCTGTACGCCACGACCTCGAAAACGTTCAAGTTCAACTCGGGTCGCGTGGGCGGCCTCTTCGTGGGCGATGAGGTCCTCTGGTACAACGAGGCCCGCGCGTTCGGCTTCGGCGGCACGCCCGGCCAGTCGTTCAGCTACCTCGGGCAGACGATCACCTCCCTCGACCAGTTCCAGCAGGTGCTCGGGAGCCGCGGCGTCTACGACGTCATCAAGAACGAAGAAGGCATGAACTGGGAAGTCGGAGCGAAGATGTCGAAGGCCGACGGTTCGCTCGTCGGCACGGTCTCGCTGTTCCGCGGCGAGCGTGAAAACCAGATGCTCGACGACTCGGCCCGGCAGTCGAACATCGAGGAGCCGCTGAACTTCAGCACCACGCTCTTCCCGGTGGGCTCCCCGTACCGCAACGTCCGCCTGCTCCGCTGGCGCACGACCGACTTGAAGAACCGGATCGAGGGCGGCACCGCCGAGGCGATCTGGTCCCCGCGCCGCAACTTCCAGGCCGTCATCAACGGCTCCTGGCTGTGGACCGCGAAGACGATGTACGATCGCACCCGCGCCGCCCCCGGCACGGCCGCGTACAACGCCCTCACTCCCGCGGCCAAGGTCGCCTCGGACATCTACTACAAGGCCCGCATCGAGAACGTGCCCGAGTTCCGGTTCAACTTCTTCGGCAAGTACACGTTCGCCGAGGGCCTCATGAACGGCATCGGCCGCGGCGCCAACCTCGGCCTCGGCATGCGTTATTCGACCGCGACGGAGGTCTCGCGCAGCGTCGACTGGAACCCGCTGGCCGGCGCCAGCCAGGCCGGCAACTACACGGTGTTCGACCTCACGGTCGGCTATCCCTTCCAGGTCTTCGGCTACCGCCTGGACGCGATGCTCGGGCGGGTGGCGCAGGCCGGCGTGCTCGTCAGCGCGCACCCGGAGGCCGTGCGCCGCCTGGGCACCAAGGATGTCCTGTACGACACCCGCGAACTGCCCTTCGGCAGCGACGTGCAGCGCATCGACAGCCTCGCGCAGCTGGCCGCCGAGCTGCCGCTGCGCCT